>JAADHI010000131.1 GCA_013151935.1 Candidatus Manganitrophaceae bacterium
AGATATCTTGTGCACGCATTTTATTGGAGAGGCATAGATCAATGAGTTTACAGGCGAGTGCTGGTTTGTTGAATGTGGCCAAAGCAAGCAAGTAATGATCCCGTTGCTCTGGGGTTTTACTGCGTTCTAATTTTTCAATGAATTGATCAAATCGCTTTCCCCCGTCTGAAAGGGCACAAAGACGAATGAGTGTTCCCACAAGGCTTGCGTCGATGGAGTGTGGTCTCGCCTGGTAGAGGGTTTGTCGTCTTGGTAGCTCTGATAAAATTTCTTCATCCTGTGCGATAGAACCCAAGGCCCATAGTAGGTCTGCACGAACCAGGCGTTTTTCATCGTCTTCATCTTTATCAGCATCCCAGCCACACTTTTTCCAGAGTGGCGTGAGTTGCTGATCTACAAATGCCGCGAAGCGTGAATGGTCGGCTGGCAGGACGATCTGACGCGAAAGAATTTCCAAATAAGAGCAGATCTCTGAAACCAGTACGCGACTGGCATCGCCTCTAAAATGACAAAGGGCCTCCATAAAGACGGAAATGGGGTGATCTCCCCGAGAGCTTAAAGCCCATAAATCTCCCAAATATCCAATTTTTTCAATGGGGTGAAGCGCTTTTGCCGCAAATTCAGATAAGGCCTTTGCAGTCCTTCCCTCATAGGCTGTTCGATAAAAACCCGCTTCAGAGGCATTGCCGTAAATCCATTTGAGTGATCCTTGCACGGGAAGCGTGAGATCCATTTCCTGTTTGTCCATGAGAATGTGTTGCTCGTGAATGCTTTCATCATCCTCGTATTTGAGGGTCATTGGAATGATCCACGGGTTTAAGTCTGTCCCGGTTTTTTTGCCTGTAAAACGTTGCTGAGAGAGATGCAGGGTCTTCAATGTATCACCCGATGTTTTGATTTTGATCAGCGGAAAGCCAGGGCGGGTAAACCAATCTTTCGCGATTTTTTTGAGCGGCTGGGCCGAGGATCTTTCAAGTGTTGTCCAAAGGTCGTCGGCGGATGCATTTTGGTATTGAAATTGTTTTATGTAGCGGCGAATACCTTCACGAAAGACCGATTCTCCTAAAAAATTTTCGATCATGCGCAGACAGGCTCCACCTTTTTCGTAGGTTAAGGCATCAAACATTTCTTCAATTTCAGCGGCATTTTTAACGTCTGCTTGAATCGCACGGCTATTTTCGAGGGCATCAAGCGCGAGTGGTACAGCCTTTCCCTCTTGGAAGGAGAGCCAAAAATCCCACTCTGGCCGCCATTGGTCTACAATTTTACAGGCGAGCCAGGTGGCAAAGGACTCGTTCAACCAGAGATCATCCCACCAGTGCATGGTCACGAGGTTGCCAAACCATTGATGCACAATTTCGTGGGTGATGACGTCGGCCACCCGACGTTGTGTTGCGGTTGAGGAGCGATTTTCGTCCAAAAGCAGGCAGGCATCACGGAAAAAAATTGCGCCCCAATTCTCCATAGCCCCCATCGCAAAATCGGGTACACAAACAAGATCGAGTTTAGGGGTGGGGCAAGGCAAGTCAAAGTAGTCATTCAAAAGCGGTAAAACGGCCTGCGTTACTTTGAGTGCAAAACTTCCGAGCGAAACTTGTTCGGCCAAAGTCCAAACCGCGACGGCTGTTTCGCCAACGCGGATTTCTCTTTTTTCAAGGCGGGCGATGGCGACGGCAAGTAGGTAGGTTGACATCAGAGGTGTTTCATCAAAAGTGACCTTTTTAAGATTGCCTACTTTTTTTTCTTCAACAATAGGCATGTTGGAGAGCGCGGTGAGATGTGTTGGGACATTTAGAGAGACTTTAAAGCGTGCTTTGATTGCAGGTTCGTCAAAACAGGGAAACATGCGTCTGGCATCGGTGGCCTCAAATTGTGTAAACGCAAATGTTTCTCCTTGTACTTCTGTGGCATAAAGACCGCGCATTTGTTGATTGAGTTTTCCAGAAAATGCGAGTGAGAGTTGTTGCTCTCCTGGCGGGATCGTTTCTGGAAAGGTGAGCGTCATTGTTTCATCCGAGGGATGGATGGAAACGAGGGCTTCTTGTCCACAAAGTTGGGTCTCAGTGACGATGAGGTCGAGCGCATGCAGCGTGATCGTCTGAAGGGACTTTTCGACCTTGAGCGAAATGAGCAGTCTTCCTGAAAAGGTTTTCTCTGCCAGTTGAACAAACAAGTCGAGTGTATAAGACTGGGGCCGTACACCCGCAGGAAGACGTCCAGAAATCAGGTTTGACATAAGGTCGGACTAATCTTGTCCGAAAGACAAGGGAAGAAGCACCCTTGTCTTGTCGGGCATGATCTTTTTATCTCCTTCGTGCAAGAAATTCTTTTCGATAAATTGAAGGGGACAGACCGACCTTGTTCTGAAAAACTTTGCAGAAATATCCCTGATCCGAAAAACCGACCTCACTGCTGACTTGTTTGATGATACGGTGAGGGTCTTTTAAGAGTTGTGTCGCACGAAAAATACGAATTTCTATGAGATAATCGTGAAACCCGATTCTGCACTCTTCTTTGAAAGAGGCGGAAAGATACTTGGGGTGCAGAGAGACCGCATTCCCAACGCCTTCGAGGGAGAGGTTTGAGGAACTGTGATGTCGGTCAATATATTGCACGGCTCGAAAAATTTTAATGGACAGAGAATGAATGGGGATATTCAATGTCTCATGAACCTGCTGGAAAGGATTGGTGCCCACGAGTCGGGCGATTTTCTGTTCGAGCACTTCGTTGTTCCAGGGTTTATCGATAAAACCATGGGGGCGAACATCAATCATTTGTGCCAGGACTTCTTTGCTCCCATAAGCGCTGATGAAAAGAATCGGGGTGACCCGGTCTTCTTTCCTGATTTTTTTGAAAAGCGCGATCCCATCCATATCAGGAAGACGATAATCTAAAATAATGAGATTGAATTCTTTTTTCTGCTTAAAAATGTGAAGTGCATCTTCTGCACTTTCTGCGTAAGAAAGCTCGTACTTCTGCCCGAAAAGCTGTTTAAATGCATTAAGAATCGCAGGGTCGTCGTCAACCAGAAGAATCACTTTTTTCAATGTTTCCGTCATCGAATCTGTATCCCTTCTCTATATTTTTGTGATGGGGGGCACTTTGTCCCCACCCGGCTTCAATCGCCATGATATGTTTTGCCGATAATGAAAAGAGGTTCCGTCCTCTTTTTTCAGAAGGCGATCATAGCGATCTTGGCGGAACATTTTAGCATAAAATGACATTTTTTTAAAGTCTCTTCATGGTCAAAAGTACCTTGTAAATCAATGCTATTCTCTCGTTCGTTTGGGAAAAATAATGCGTATTCCCATGGCAAAACACCTCCCTTCCACCGCTATCCTTCGGTGAAAGAGCAGGAGAAATCGTTCTTATCTAGATCCAATTTCGTCTCTGCTTTTTCATCATATACATATTTAACTTGCTCGTGGAAGCAAAAAATAGGAGATAATAGAGATTATTTATGTTGTTATGGGTCATGGAATATGTGTGGTGAGTCGCGTTTGATGTCCTCATCTTGATACAAATAAAGGAGAGTGCTACACTCGCCTCCGGCTGGATCGTGCAGGATTTTTTTGTTTTTATTAAGGTAATCAAGGGGTTTCAATGAGAGTAACACCAGGAAATCCTTATCCCTTGGGCGCGACTTGGGATGGAAAAGGGGTCAATTTCGCCATTTTTTCCCAACATGCCAGCAAGGTTGAGCTTTGTCTTTTTGACGCCGTGCATGACAAAAAAGAAGCCCAGCGCGTTTTCTTAAGTGAGCAGACCGATATGGTCTGGCACATTTATCTCCCGGACGCACGTCCGGGATGTCTTTATGCCTATCGGGTTCATGGCCCTTACGATCCCATTTCCGGGCATCGTTTTAACCCAACAAAACTGCTTATTGATCCATATGCAAAAGAAATAGCGCGCACCATTCAGTGGCATGATGCAATGTCGGCCTATACTTTGGGGGAAGGTTTGGGTGCAGACACCCGCGATAATGCAGCTTTTGCCGCACTCGCCAAAGTGGTGGATACGGCTTATTCCTGGGGTGATGACAAAGCGCCCCGTCATCCTTGGAATGAGACCCTGATCTACGAAACCCATGTAAAAGGTTTGACGGCGCAGCATCCGAATGTCCCGGAAAAATTGCGCGGCACCTACTCTGGGGTCATTTCAGAATCCGTCATTGAACATTTACATGGTTTGGGTGTGACCGCAATAGAGCTCATGCCTGTGCATCACCATATTGATGATCATTTTTTGGTTAAAAAGGGTTTGTCCAATTATTGGGGATATAACACTCTTTCTTTTTTTGCCCCGGACTTGCGTTACGGCTCAGGCATCATGAGTCCTGTCGACGAATTTAAAATGATGGTGCGTACCCTACACACGAACAACATTGAAGTGATTCTTGATGTTGTTTACAACCACACCGCGGAAGGGGATGAATTTGGTCCCACACTTTCTTTGCGTGGCATTGACAACCGCGCCTATTATCGTCTCGATCCATCTGCAATGGATCGTTATATTGATTACACGGGCTGTGGTAATACCCTCAATATGACACAGCCACATGTGCTCCAACTTATTATGGACAGTCTACGGTATTGGATTCAGGATATGCATGTGGATGGGTTTCGTTTTGACTTGGCCAGTACGCTTGCGCGGGAACTGCACGATGTAGACCGTTTGGGATCTTTTTTTGACATCATTCATCAAGACCCGATCATTTCACAGGTCAAACTGATTGCGGAACCCTGGGATCTGGGTGAGGGGGGTTATCAGGTGGGCAATTTCCCTGTGCTTTGGACAGAGTGGAACGGGAAATACAGAGACACGATCCGACGTTTTTGGAAGGGTGATCATTGTCAGGTGGCAGAGTTTGCGACACGTCTTTCAGGCAGCAGTGATCTCTACGAACACGGGGGACGCAGACCTCATGCCAGTATCAATTTTGTGACCTGTCACGATGGTTTTCCCCTGCATGATCTTGTGACCTATAACGAAAAACACAATGCCGACAACGGCGAGGATAATCGGGATGGTGCGTCTTATAACGATACCTGGAACTGTGGTGTAGAAGGACCCACCGACGAACCCCGTATTAAAGCCTTGCGGGCGCGGCAGAAACGTAACTTTATGGCGACCTTATTGCTCTCCCAGGGAGTTCCCATGATTTATGGGGGGGACGAGCTGGGACGCAGCCAGCAGGGTAATAACAACGCCTATTGCCAGGACAATGAACTCACGTGGTATCACTGGGACTTGGATGTTGAACAAAAGACCTTTCTTTCTTTTGTTCAAGCACTTGTTAAAATTAGAAAAAACCCTGTATTGCGTCGTCATCGGTTTTTTCAGGGACGTAAAATTCGCGGATCTGAAATCAAAGACATTACGTGGTTTTCACCCAGCGGAGCTGAAATGAGTGATCAGCAATGGCATGCAGAGGGCTTTCAAGCCATGGGGATGCGGCTTGATGGGGATGCCATTGAAGAGCTCGACCGGGAAGGCCAAGCCATTACTGGAAAAACCCTTCTGATCTTGATGAACGCAAGTGCGACAGAGGTTCCCTTCCTTTTGCCTGCCCACCATGAGCACGTGTTTTGGCAAGTTTTGATCAATACGGCAGACGAAGTGATAGGACTCAGGAGATCCATGGAAAACGGCGGGAACCTATTTCCTCTACTCGCCCATTCTCTTGTTGTCTTTCAACTTGGATCTTTAAAAAGGCTTGCGAATGGGGAATAGTTTAGAAAAACACAGTGAGCATCACTTAAGTGAATCCGATATTAGGGCCTTCCATCAAGGGACTCATGCGAGGCTTTATGAAAAAATGGGCGCCCGATGTGTCCGTCGCGATGGTCATCTGGGCACACTTTTTCGGGTGTGGGCACCGGGGGCATGTGCGGTTTCTGTGATTGGAGATTTTAATGGATGGACGGCAGATGTGCATCCATTGGTCCTCCGGAAAGACTACTCTGCCATTTGGGAAGGTTTTTTTCCCGATGTTACTGCGGAGTCCCTTTACAAATATCACATTCGTTCCAAATATC
>JAADHI010000037.1 GCA_013151935.1 Candidatus Manganitrophaceae bacterium
GTAAGCCCATGTCTCGACCATGAAGGCATCACACCCAGGGCCGCACAGGCTGACTCATAAACCATCTGCACTCCTGCCACTTTTCCATCAAGAGAATAGCCTGCGATGTGCGGTGTTCCGATTTCGACCTTTTCTAAAAGAGCCCAGTTGATTGAAGGTTCATTTGACCAGACATCCAAAATGGGTCGTGCCAGTTGTTTTTTCTCCAGTTGATTTAAGAAAGGGACAGGATCAATGACTTCCCCACGTGCGGTATTGATGATGACGGTTTTAGGGTTTATACGGCGGAGTCTGTCTTCGTTTAGCAGATTTCGTGTGCTGTCTTCCCCCACATCGTTTAGGGGCACATGGAGGCTGATAAAATCGGCTTCACACGTTTCCTGAAGAGATCGGTATTCACTTTTTCCAGACTCTCTTTGCAGTGGAGGATCGTTCAAAATCGGAATCATCCCGATGGCCTCGGCCTTAAGTTTCAGCAATGACCCAACATGTCCGACCCCGATGATGCCGAGGGTTTTTCCTCTAAGGACTTCTCTCCTTTTAGACGCACGCAAGAATAAGGCGCTGATGACGTATTCCGCAACTGAATTGGCATTGCTTCCAGCCGCAGAAGCAAAGAGGATTTTGTTGTGACGAAGATAGTCCTGGTCGATGTGGTCGCAGCCTGCGGTGGCGGTTCCGACAAACTGTACGGCACTGCCTTGAAGTAGGGCTGCGTTCACCGGGGTAACGGAGCGCACGACGAGGATCGTCGCATCTTGTATCATTTCGCAAGAAATGGCGCGACCGGACAGGGCAAGCACCTCCCCTAGTCGTCCAAAAGCTTCCTGCGCAAAAGGGATGTTTTCATCAACGACGATTTTCAATCAATGAACCAGAAAAGATTTGTGTTTTGAGCGATGCCTAGGGAAGCTCTGATTAAGTCGAAAGCTTACGCCCCAGTTTTTCTTGCACACTTTCAACTTTAGATGCCAGACGGCCTGTCTTCCCTTTGCGATAGTCGATTTTAACGATGGTTGAAATCCGGTCACAGTCCTGTCGCATGCGATCCAAGCAGGCCTTGACCACGGCCATGACCTCATGCCAGGGGCCTTCAATGACCGTTCCCATTGGATTGAGTTTATAGGCAAGACCACTGAGGTCGATGATCTCCAGCGAGCGGGAAACATATTGGCTCACACTCTCTCCTACTGTGAGTGGAGACATTGAAAATTCCAATAAAACAACGACATCATCTTCAGGTGGTGTCATGGCAAAACCTCACTATTTGGCGTGTTTAGAATAAAAGGGAAGGGAGGTGCTTATGGCCGGGATTGCCTCAGAATCAAGCATCACAGAGAGCGCTGTGCCTGCTTCAAGTGCTTCGCGGCGTAAATAGCCCATGGCAATAATTTTTCCGAGCAAGGGAGATTTTGTGGTTGAAGTTACCCGTCCCACTAACTTTTTATCGTGAAAAATTTCCGCACCCTGTTTCGGCAGGGTTTCCCCTTCTAGAATAAGACCACAAAGCTGTTTGTTAACGTGACCATAGGTTTTAATCCGGGCAATGACTTCCTGTCCGGGAAAACAGCCCTTGGTGTAACTGATGACCTGTTCTTGAATCCCGGCCTCGTTGGGAAGCGTGTCTTCATTCATGTCGATCCCATAGCGCGGCTTGCCCGCTTCGATGCGGCAGGTTTCGAGGGCGGCTTGCCCGACGGGTCGAATACCCCACTCGGCTCCCGTGGATAAAAGATCACCCCATAAGTTTTCAAGATTTTCGAGGGGGGTAAACAGGTGGAAGTCGTCTTCCCCGGTGACTGAGGATTTGATGCAAATGGTGTGTGTGCCCTTGATTTCTTTTTCAAAAAATGAATTTTCTTGCATCTCTGTGGCTGTGAGTGCAAAGCACTTTTCAATCAGGGTTTGAGCATTTTGACCCGAAATCAAGAGTCTCCCCCAATGGGGTCTCTCTATTTCGACCTTGCTACGCATGCGAAAACGCAGAAGTTGTGTTTTTGTGTCTTCCGCATTTGAGCATTCAAGTGTCATCAAAAAACCTTCAGAGAGTGGGTAAAGAAAAAAATCCGAAAGGATTTTTCCTTTTGCTGTAAGTAAACAGGCCTGTTTGCCCACTCGTTCCTCAGCTTTGGGCAGGTCATTGCTAATGAGTCCCTGCAAAAATTTTACCCGGTCATCCCCTGTAATGAGCCAAAGACCTTGATGTGAAAGGTCGGCCAAGGCAAGGCCATTTCTGATGTGTTGGTATTCCTCGCGCGGATTTCCATAATGGGTGGGCAACTCCCATGGGTCAGGGAGTGAAAAATGGGCGCCAGCGCTTGCATGAATTTCATGTAAGAGCAGTTGCAAGTGTAGCCTCCGAAAGTCAGGTTGAACAGTGAAGTAGTCTACACAGCTTTTTGATTTGTGGTCAATGAAGGAAATTCTACTTTGCATTTTCCCACGTTTTTTTATATGCTCCCCCTTGTTTTTGATCTTAAGAGATGAGGTTTTGAATCTGTGCAGTATTATATTCTTTTTAATACGGTTTTGCTGATCGTCAGCAGTTTTTTAACCTGGGTTGAGCCCAAGCTTTTCATTATTACAATGAAAGGCTTTCAAATGATTGATGGCAAAATTGTTCTGGTATTAGGCATCCTCGGTTTTGTCAGTATCTGTTATGAATTGCTGAGAAGAAAAGCCCAGCTTTACTGGATTTATGGTTTGATTGGATTTATGACCATGATTATTACAGGCATGGTTTTTTATAGTTATTATCAAAATCAGTATTCCGGCGGGGCGGGGCTTTATTTGGCTGCATTGGGGGGTATTCAGCTTACAGGGACCTATGTGGTTTTTATTTTTCAGCCACGTAAACCTGCACCCTCTTAGAAGAAACCCTGATTTAGTCTGCGATTTTCACACCCATTATTCCCACTCGATTTGACGTGGCCCCTTGTTTTGCCCAAGGCAATGTTTAATTATATGAACACGTTTTCTAACTCACATTTTTGTAGGTTTGTGAACTAAAGGAGAAAGATGATTCGTTCTACAACGATTATTTCAGTCCGGCGTGATGGGCGTGTTGCGATGGCGGGAGATGGCCAAGTCACGCTTGGTGCGACGGTCATCAAACACAACACAAGAAAAGTCCGGAAAATTTTTGATGGGAAAATTTTGACGGGATTTGCGGGTGCAACAGCAGATGCCTTTACCTTGCTTGAGCGTTTTGAAGGCAAGCTTGAGCAGTATCATGGCAACCTGACACGCGCAGCCGTGGAACTTGCAAAGGATTGGCGAATGGATCGCATGTTGCGACGCTTAGAGGCGCTGCTTGCCGTCGCGGATAAAGATCATTCCTTGCTTATCTCAGGAACCGGAGATGTCATTGAGCCCGAAAATGGCATTGTCGCCATCGGTTCCGGTGGGCCTTTTGCGCAAGCGGCCGCAAATGCACTGCTTGCGCATTCCAGCTTAGATGCCAGTGAAATTGTTAGAGCTTCACTTAAAATTGCCGCAGAAATTTGTATCTACACCAACGAAGAAATCGTTGTGGAAACACTGGAATAGGGCTGAGTGTGTTTTCTTTTTGAGAGGTTTCTGGTGTAAGATGCCCCTTTTTGTTTTGAGGCATTGCCTTGTAAATGTTTGGTCTTGGGAAACCGAGTTTAGGAGCAAAACATGACAGATGTTGAAGAGTATGAAAACCTGATTCCTCGCCGAATTGTCGAAGAGCTAGATAAATACATTGTGGGCCAGAAAGAAGCCAAGCGCATGGTTGCGATTGCGCTCCGAAATCGTTGGCGACGGCAGCGTCTTCCTGATGATCTGAAAGATGAAGTTCTGCCAAAAAACATCATCATGATGGGCCCAACAGGGGTAGGGAAAACCGAAATCTCTCGACGCTTGGCAAAATTATCCGGTGCCCCTTTCATCAAAGTTGAGGCGTCCAAATTTACAGAAGTGGGTTATGTCGGACGAGATGTGGAATCCATGGTCAGAGACCTTGCTGAACTTTCGGTCAACATGGTTAAAGCCCAGCACAATACCAGCGTTAAGGAAAAGGCCGCACGTCACGCCGAAGACCGCTTGCTGGACTTGTTGTTGCCGCCGCCGAGTCGAGGGGTGCCCACGGGGGTTTACAGTGACTCAAAAGAAAGCGAACCTGCGCCAAGCGATTCTTATTCAAAAAGTCGAGAGAAACTCCGTCAACAATTGCGTGAGGGGAAACTCGACAAACGTTCTGTCGAGTTGGATCTGCCCGATAAATCCACGCCGCCCATTGGAGTGATTTCCAACGTCGGCATGGAAGATCTGGAAATGAATTTGCGGGACATGTTAGGTAACATGATGCCAGGAAAAAAGAAGCGCCGTCGCGTCAAGGTGCCTGAAGCCCTCAATCTGCTCAATCAAGAAGAAGCAGCCAAACTCATTGACATGGACGAAGTGGTAAGCGATGCGGTTCGCCGTGTTGAAAATTCAGGCATTATCTTTTTGGATGAAATTGATAAAATCGCAAGCCGGGAAAAAGGCCAAGGGCCTGATATTTCCCGCGAGGGCGTTCAGCGCGATCTGTTGCCGATTGTGGAAGGCTCCACAATCAATACCAAGTACGGCATGATTAAAACCGACCACATCTTGTTTATTGCAGCGGGTGCCTTTCACACCGCCAAACCCTCCGACCTGATTCCAGAACTCCAAGGGCGTTTTCCGATTCGTGTTGAGTTGAACTCTCTCGGAAAAGACGAATTTGTGCGCATTTTGACCGAACCCAAAAACTCACTGAAAAAACAATATGTGGGGCTATTGGCAACAGAAGGGGTTGAACTGGATCTGACCGATGATGCGATTGAAGCCATTGCGGAAACCGCGGTTCAGGTGAATGAACGGGATGAAAATATCGGTGCCCGGCGACTTTTTACGATTTTGGAGCGTTTACTTGACGAGCTTTCTTTTGCCGCCCCGGAACTCGAAGATAAAAAGGTGGTTGTGGATGCTAAATATGTCGCGGAACGCATGGGCCCGGTGGTGAAAGACGGGGATCTGTCTCGTTACATTCTGTAGACCAGAAATGATTTGGATTTTAAAATGACAAACGAATTATTACGCAAAAAAGCAGATGTTCTGATTGAAGCATTGCCTTATATTCAGGCCTTCCATGGAAAGACCATCGTTATTAAATATGGCGGTGCGGCGATGACGGATGCCCATCTGAAACGACAATTTGCAGAAGATGTTGTGTTGATGAAATTTGTGGGCATGCATCCTGTCATCGTACATGGTGGGGGGCCTCAGATCTCCGGCATGATGAAACGCCTGGGGCTCGAACCCAAGTTTATCGAAGGTGTGCGTGTCACCGATCCTGAAACGATGTCTGTTGTCGAAATGGTCTTGGCCGGTACGGTCAATAAAGAAATCGTTACCCTCATCAATCAAATGGGCGGCAGAGGGGTTGGGCTCACGGGAAAAGACGGCGGTTTAATCAAGGCCCGGCGGCTTCGTGGCAAGGAAGAGACCATGGGACAAGTTGGAGAAGTGGCTTCTGTTGACGCCGAAATTTTGGAAATTCTGGATGAGGGGCGTTTTATTCCCGTTATTTCACCCATCGGAGCCGATGAAAACGGAAAGACCTACAATATCAATGCTGATCTTGTGGCAGGAAGTTTGGCTTCTGCCTTGTCTGCCGAAAAGCTGCTCGTTCTCACAGACGTGCCGGGGATTTTGGGACAGGACGGCAAACTCATCCCCACCTTAGCCAAAAAGCAGGTTGAACAATTGATTTTAGATGGCGTAATCAAAGGGGGCATGATGCCCAAAATCGAAGCCGCGCTTGCAAGCGTGGAAGAAGGCGTCCGCAAAGCTCACATCATCGACGGACGTGTCCCCCACGCCCTCCTGTTGGAAATCTTCACTGATCAAGGCGTTGGAACTGAAATTATTTCTTGAAGTGAGTCGCGATAAATCCTCCTGGTGAT
>JAADHI010000141.1 GCA_013151935.1 Candidatus Manganitrophaceae bacterium
AACGTTCAATCCCTGAGGGAATCAAGGTCGGTGGTGCAACCAAGTGCAGATCAGCACTATATTTTTTTAAAGCATGAATATTGGAATGTGCGACACGGCCATGCAGGATATCGCCTATAATGACGATTTTTAAACCTTTAATTGTGCTCTTGTTTTCCTTAATGGTCATTAAATCCAGCAGCGCCTGGCTCGGATGTTCATTCGCACCATCACCCGCGTTAATCACCGCGCTTTCGACTGAACGTGCCAAAAAATGTGGTACCCCGGAAGAAGCATGTCGCACAATAATAAAATCAGAATGCATGGCTTGAATATTTCTTATCGTATCGAGTAGGCTTTCACCTTTTAGTGTGCTACTGGAACTGGAAGAAATATTGATGACATCAGCCGAAAGCCGTTTTCCGGCCAATTCAAAAGAAGTCCCGTGTGCGCGTACTGGGTTCAAAAAAGAGATTAACAACCGTTTTTCCCCGCAAAGCAGGCACCTTTTTGATGTCACGATTTGACACCTCTTTGAAGGATTCGGCGGTTTGCAGAATGAGGTCGATTTCTTCACGATCTAAATCTGCAATACCCAGAATATCTTTTCGTTTAAGCTGCATCGCTAAAATAAAACCTCATGCCTGATTTTTTTTCCATTTTTCCCGATGCAAGATAACCTTATCCTCTTCACCTGCTTCTTCAAGAAGCACTTCAACTTTTTCATGAAACGACGTAGGCAGGTTTTTACCCACGTAGTCGGCGCGGATGGGCAGCTCTCTGTGTCCACGATCAATCAAAACAGCCAGTTGGATTTCTTTCGGACGTCCGAGATCAATGAGTGAATCCATGGCCGCTCGAATCGTTCTTCCCGTAAAAAGTACGTCATCCACAAGAATGACCTTGCAATCGTTCATATCAAAAGGAATTTCTGTTTTCTGAAGTTTCGGATAGGCTCCCCGACCCGCCAGGTCATCGCGATAAAGTGTGATATCCAGTGCGCCCGTCTGCGGTGTCGTGCCTTCGATTTTTCCGATTCTGCGCGCCAAGCGCTGGGCTAAAAAAACACCCCCGGTCTGAATGCCGACGAGAACGAGTTCTTTTGCCCCTTTATTTCGTTCCAGAATTTCGTGAGAAATTCGCGTCAAGGCACGGAATATTTCGTCAGGGTTTAAGATGTCAGCCATAATTTATCCGAGAAATTTTAGATCAAGAAACAAAAAAACCCTCTTACGGTAAAAATCCGAAGAAGGTCTAGACGAGGCAAAAATCCACGTTTTCTCCCCTTTCCAGCTTCACGGAACCAGTTTAAAGGAACGAGATATATTATTCAGAACAAGAAAGGATGTCAAGGCGCAAGCTTGTTTATTTATTTCTGTGAAACGCGTCCATAGATATCTTCAAATCGAACAATGTCGTCTTCCCCCAAATAAACACCACTTTGCACTTCGACCAGGCGGAGTGGTCGATCTGTCGCATTTTCCAGACGATGTTTGACCCCCATCGGCACAAAGGTGCTCTGATTGGTTTGGATGGTGTACACGCTTTCTCCACAGGTCACCGTCGCAATACCTTCAACAACCACCCAGTGTTCACTGCGTTTATGATGCATTTGAAGCGAAAGCTTCGCTCCTGGGTTAACCATAATTTTTTTGATTTTGTATCCCAAACCCTCTTCGAGTACGGTATAGCTCCCCCAAGCCCGAATCACCGTCGGGTGAACACGATGAACATCGCCCTTCTGTTGTTTCAAGAGTTCGACGACTTTTTTCACATCTTGCGCGTTGTTCTTATTACAAACAAGTGTTGCGTCTTCTGTGTCTACGACAACCAGATTTTGTAAACCCACCGCCGCAACGACCCGCTTTCCCGCATAAATGGTGCTATTTGTACTGCCAACATTAAGGACATTTCCTGTGACAATGTTGCCCGCTTTGTCTTTTGGAATCACCTCATCTAATGCATTCCAGGAACCGACATCTTCCCAGCCCATGTCTGTGGGGATGACCACAAGACGATCTGAGCGCTCAAGCACACCATAGTCAATCGAGATGGAAGGCAATTGAGGGTAGACACGCTCAAGCGTTTCTTTTTCAGAGTCCGTTCCAATCGTTGCTGCGATTTTTTTGAATCCAAGGAAAAGCTCAGGTAAAAAACGATTGATTTCATTTAAAATAGCAGACACTTTCCAAACAAAGATCCCCGTATTCCAAAGTGTCTTTTTCTCTCTCAAATATTTTTCAGCATCCGCGCGATTCGGTTTTTCAATAAAACCTTCGACTTCAAAAACAGACTTTAAGGTGGATCGTTCTTTCCCAGGACGGATATAACCATAGGCCGTTTCGGGTCGTGTGGGTTTTGCCCCTAAAGTAACGAGGGAGCCATCTTGAGCCACCTTCGCAGCAAGACGAAGTGTCTCGATAAAACGCAGCTCATCCTTAATAAAATGATCTGCAGAAAGAACCGCCATGACGGCCTCAGGATCACGCTTTTGTAGTGTCAGCGCAGCCAAAGCAATGGCTGCAGCCGTATTTTTCTTTTGCGGTTCTGAAATATAGTTGGGTTTAGAGGCACTTTCTTGCTGTGATAGCTGGTATCGCATTTGCTCGATTTGCTGAGGATTCGTTACAATAAAAAGATTTTGTGGTGAAATGAAATCTGATATTCTGGAAACAGTCGCCTGGATTAAGGTTTGATCGCCAAATATCTTCAGCAATTGTTTGGGATATTCTTCACGGCTCAAGGGCCAAAACCGCGTCCCACTTCCACCAGCTAAAATAACACCGTACATGATGTGATCGTCCTCCGTGGTTGTTTCATTTAAAGTCATTTTTAAGACATTTCACCGATAGCTTCTGCACGATTTGCAGCGCTGGACACAAAGACCAGAAGGGTTACGCAGTAAAGATTAACGATGGTATTACGATTCACCCAGCTTTCGCTCACGCCAAACCAAGCAAAAGCAATAAGAGAAATCAAAGCAAGAAGGCTATAAAGATGAACAGATTTATCTGATGTTTTTTTCCATAGACCATATACAAACCGATACGGCAGAATAAAGAGCACAGTAAGTAAGAGCGTCAGTCCTACAAGACCCCCCTCAGCAAGAAGCATGAAATAAATATTGTGCGCGTTCGTCGAATGAACCGCAAAATTATTTTTGTAGGATAGCCCTTTTTCTAAAAGCAAAATAGAGTCATGCCTAAAATCACCCATGCCTGTGCCAAAAATTGGAGAATCTTTAAAAATCAAGAGGCTGTTTCGCCACATGACAAGCCTTTCTCCCACAGTCCCATTTGAGGCTTCGTTTGTGACAGAATTCGCACTATCAAATAGTCCTTGTAATCCCCACTTCAACCTTTCCGGCTGTACGACGCCTATTAATAAAAGACTCGTCAGAATGCCGAGAATAAGAATTTTCCAGTTTTTCTTTGTTAATCGGTTACGATAAAGTATCGATAGACATGCAATTATTACTGGAAGAAATAGCCAAGCCGTTCGACACCCAGATAGAAGTCCAGCATAAAGACCGGAACCGACCCCTAGTATCCTCAGAGTAAAATGCCTCCATTTTCCCCGATAAAACAACAAACCGATGAAAATGAGTACGGCAAATAAAACAGCAGTATTTCCCATGATGATTCGATTGTAACCACCTCGGGCCATCGGGATATTCAAAACATTAATTTGATATAGCCCTTGAATGAGCATCAGAAATACGGCGACAAGTGACCCAAGTAAAAAGACCTTTCCAATTTCAATCGTTTGTGCACGCAACATGCAATAGATGGGGATGATCACTAGAAAACGGGCGTACCGCTCCAAGCGCTGTACACCAACACGAAGATCTTCAGTCATTAAAAGTGATAAAGATGAAAAGAGAAAAAATACAACAAAACCAAGTAAAAACCGCTTTTCCTTAGGGCTTAACATCCTTAGCCCGTCTTTAAAATAAAAAAAACTCAGCAAGGTGAGTACTGCATAAAGGGTACTCCCTGCATGACGTACTGTGGCTGTTAAAATTGGAAACAGGAAAAAAATGAAGAAAATGCACTTATTTCGCCAATCCAAATCTATGGCAAACAACCTTTGCTGTATGGGAAGAGCCCCCAGTACTTCTAGATCAGTTTTTCCATTCATTTCATTGTATTCCAAAACAAGGCAGCCTTTTTTTCTTCAATTTGTGATACAAGGAGAATCCTGACTTTGTGTATTATAAATAAAAAAGGGTGTTCAGACAAAAGACTGGAAGGCATTTTAAAACATTTTTTGTTAGATTCAAATAAAATAAACCATGATTTCACTAATTTATCAAAGAAGTCGTCTTTTTCTGCACGGGTTTACGCGCTACTTGTAGATTCGGGAGTGGAGATGCTTCCTTGTACTGATATTTTGGGATCAGCTCTTTCAACAGAGACTTGATTTCCTCCAAACTCGTATGATTATCCATCCTAGCAAAACGCTCAATATAGGAAGGAAGATCAACTGACACCGTTCTTTTTTTAGCCAAACGAATTTTTTCGTGTTGTGTCTGGACGACCTCTTCTCCTACTTCAAATAGTCCTTCGTGTAGTTTTTCTCCGGGACGAAGACCGATAATTTGAATGGGAATGTCATGTTCTGGAGAAAATCCGGAGAGGGTAATCATTTTTTTTGCGAGGTCGACAATTTTGATCGGTTCCCCCATATCTAAAACAAATATTTCTCCCCCATTTCCCAAAAAAGAGGCTTGAAGAACCAATTGAACGGCTTCTTTTATCGAAATAAAATACCGCTTCACTTCCTCATGAGTTACTTTGACGGGTCCGCCCCGCTTAATCTGTGCCCTAAAAAGGGGAACGACACTGCCTGCGCTCTCTAGCACATTCCCGAAGCGGACTGAGACCAACTTGGTTCGGCTTTTGGAATCAAAATAGCGAATCATCATTTCGGCAATGCGTTTTGTAGCACCCATGACACTCGAAGGAGAAACTGCCTTGTCTGTCGAGATTAAGACAAATTCATCCACACCATATAGATTTGATTTTGAAATCATTTGATGTGTACCGAGAATATTGTTCCGGATCGCATCCAAAGGACTACGTTCCATCATCGGAACATGTTTGTAAGCTGCAGCATGAAAAACCATTTGCGGCCGAAAGTCCGAAAAAATAAGATCCATCTTTTCAGCATCACAGATATCAGCAAGAATTCCCTCGATTTTCAAACCCGGAAAATGTTCACGTAAATCCACTTCAACCTGATAAAGATTATTTTCATGTCGCTCAAGCAGAATAAGCTGTTTGGGTTGGAGAACTGCAAGCTGCCGACAAAGTTCAGAACCGATGGACCCGCCTGCACCCGTGACGAGCACCTTTTTTTCACGAATTTTTTCAGAAAGCGCGGGATCATCAATTTGAATCTCAGCCCTTCCAAGCAGATCTTCAATATCCAGACTCCGAATATCTGTCATTGAGAGATTGCCCCCGACGGTCGCCACAACATTCGGCAAGGTTTTTATGGGGAGATTCAACACATTACAATGGCTCATGATTCTTTTTATTTCGCTCGGTTTTGCTGAAGGGATTGCGATTAAAAGCTCATCCGGGTGGATTTTAGCAACGATTTTCTGCATTTCATCACAACTCCCAACAACTGGAATATTGTGAATCTTCTTATAGCGTTTGTCCGGGTCATCATCAATAAAAGCAATAGGACGGCATCCATAGCGACGATTTTGGCACATATCTCTGGCAATCATTTCTCCCGCGTTCCCGGCACCAACAATCAGAATGCGCCGTCCCCCGACCCCCGTATGTGTCAAAATACTGCAAATTCTTTTAGGACTCCTAAGCATTGCAAAGACAACGAGCAGAAGCACCGTATCAATTAAATAAATAGAGCGTGGGTAGCCCTGCCACGGCAAGAGTGTGATGGCTCCCCAGATAAGTGCGCTACTTGTCACGACAGAGCCGACTATGGTCAATAAATCCCGAAGCCCTGCATAACGCCAAAGGCCACGATTTAATCCAAACAAATAAAGCACACCCATTCGGACAAGAAAGACCAGCGGGATGGTGCTCAAAAAAAGGTCGAATGTTTTTGCAGGAATATTCCCATCAAAGCGCAACCAAAATGCCGTATAGTTACAAACAACAATTGCAATTGAATGGGCCACAAAAATAATCTGGGCGCGCGCATTAAAAATAACGGTTCTCATCTCTTTCTTC
>JAADHI010000155.1 GCA_013151935.1 Candidatus Manganitrophaceae bacterium
GTATCGTACAT
Source organism: Candidatus Manganitrophaceae bacterium (assembly GCA_013151935.1). Taxonomy (GTDB): domain Bacteria; phylum Nitrospirota; class Nitrospiria; order SBBL01; family JAADHI01; genus JAADHI01. The sequence goes on from JAADHI010000155.1 coordinate 12, forward strand.
ATGGTCTTCCCAGTTATCGTCGGGGTGAATGGCGGCGTTAATGCCCCCTTCGGCAGCGACAGAGTGACTGCGCACGGGATGGACTTTTGAGATAATGCCGACATTCAAATGAGGCGGGATGGCAATCGCGGCTCGCATACCGGCAAGACCTGCTCCGACAATCAGGACATCATGGACGATCATGGCACACTCCTGCTTTTATGGGTTATTTTTTGTTTTCATATCGAACATTTAATTGTCTGGCCGCCAAGACTTCATTCAATCGCCCCAGTTTTTGGCTTTGCGGTGCATCTTTGAGTACTTGTGGATTTTCATCGACTTCTTTTCTAATCTGAAACAAGGCTTCCGCAAAGGTATCCAGAGTTTCTCGTGATTCACTTTCGGGGGCTTCAATCATGAGGGCTTCGGGGATGATTAAAGGGAAATTGACGGTCGGCGGATAAAAGCCGTAGTCGATGAGACGTTTTGCGATATCCCAGGCCCCAATACCCTGTGTTTTTAGGTTTTTTGCAGACAAAATAAATTCGTGCATACAGGGGCGATGCATGGGGATGTCGTAAAGGGTTTCAAGCTGCTTTTTTAAGTAGTTGGCGTTAATGATGGTATTGCGACTGATCTCAGAAAGTCCTTCTGCGCCGAGCCTTCTAATGTAGGTATAGGCCCGGACGAGGATGCCAAAATTGCCATAAAAGCTATGCACACGTCCAATGGATGCAGGGAAATCCTGTCTCAAAAAATAGCGTTCTGCGTCTTTTTCGACCCGTGGCGCGGGTAGAAAAGGAATGAGTTTTTCGCAGACGCCTACGGGCCCTGCACCGGGTCCCCCGCCACCATGGGGGGTGGAAAAGGTTTTGTGCAGATTGAAATGCATGATGTCACAGGCCATGTCACCGGGCCGTGTGAGTCCCAATAGTGCATTTAAATTTGCCCCGTCAAAGTAGAGCAAGGCCCCGGCATCGTGTACGATTTGAACGATTTCTCCGATGCCACGTTCAAAAAGTCCGAGTGTATTGGGATTGGTCAACATGAGGGCGGCCGTGTCGGAATCTACGACCTTTCGCAAATCATCGACATCAATGATGCCTTCGGGTGTAGAGTGCACGGTTTTAATCGTATAGCCTGCCAAATGTGCACTGGCCGGATTCGTGCCGTGGGCCGAATCCGGGATAATAACGTGTTTGCGCTGACGTCCCTGTTTCTCATGATAGGCGCGGGCGATGAGCATCCCCACCATTTCCCCTTGCGCGCCCGCGACGGGTTGCAAAGTGACTTGTGCCATGCCTGAGATCTCGGCTAAAATACGTTCTAAATCATAAAGTAGCTTCAGCGCGCCTTGCACGCTTTCTTCCGGCTGCAAGGGATGGATGTCTGAAAAACCCGGAAAACGCGCAACATCTTCGTTAATTTTTGGGTTGTATTTCATGGTACAGGAGCCGAGTGGATAGAAGCCTTCGTCGACACCGTAGCTCTCATGAGAGAGTCGTGTGTAATGACGCATGAGTTCGTTCTCGCTGATTTCCGGCAGTTCCAAATCCGTTTTGCGCTGATGGTCTTTGGGCAGCAGTCTGTTGAGATCAAAATCATTGTGATTTGCGGGAAAGGTCTGTCCGCGTCGTCCAGGGTGTGATTTTTCAAAAATAAGCTGTTCCGGCATAAGATTCCTTTTTTGATAGATTCAAGGGTGTTTCTGGTTTAAATCAGTCGCTGGTGTTTCGCCTCGCGATAGGCCAGTTGCAATCCGATGATGCTTTTTGCATCTCGAATGTTCTGGTTTATTATTTTTGTCATGGCATCTTCAAAGGGAATTTCGATAATCTCGATGATTTCATCCTCATCTAATTTTTGAGCGGTGTTTGTGAGTTCTGTGCCGAGGTAAAGGTGGATCACTTCATCACAAAATCCCGGTGCGGTGAAAATGGCGCTTAGTTTTTGTAGTTTGCCAACATGATAGCCGACTTCTTCTTCTGTTTCACGAATGGCGCAGTCTTCCGGGTTTTCATTTTTTGAAAGCTTGCCTGCGGGGATTTCGTAAAGATAGCCCCCCGTTGCGTGTCGATATTGATGCACCAAGATGACGTGCCCGTTTGTTTTGAGTGGGACAACCGCAGAGGCCCCAGGGTGACGCACAAGATCCAGTGTGGTGGTTTTTCCGTTGGGTAATTCGACCTCTTCAGAAAAAACGTGGATGGTCTTGCCTTTGTAGATTTCTCGTAACATCTTTATCGTTCCAGTCCGGCCAAGTCAATCACGGTGCCTGCGAGTGTGCGTGCGATTTTTGTGATGAAGGGAATGTCCAATGTGTCTATTGTATCGCTTGCTTGGTGGTAATGTGGATTTCTAAAATTGGCCGTATCTGTGATCATCACAGCCGGGAGGTTTTTATCCCAAAAAGGCACGTGGTCTGAGCGCCGGACATCAGGAATAAGCTCTGCTGCTTTGGGTAAAATGAGGCTGATATGGGGCAAATCAGGTGCTGCGTATTTTGTGGCGGCTTCAAAGGCTTTGGTGATGGGTGCTGCCTGGGTATTGCCCAGGAGTCCTATAAAATTGCCCCGATCCGGCAGTGAGATGGGGAGCCCTGGCGGGGTCTTTTGCGAGCCTGATCGATGGTCGGTGTAGCCCACGCATTCCAGTATAATCGCTCCAAAAATAACGTCGCTGGTTTTTTCTAAATTTTGCACATAATCGCGGCTGCCCACAAAGCCAGGCTCTTCCAGAGAAAAGGCCACAAACTGTGGCCGAAGTGTCGCGGCCTTGTTTTGAAACAAAGGGCTTGTAACGCGTGCCACTTCGAGCAGTACGGCCAAGCTGCTGGTATTGTCGTCTGCACCGGGAGAGCCTACGACGGTGTCATAATGTGCGCCAATGAGTAAAACGGGTTTTTGTGGGTCTTCTTTAAGGAGCGTCCCAATGACGTTAAAACAAGCATCGCCCATTGCGTCCACATCGGGAATGGGGTGATTGTGGCTTTGAAGCCCGGCTAACTGCATTTGAGTGGCAATATCAGTGCCGGCTTTTTTGAGGGCTAAGGGAGAATGTTCAGGATGTTTTTCGCCCTGAAGCCTTAAAATATGATTTCGAATTGAAGTTTCGCTGATTTTAGAGCTGCAGTCAGCGTCGTCTGTTGTTATTTTTTGTGTCACGAGGCGCAAATGTCCTGAATTGGGGGAAGTTGAACCCTGAATGTCTTGAGCGGCTATTTTGACATGTTATTTCGGGAAGAAAATGATGTCAAGCAAAAGCGCGTGATTGTGATCCCTTTGCCGTGTTTACATTCAATAAAAGACCGCTGTATATTGAACGCTTATGTTAAAACACTTGGATCGCTACATTTTAAAAGAGCTCATGGGGCCGTTTTTTTTGGGGATTTTTATCCTCTTGTTTATCCTGATCATGCAGCAGATTTTAAAATTGATGGAGTTGGTGATTGACAAGGGCATTGATCTTGTTGATGTCGGTGGGCTTTTTTTGCAATTGCTGCCTTCTTTTTTTTTGGTCACCTTCCCAATGGCGGTGATGATGGCAACAGTGACAACATTTAACCGCCTGTCCGCCGACAATGAAATTATTGCCCTCCATGCCGTAGGTGTTAATGTCGCACGTTTGATGCGACCCGTCGTTATTTTTGCGTTAATCATTTCGTTTTTGACCTTGTGGATGGGTTCCATGGCGGGTTCCTCAAAAGAAGCATTTAAATCTTTGGCCGTTAAACTGCTCTTAAAACGGGCCAGTGCGGGTTTGGAGGCCGGGCAGTTTAATGGCATCTTTTCAAACATGATGGTTTATGTTGATGCGGTGTCATCTCAGTCAGAGCTCAAGGGGATTTTTATTTTTGATCAACGTAATGCCGAAGCCCCAACGGTCATCGTCGCAAAAACAGGGCTTTTGCTGAGTGATGAAGAGACGGAGACCATTTCGCTGCATTTGGAAAATGGCGCACTGCACCAAAATATTCGTGATAATGATCGTTATCAAAAAATGGATTTTGCGCGCTACGATTTGAAGATCGATTTTTCAGAAATGTCCCAACAAAAAAAGGGGGCTCCCGCTCCGAGTTATGCTGAAATCAAACGGCGTATTGCGGATGCGAAGGTGCCCGATCTGGAAGCCTTACGGCTTTTGTCGGATTATTATCGGCGTTTTTTGTTTTCCTTGGCGTCTTTTATTTTTTGCATTATCGGTATGCCACTGGGCATTATCTCAGGGCGGATTACGCGTGTGGGTGGATTTGTCGCCGGAATCGTTATTATTCTGATCTACTACATGTTGATGTCTTTTGGAGACTACTTGCTTTCAAGCCAAATGGCCCCTCCTTTTTTCGCCGCAGCACTGCCCATTCTTGTGCTCTTGCCCTTGTGTTTCTACCTGCTTAAAAAAGTGTCCAGCACCGTTTCTCCGACGTTTTTTGGGATCGCGAGTAAAAGACCTTAGAAGAGATCTGAATCAATGTCCATGATGACCCGATATATGGTGAAGGAGTTTTTGCGGATTTTTTTTGTGACCGCAACGGCGCTGGCTTTTGTCGTATTTTCAATTGACTTTCTTGAAAAAATAAAAAGCCTTTATCAGTATGATACTGAGTTGAAATGGCTTGTGAAGTATTTTTTATTTCGCTTTCCCCGTATTTTCATGGAAATGTTGCCTTTGTCGCTCTTGATGTCGACCTTGCTCACTTTTGGTGGGATGGCTAAAAACAATGAGATTACGGCATTTAAAAGTGCGGGGGTTTCCGTTTTTAGGCTGACAACACCCTTGCTTCTTTTGGCCGCCTTCATCAGTCTTTTTTCTTATTTCTTGGTGGGGGGGGTGGTCCCGACGCTTTACAAAGAATCCAAACGTATCCAATATATTCAAATCCAAGGCAAGCAGCCTGCGGGCAGTTTTGTGCAGAATAAAACCTGGATGCACTTGGACAGCAGTAGGTTAATGTATGCCCAAGTGGTCTCAGCGGACAAAGCGCTTATGGAAGGCGTGGTGCTCTACACCCTGGGTGACGATTATTTGGTGAGGGAAGAAGTCGAGGCAGCGGCCTTGATCTATGAAGATGGCAACTGGGTTTTAGTGAATGGTTTAAAACGGATTTTTCTGCCGGGGGGTGCCGTGGAATTTAAGGCCTTTGAACGGGAGCCCATTGCCATCGATCGCAAACCCAGAGACTTTCAGCAGCTCAGAATCAAAACCAATGAAATGACTTATAAGGCACTTTCCGAATACATTGCCCAACTGAAAGCGGCAGGTTTTGATCCGACCCGTTATGCCGTTGATCTACATGCAAAGCAGGCCTTGCCCTTTGTGAATTTCATCATGGTTTTATTGGGCGTTCCTTTTGCCTTAAAAGACAGCCGCAGTTCTGGTATTGCCTGGGGCATTGCTTTTAGTCTGGGCGTTGCACTCTTTTATTGGTTGGTGTATTCGATGACCCTTTCACTCGGACGCCTGCACATCCTCCCCCCTTGGCTTGCAGGCTGGAGTGCCAATATTTTGCTGTTGATGGTGGGTTCTTATCTGTTTTTAAGGGTGCGCCAGTAGACAGTTTTTATGCCATACCCCCCTCATTTGAGGGGATTGACTCCCCTTATCATTATTTCTTATAAATATATCCCTTATCCAACTAAAAAGTTTTTCATGTTTAGGTGTGTATGCGGTGTTCTGACTGACTAGAGGCTAAAAATGAGTTTGACGAAACGAGAATCTGAAGTCCTGCTTTGGTGCGGCCGAGGAAAGAGCAACTGGGAGATCGGCAAAATTCTCTCCATCTCAGAACATGGTGCTGAGTTTCACCTTAGAAATGTTTTCAAAAAACTGGAGACGCATTCCCGTGTTGTGGCTGTAAGGAAAGATGAGCTTTCCTCACCTCTATTCTATATGGAGTGTGTTGAAGAGAGGCCTAGCTCTCGCATCTGGCTTGGGTCCTAAGTTGTTCTGTTTTGGGTCTAAGGACGCAGCGGCCAGCACAGGTCATGCCAATCTGCTCCTTTACTAAGAAGATTGACTTTTTCTGTCGTCTTATGTAGAAATATTCCAATTTAAATAGATATTTTAAGGGTGGTTCCGTTTTCGTATCAGCCTCAC
>JAADHI010000026.1 GCA_013151935.1 Candidatus Manganitrophaceae bacterium
CGCGTCAACCTACTAAAACGTCTGCATGAAGAACTCAAGATCAATATATTACTGGTAGACTATCGCGGTTACGGCAAGAGCGAAGGTGAAATTTCAGAAGAAGGCACAGCAAAAGATGCGCTGGCAGCCTACGACTATCTGCTCACACGACAAGATATCAATCTCAAACAAATCTTTATTTTTGGACGTTCTCTGGGCTCAGCCGTTGCCGTAAGACTTGCCTCAGAAGTCCGGAGTGCGGGCCTTATTTTGGAAGCACCTTTTACCTCTGTACGCGACATGGTCTCTGAAGTATTGCCCTGGCTCCCCTTTAAAGGGCTTATTTCAATCAAGTATAACTCCCTCAGCAAAATAAAGTCCGTAAAAATTCCACTACTCATCATGCATGGTGATCAAGACAAGGTCATCCCCTACAAACAAGGAGAGGCGCTTTTTGCCGCAGCCAATGCCCCCAAGACTTTTTACACCGTCAAAGGCGCAGCCCACAACAACGCTCATATTGTGGGTGGTCGCGATTATTTTGAAACAATTGCTAAATTTATTGATGAGAACCGCTAAATTTTTCGATTTATTCAGACACATTATTTCATAATTTAAATTCGGGAGGTGCACAAATGCAACGATACATCGCGCCAATCATCGCCCCCATTAAATCGTAGAGATATTCTCGCTCAGCATCATCTACTTGTTGAAAATAACCACTCTCCCAGCCCTTGAGGTAAACCGTTCTTAAGAAATAATAGACAGGCATTTCTTCATCAAACCCCTCTTTATCCATTGCCTGCTTCAGCCATTTCATCACAGCGGCGTGTACCGGAAATTCGTTGTTTTGAATGGCATCATCCGCATCTGTTACAAGACGAATTAGTTTGTGAAAAGCCTCAGGGTGTTCATTGAGATATTTTGTCGTAATCAGCTCCAGTCCTTTTAGATTCATCATTCGTTCTGAAGAAGGTCTTTCGTTGTAATGTGATTCAGAGTTGTTAATGAGGAGCAGAGGGAAAAGAAGGAGAAGCACCATTAAAATAGGAAAAATACAGACCCAGAAAAAATTGGCGCGAGATGAAGTTAACCCCTCCTGCTCCCCGATCAGATTTGTCATAATAATTGTCCGCTCAAGTGTTTTGTCTTAATGGGATAATGCGTATCCTGACTGATTCAAATGAGATAATTATCCTTATTTTGGGATGCTAGAACATCCCTCGTTTTTTTCAATTTATATTCCATATCTTCGCTATAATTCACCTTAATATTTTACCAGATCTTTAGAAATACGGAGCGCATCTATATCGCTCGAAAATAAAATAAAAAATATCCCCCTTGTAAACCTGATTTAAGCTACAATTCGTGAAGGATTTTTTGAACTGATGGGGGAACTTCCCCCGAGAGAAGAGGTATAAAAAGAATAAATACCCCCTTAACATGCTTCAAAAAAAGGAGACCTGATGGAGATTCAGTATAGCGAAATTTATGAAAGCAAAAATGCTTGTGAAGTTGAAATTCTGATTGCAGATGAAGAAGATCTCGAAAATGCTTCTTCGTATATCGAAATGAAGATTAGCTTACCCAAAAAGAAAAACCCCTTGATCGCAGAAGTACAAAAAGAAGCCTTAGTCTTCGCGAGAGACTTAATCAACGAAAAGATAAAAGAAACCGAATCACGGGAAACACAAGGGATTTAAGCGGAGGGGAAAAATCAGAAAAGCCGTAACAAAATTAAGCGGATTCTGTTTTTTTTTGCACTCAATTTTCGATGCAAATAAACACAAGATAATAAAAATCCTCCTTCCTGTTCAAAATAGAATGAGACAGGAAGGAGGAAATTATTTACAGGGCCGTAAGATCGATTAAAAACTAAATTTATTCCGTTTCATAAATTTCTTAATTTTCTTTTGGCCATTCCATTCTTCTCTCGTGGTCTGAACATTGATCAATTTAAGATCCACTTGATAGAAGGTGACACGTTTACCGTCAAGTTGATCAACAATGGAATTGATTGTCCCTGAAAGGGCAAAATTAGCACCTTGCTCTTCGCCCATCTCCATACGACTACTTTCCGAGGCATTCAAATCTTGCTCTCGTAGCTCTCGACGTGTTGCTTCACGTTCTGCACCGCTTGCGATAAATCCGGCTTTGCCGCTACGCATGACCGCCCGTTTAATATCGTTAATAAAAGTATCGACCGCGATATGTTCGTGAGATTTATTTTTGATCCGCTGAATGACAATGGTGGGTTCTTTTCCGACATGCTCTTTGTTAAAACGCTTCAACCAAGGATAGGCTAACATATCCTCAATCATTTCACCCGCGACCAGACGTGAATCCTCATCATTCCATTTGTCTGTGAGGGCGATTTCTTCATCCTCTGCCACCCGACTGACCTGCATACTGGCACAGCTCGAAAGCACAAGGGCAATAAATAATATTTTTCCTGTATTTCTAAAAAAATGACCGATACGTACTGCTTTCATTCTCGACTCCTTTTTTATGTTCAGATTTTTTATAAACAATGATAAATACGTCTACAATAATGGCCTGTATTTTCTCAAAACAAAGCCTCAAGCAAAGCCTTCCCCAACTGCCCTGAAAGCTTGCGAATTGAACGTGAACGAGATTCCCCGGGGTCGGTGGATGTCCCTTTTGCTTTTGCCTGTAGGGCACGCACCACCCGTCCGACTTCGTCCTTAATCCAAATATCTCCCTCTGTCATCGCGAAGTAAGTGCCTCCGCGTGGGATATTATTCACTCTGAGATCATAAAAGAGTTGGATATCCTTCTGGGGAAATTTTAATCCCCCGCTTTGTCAACTGAGCAATCAGCCCCGTCTGCATCGAACGGTCACCCACGCCTTCGGGTTGAACCGAAATTTTGAGTTGGGCAATGCGTTGGTAGATCTGGCGAACCAAGACCTTAATCTCCTCTGTCAACAAAGGGGCGATTTGTTTCCTGGGTTCAAGGGCATTGTAACGCGCTTGCAATCCGGCACGTTGTTCAGAGAGCACCAGCGCAGGCGCAACAACGCGTAAGGGGCTTAAGCCGCCTTGAGGGATCTCTGAAAGCTTTCGCGCATAATCGCCTAATTCTTGGTCAAGAGCGGAAATTTGGTTTCTCAGCGCCTCTAATTCCTTGTTCACATCTAACTTAACCATGACCGTTACACGCTTGCCATTGGCTGCTTTGTGACTCTCTGCACCCGTTACATTAGAAAGCTCAAATTCCGGCACCCTGTTTTTGACACTTTGTCGCAAACTTTCCGTCAATTTTGTTTTGCCGTTACGGGTTACTTCTTCGATTTCCTGTGAGACTTCGCCACTCACCTTTACTTCGATTTGTTTGACCAGCTCAACACGTGCAATGTCTTTTGCACGACCTGAAGCACCTGCATCGTCACCGCCAAAAACTTCTGCGGAACCCACGCCGTATAAAAATCCAGGTTCCACAGGCGTATTCAATATCCAGTCCGGCTGATGCGCATCGCCCTCGCTTTTCACTTTTGGCTTGCTCATGCAACCCGCGAAGAAAAAGACCAGGAATATCAGCCAAAAGACACCACGTCCTTGTCTCAAGCAGAGCCAGAGCACATTTTTTTCATACAATTCCAACACTTTATCGCTCCTGTTTCTAAAATGACAATCACCAGAACACCCTCTTTTTTATCGACCTGGATTTATCGACCCGGAAAAACCTGAAAGATAGCGCCCACCTAAAAGGTATTCACTGCAGTTGTAACACCTGCCGCAGCACTCGGCAAGACTCGCTCTCTCAAAATAACAATGTTTCCCTTCTTGACCTCAATGTCTTGTTCTGACTCATGATAGAGTCCTCTGTTGTTTGTTCGCCGTGTCGATAAACGAACAATATGTTTACCGGGTGTGACTGGAATCCGTTGCACACTGATGGTGTGAGGCAGGGTCAACCAATTTCGGGTCTCTGCTTGGCTTATCACTGCGCCCAAAACTTGACAGGCTTTTATGGCCAAGACATGTGGCAAAAGTTCGCAAGCCATGCTTTTAGATAATTCACGTGCCAAGGCCATTTTTAAATCTTTGTCCGCTCCCAGTAACTGCTCTTGCAAAGCCAATTGAGCGAGGGATTCGGCTTTGATCATCGGCTGCTGTTTTTGACCATCCAGCCAAAGATCAGTCTGAAGAAAGTGGTCAGGATGAGGACTGTAATAAGGCACAGTAACCCGTGCCCCCAAACCAGACAGCGCCTGGGGCAGCTTAATTGATTCTGCTAATTTCCAAACCGGACCAATGCCCACCCGTTTAGAGCGTAATCCATCCAATGCGCCGTGCAAACCACGTGATTGGTAGTTGGAGATCAAGCCCAGTAAACCTTTGTCGGAGTACATCGCATGAAACCACGCGGACTGATCTTTTCTTTCCTGCGGTGTACCCGTCAAAAAAGGACGCAGAACCAAATCCTGCTGATGAAGATCCAGCGTCAACTGAATATTCATCTCTTTACGTTTGGGAATCATGCCCACATGTGTAATCACGACCAATTGTGCGGTGTCCGGTGTAAAATCTTTGAGACGTTCACGCAGTGCCTCAGAAAGCTTTTTTTCTGCTAAGTCTGGCCACTCATTTTCAAAACCTCCCGCACGTTTCATCATTCTAATGGTATCAAACCACGCTTGCGCGGTAATTTTGCTGCCGAGACTATACTGTTTTGCGTAACCCTTTTCGTATAACGCTGCCGCCTGCTGATAGGCAATACGGGCATCATCAAATTCACCATTGGATTCGTAGGTCAAACCCGTTGTATATCGAATATAGGCATCTTCACGATAAACCAACCAATTTTCGTCCAGGGTTCGCCCTTGCAAGGCATCAAAAATTTTCATTAACTTCGAGAAAAGTTTTCCTTCATTATCCTCGACATCTTTATAGTTTCCTTTTTCATTTTGCAGAGCGGTCAACATAATATCGACTTGGCGCGCTTCAATACGAGCCCCCTCTAAGTACGTTTGGCGCTCGGCAGGACTTTCAACCGCCAATAAGCTGTAATTTAATGTTTTGTAGTAGTGGATAAAAGCCCGTTCAAACTGAGTCCCTCGATAGGCTCCACTACGTGGACTCGTCAAGGCAACTTTAAGTGCATCACTTGCCCGTGTCGTCTCTAATTCTTCTCCGATACGGGCCGCCATTTTTAAAGCACTATTGCTGGCTTGGTACTTCCCACTTAAATGATCAATCAGCCCGATCTCCATATAATAGAGCAAGCGGTCTTTTCCATCGTTTTTGATACTTTTTTCGATTTCGGCTCTTGCCCCATCATAGTTTTTAGAAGAAAGATGAGGACCAACCATCATGGTTCCCTTGCCGTAAGTGGCACACCCTGTGATCGTGGCGAATAAAAACACCACGGCAAATAAAGACAAAGACCTCATATGTTTCACTTTAGTCAACACTTTAAATCCCCCTTTTTTTGAGGAAAGAAGCCAAGGCTCCATCCCAAATCACCAGATTTATTTCCCCCAATCCCTTGATAAACCTGGCCTTGCTACCTTATATGCTGTTCCGCTTACGACCAAAGCTTTGTGCCTGAACGACAGATATTCAAGCTATTTCCAAATTTGATTTTTTATTGAAAATAAATGAATTGTTTGCATAATTCTGACCCCAGAGCTTCCTCAAGAACATAGGACCTAGTTCATATCTCCATTCATAAGTTGAGCCTCTATTCTTTCTGGAATTGCATTCGCCATATATTTGGACAACAACACCAATAGATCGGTTGCACGTTCAACAGCAATATTTTTATCAGAACTTGAGCCTATCCATAAAACTTCACTTTCTTCAACACTAATGAGTCGTCCTCCCATCGTCGCTTCTAGCACCATGCCATCTTCTGATTCATATTGTTCAAATTGCGTTAAACTCGCGATAAGAACAGCCGGAACGTTAAGAAGCTTTCCAAATTTTGCAGCATTGTCCTCTGTTAGATCGGATTCTTGCAGATTCATTTCCTCCAAAATGTGTTTGATATCCGTTCGTGATGGAACTTGGTAGCCTTTACCAATGAGAATTCGAATGAGTTCGTCTTCTATAAGTCGATCTGGCATTTCCTTATTTGGAAGGACGAGAACCGCAATTTTATCCACATTTTGAGCATTGAATGTTTTAGAGGTCACTGATTTTACGGGGGGAAAAGCAACATGTATTGCACTTTTAACAATTTTATTGCTACAGCCAAACCCGAAAAAAAAGCTGATAAACAATAAGAACAATACAATATTTTTATTAAATAAATTCATCAAATCCCCTGCTGTCAGTTGCTAAAAAAACCTTGAAACCTATTGCCCTCAACAAGGTCTAGAATGGCTGCTTCTATCGCAGAATAGGCCGCATCATCATTTACGGTGTCCCCAAATTCGGAGGCACGATATTTAACACTTCCCTTCGCTCTTCCCGAAAATTTGATCTCTCCTGTTTCGATTTCTATGACGCGAACTCTGATAGCACAGGTCAATCTTGTCGTTTTAATCGTCGTATCTCGAATTTTCACTTTGGATTTGACTGTTTGTATGCTCGTAATGGTTCCCAGTAAAATGTGAGTGGCACCCGATGTTTTGCCTATTTCTTTAATCTGTTCGGGATTTATTAATCCACTCAGACGGATAAAATCCGACTCACTCATCAATTGTTCGAGTTGTTGACGTTCCACAACGGATGCCCCAAGATTAACAATCTCATCCTCAATGAGATTACGAGGCAGTTCTGAGAAACGGTCTATTGTATAGCGCTCCGAAGATTGTTCTTTTTTTTCACGCTCTGGCACATCATAGGAAGTCATTGATTTTATATTCGAAAGATTTTCAAAAGGCGTAATAAGGAAACGTTTATCTGTATCATTGCCATGGCTATTTTTAGGGATAACAAGGGTCAAAAAAAGAAACAGAAATAAAATAAACGTATTATTTTTTTGAAGTGATTGCATCTTTGAGTTTTTCCTCAAATTTCAAATCATTTTCTATGAGATGTAAGGCCGCTTCCAATGTCATACTTCTAATTCTTCTCCTATACAGTTTTTTTCTATTTACGCGCTGAATAGCAACAACTTCAAGTTCCTCCACGATCGCGCTATTTCTGTTTGTTATGCCATGCTGAACTGTTTTGTTTACATTTCCTTGCATTCTGAGATACGTTGAAATCTTCACATTGGCTTTATTTGGAGCATTGAGTATTTTTGCATGTTCAATGCTGCCCACCATCGATTCAATCGCTCTTCTTAATTTTTCAAGGTGGAGACTTTTGGCCTGACCACTGTATTCCATTTTTTCGATGTAAACCCCAAGGGCTTGTTTCGTTAGATTTTTTGAAATTACTTTGGGTGGATTGTGTTTTGTTTCAGACTTTGTTTTGGTTTTGGCTTTGTTTAGAAATAATCTCTTAGCAATGATGAAAGAAAGTGCGTCTTCAGAGACCGGTTTTACAAGACTGCTATGACTTTCTCCAAGAATAGTCTCTGTGTTTGCGTTTCCCCAAAACATCGTCGCACTTATTTTATCTACCGCTCTGTCGCCACCCGCAATAACATATTTAATCTTAATTTTTGAGTCTATCTTTTCCTTATTACGTTTCCGCATCCAATCCTTGTTCAAAAACTCAATGAAATCAGAATCTTTTTTTAACTGATCAATCTGATTATTTTTTCCCGGAAAAATATCCCAGTATGTTGCTAGGTCACTCCCGTTATTGGGCACTGCATATAAAACCAGATTCTTAATCTTTAGAACTTGATCATCCTCAATTTCTTCAAGGATATATTGCCGTGTGACCAGGCCCCCCATACTATGACTGATAATAGAAATACTCTCGTAGTCTGAATATTTGTTATTAATCTCCGTTCTTAATCCCGCAGCGACTTCTTGAATTTTGGGCAAATTTCCACCCAGAAACAACCCAGAAGGATATGAGTAGGAGGCAATGTCATATTGTTTACTCAAGTCACGATCTTTCTTAATCAGACAGGGAAAACGCTCCCAGGTTGAATAGGGATCTCCATTCAAACCATGTATAAATAAAATGAGATTGCGTTTGGCTTTTTCGTTTGTATTAAAACATTTTTGAATTTGAAATGAACTGACACGTTTTTGCGGGAGCCGCTGACCCATATTTGTACATGCTGTGAGTACAAAACACAGCAGGAAAAGAAGGAACATTGTGGGCTTAAAAACGCCTTGATGAAATATTTGATCCCTGCCTTTGTCCATTGCGCCCCTATTCTTCGACAAGGAGTACCCAGATTCGCCTTCCTTGTACATCTTTCCAGAAGGCTTTAATTTTTGCATTGACCGGAATTTCCTTCCCACTCACGATTGCACGTGTCGTGATTGAAGCCTGTTCATTGAAGGACTCACTTGCATTGTGACGACTCAAAACCTGCCGATTCTCCACACTGCTTTCAAGATCAACGGTTTTTGTAAGGCCAGAGAAAGCAAGGCTTTCATTACAGCCTTTTCCCTCGCTTTTATCTCACCAAAAATTTCGTAACTCGCGGCGCCCACTGCTGAACCCTCCGCACTAGGAGGTCTATCCACCCAATCTGGCCGCCTGTTTTTTGAAGAAAAACAGGCCGAAAGGAACAGACTTGCGACCACAACACCAAACAGGAATTGCTTGCTGAAATGGGAGTGAACCTGCCCTAGCATCTCAACCTAAAACCTACAGGAAAATTCAATCAAGGACTTTTCCGCCGAGTCCCACAAGCTTAAGACCCGGCGGAGAATGGATTTAATTTACTCTCCCCCTTCAAAACCCCGGGTCATTTTTTCAATTTCGGCATCCAAGTCCTCATCGGCTTTTTTGGCCAAAAAGCGTTGCCACATGGCTTTTTTATTTTTATAGCTGGTTTTAATAGCCGTTTGTGCATTTGTGGCCGCACCATCGGGATCCATACCGATTAAGACATACATCGTTCTTGTTTCTGGATTGACGCGGGTACGAAAAACCTTTGTTCCTAATAAGGTTTCATTGGTCACATGTTTACTCACATCAGAGCTGACGGTATCGACGGTCTCATCGTCACCCACACCCGTAGTTGAGGCATAGTTTTTAACCATTCGTTTTACCAAAACCTTCATGCGGGATGCCAGGGCATTCCGTGCGGCCGCAGTGGCTTGTGTTTTTTGGAACTGAATGCCGGCCGCCGTCTTTCGGAAAGAACCCACCGCAGAAACCTCAACCCCGTCAACAGGCATATCACAAATCCAGCCCGGTGCTGCCATTTCGGGGGAATCGGGAAAGGTACAATCCGCAACCATTCCTTTGGGGCTTGATGCACAACTGCTCAAAAGCATCCCGAGAGACAAAAATCCTGCGCCCACTGACATTAATTTTTTATTCATCTTTTTCTCCTTCCTGAGTAAACTCATTGATTTCATTTTTTTAGGACTATTCCTCTTGGGCTAAAAAAGGTATAAATCACAGGTTTCGACCCAGACAAGCATTCCTGTTCTGTAAACTGTATCAGAATTTTGCGATAGGAATGACCTTTGCTTTGGTGTTTTTATACTGAGGCATCACCATGCCCGTACTTGCGTTGATATAGGTCGGATCACTAATAAGGTATCGCTTGTTTTTATAGGTAATCGCACTTCCCTTTACATGATCTTTGAATTGAACCGCAGTCGCGACATGACCAGGATAACCGATTGCCACAACCTCAAGTCCAAGAAGGTTTCTCACCAAATAAGCAAATAAGATGGAGCGGTCCTCACAATCGGAATAAGGATACAAAAAAAGCTCTTCAGGAAAAAAGTACTTTTCCCGACCGAACTGATCTCCATCGGTTTTATATTCAAAAGCCGTCTGCACAAAACGAAGCAAGAGGTTCACGGCGGCTTCTTCTGATTTCCCCTCTACCATGGGTTTCAATTCACTTAAGAGCGTATATTGAAGTTCTTGCGAAAGTGCCGATGAAAAATAGACATCTAATTCGGTCACAGGATAGTGATTAAAAAAATCGATCAAATTACGATCATAACGCACCGATAATTGATACACTTTTTTTTCAAAGTGAAACTGCATCTTTTTTTCTTGAATCGATGTTTGAAGGTGCGGAAGCTGAACGATGCTTAAATCAATCAAGGCATTGGCTCTCGCATAATTGCCATCATAAGAATACAGTGTTGTTACCTTCTCAGGCTTGCCAGAAAATGAGACGACATAATAACGCCGACCATCATAAGTGAAAAAAGAGACACCATACATTTTGCTCTTTGCGGGTAACATGAGATAGATGGTCCGATCATTAAAACCAACGCGTGCGCTGTAGCCTGTTTTTGTCAGCATAAACCAATCAAACATCTTGGCCTCATTGGCACGCCCCCTGTAAATAGCCTCCCCAACTGTGTTCACCAGCTCGGCATAGGCCCAATCATTGAGGTTTAAGGCCTTGCGGTAGGAAAGTAATTGTGCCATCAAAGGTTTGTAATCTGAGGTACTGAGCACCGTCCAAAAATCACTAATGGCTGTTTTATCAATGGTGTCGCCCAGTCGCGTCACAAAATGAGGATCGTATTGTAGCGAAACAACCACGCCGTAAAATTCGACTTTTAGTGTTCTTCCCTTGTATCGACCTTTTTTGATTTTCTTAGTGACAGGTGCTTTCGGTAGAGGCGGCAGCTTTTTTATTTTCACCACCGCGCTTGGTTTTTTATCTGGCACTGAAGGGATGCGAGTCTTCGGTGCAGTTGGGATCATCACAGGCTTGGGTTTATCATCCCGTTTGAGACCAAAACTCATCTGAAATTCACGCCAGTCTTTGTTCAACAAATTGGTAAATTCTTTGTCCCGTTCGTCTTGATATTTTTTGAACGCACCCATCTCCTCTTTCATCCAGTCATCAAATTCGTC
>JAADHI010000071.1 GCA_013151935.1 Candidatus Manganitrophaceae bacterium
CATTTTGCGGTGGTAACCGCACTGATTTTGTCCTTCGTTGGGGTTGTGACACCGATCATCGGTTTGAAAACCGGAGATGCGGCCTGGATTGTCGTGGGTCGGCGGGCAACTATTGCGATTTTTATCCTTCTCACCATCGGTATGGCAACCTTGATTCATGGCTATCTCATCCATGATTATTCCGTGAAATATATCTATGCAACTTCCAATAGTAAATTGCCGATTTTCTACAAAATTGCCGGTCTTTGGGGGGGGCATGAAGGCTCTCTATTGCTTTGGGCCTGGATCCTTGCACTCTATTGTATGCTGGCGGTCTTGATCCATTGGAAATCTCAGCCGGTTGTCATGCCTTATCTCATTTTGATTGAGTCGATTGTAATCAGTGGTTTTCTCTTGCTTATTCTTTTTCTCTCGAATCCCTTTGAGCGGATTTTCCCTGCACCACTGGACGGTAAAGATTTAAATCCACTGCTACAAGACCCGGCGATGGTGATTCATCCCCCCCTCCTTTATTTGGGGTACGTCGGTTTGTCGATTCCCTTTTCGTTTGCGATGGCGGCTCTTTTTTCGGGGCGATTGGGAGAAGAATGGGTCAAAGCGACACAGCGTTGGACGCTTTTTGCTTGGTTGACGCTGACCCTGGGTATTGGCATGGGCGGTTATTGGGCCTATTACGAACTGGGATGGGGGGGGTACTGGGGCTGGGATCCGGTCGAAAATGCGGCCTTCATGCCTTGGCTGGTGGCGACGGCTTTTTTGCATTCAACAATGGTGCAGGAAAAACGAAAGATGTTTAAGGTCTGGAATCTCTTTCTCATTATTCTGGCGTTTTCGCTCTCTCTCATTGGAACTTTTCTGGTGCGGAGTGGCATTCTTTCCTCTGTGCACTCTTTTGCGGCAGATCCAGAACGAGGGGTCTTCATCCTGGGTTTTGTGACCTTTATGTTAGTGCTTTCTTTTGGAACTCTGATTTTGCGTTCGGCCAAACTCAGAAGCGAAGTCCGGATGGAGTCTATGGTTTCACGGGAATCGGTCTTTCTCTACAACAATCTCTTTTTTCTTGTGGCCTTAGTGACTGTTTTTCTGGGGACTCTGTATCCTTTGTTAATGGAAGTATTAAACCTTCAAAAGGTTTCAGTGGGGGCGCCTTATTACAACACCGTTTTTATGCCGGTCGCCTTAGGGCTTGTTTTTTTGATGGGCGTGGGGCCTTACATCCCTTGGCGTAAAACGACCTCGGAAAACCTGAAGAAACTTTTTGGGTTTCCTACTGCTTCAGCCCTGGTTCTGACGGGACTCTGTTTTATTTTGGGTGTGCACAAACCTTACGCATTGGCGGGACTTTGGGTTGTCTTTTTTGTACTCACAGCGATTATTTTGGACTTCAATAAAATTTCAGCCTTTTGGGCCAAGCGCGAAAAAGTGAACCGCGCACGGGGATTTATTTCGGCCTACCAGAGTAATCCGAGGCGCATTACCGGAATCTTCATCCATTTCGGCGTATTGGTGATGGTGGTCGGGATTATTTTTTCATCCATGTATCAAGCCGAAAAAATTCTGATTATGAAGCCGGGAGACGAAGTGGGGATCAAAAACTTCAAATTCCGTCTGGCCAGCCTTTACGGGGTCACAGGGGTGAACTGGGAAGGACAAGAAGCCATGTTTGATGTCTATGAAGATGGTGCGATTATTACGCAACTGCGTCCTCAAAAACGGTTTTATACGGTTTCTCAGACACCCACGACCGAAACTGCGATTTATGAGCTGAGAATGGGCCATCTTTTCGTCACAATTCCAGAGGTCTCACCTGATGGGACTTGGGCGCGTGTTCGTATATTGCATAATCCACTGGTGCTTTGGGTGTGGTATGGCGGGGGGATTATGGCGGTTGCTTCGATGATGAATATCTTCAGAAGAGAGCGTAGAAAACGTGCCTTGGCCATAAATACCTCGAACCCAGCACCCAGCATTCCCCCCAATGCTGTCCAGCCGACGAGATAAGCGATGAAAGGGTTCGGTATTTGGCAGGCCTTTCTCCTTATTGGCCTTTTTGGTTTGGTTGTTCTTTTTTATCAAGGTCTTTGGGGCGATCCGACGGCTCTACCTCCGGTCATTATTGAAGAACCCGCCTCAGAAATTGTTGCACCAGACCTCTATAGTGGGGAAGAATTTCGGCTCAGTGAGCATCTCGGAAAAGTCGTGGTGCTCAATTTTTGGGCCTCGTGGTGTCTAGAGTGTAAATTGGAGCATAAGTTCTTGCTCGCAATCCAAAAACGTTTCGAAAGTAGGGCTGATTTTGCCATGTATGGTGTCAATTACCAAGACAAGGCGCGTCTTGCAAAGGCCTACCTTGAGCAATATGGGAATAATTTTAAGCATGTGATTGATGCGAAGGGCAAGATCTCCATTGATTATGGTGTCTATGGGGTGCCGGAAACCTTCATCATTGATAAAAAAGGGGTAATACGTCATAAAATCATTGGCCCGGTTCTGGGGGACAGCTACTCGGATCTGGTGGAAAATATTATCGAGCCGCTTTTGAATAAACCGGAATCGGGTGTGACCTCATGAGAATCTGGGCTACATTCTTATTTACTGTGTTTGTCTTTTTTCCTGTTTCGGAAGAACCCCTTCTTTTTGCGCAGGATGGCCCGATGCCGCCTGCACTGTCAATGGGTGATGATGAATTACAGGCGAAGACAAAAGAGATCGCAAAAGTGCTCCGTTGTGCCGTCTGCCAGTCCGAATCGGTTTGGGAGTCCAATTCAACTCTTGCAATTCAAATGCGTGATATTGTTCGAGAACGTCTGCTTGCAGGGGAAAGTTCTGATGAAATCCAAGCTTATTTTGTGAGTCGCTACGGAGACTACATTATTTTTAAACCCAGATTTCGGGGGATTAATCTGCTCTTATGGGGTGGGCCTTTTCTTCTCTTACTTTTTGGCGGAGTCATTCTTTTGCGTAATCTCAGTAAGTGGACGAAACCACACCCAGAGCTTCCGGAAGCGCCTTCTGCGTCCCTTGACCCCATTGATGAGAAGCAGCGTCAACGTCTTGAGCAGGAACTCCGAAAGGGTTGAAGGTTTAGCATCTTCTCGATATCATCTCGCGTTCGGAATCACATGGATTTTTCAAGGATGATATAGGTGTTTTCTTGACGAAATACTTACCCATAATAAATTTATTGATTGGAGTATGAAGCAATGTTCCCTTTTTTAATCACAAGCTTGTTGGTTGTTGTTATCGGGAGTCTCCTGTTTCCCTTTTTTCGGAAGACGGAGATCACGCTTATCCTGGGGCAGGAGGCATTGATTAATGAAGAGCAAGTGAACCTGAAAATTGAGCGCCGAACCATCGCGGCTTCGCTTTCTGAACTTGAAGTTGATTTTGAGCAAGGGCGACTTACATCCTCCGACTACGATCAAACGAGGTTGGGCTTTGAACATCGTTTACTTGAAGTGCTTGATTGTCTGAAGGTTCTGGATAAAACGGTCGAAGCACAACAGAAATCTATTCAAAAAGAGTCGACTTCCCCTTCAACAGGGAAAAATTGGATATCCCTGATTCTTTTAGCCCTTCTTATTGGCGGTGGTGCGACGGGCGGTTACGAGTTTGTTTTGTGGAAATTAGACAGTCTTTCCGTCTCTCCTGGACCTGCGGGGGGGATGGTTGGAGACCCCCAGATCAATCCAGAGGAAATGGTCGCGCGGCTAGAAGGAAAATTAAAAGAAAATCCAAATGATCTGCAGGGTCAGATGATGATTGGCCGCTCCTATATGGCAATGGGACGCTGGGATGATGCCGAAAGAGCGTGGACAAAGGTGCTTGAACTTGATCCAAGAAATTATACGGCGCACTATCGTTTAGGGGAAATTATGTTGAGCAACCCGAAAACGGGGACGCGAGAGGAAGCGGAAGAAGCCCTGGGGCATTTTGATAAAGCCCTGGTGAGTGTCCCCCAGGATGCCAGTATTCTCTGGGCACGTGGCATCGTCCTGGTGCAATTGGGCCGAACTTTTGAAGCAGATGAAGCCTGGACAGAGGCCTATCAGTATATCCCAAGAAATACTGATAGTTCTGAAATGGTCAAGCAATCACTGCAAGACCTTCGTGCTGGGAAGATGTCCCCTCCAGTTCCCAGCCAATAAAATGGGACGTCTCTTTTTTAAGAGAAAGCGAATATCCGCGTTCTTGTTTGCTTTTCTGCTGATATTTTTGGTGAGCGCATGTACTCAGACAGAAAATAGCCCAGCCATAAACAAGGTGAATGCTACAATAGAAGGGATTCAGGTTGGTTTCCTCGCGCCGGAGTTTAAGCTGAAAACCCTCGGCGGAGTTGAAGCAGCGCTTTCAGATTACCGGGGGAAAATCGTCCTCGTCAATTTTTGGGCGACCTGGTGTGGGCCCTGTAAAGCAGAGATGCCCTCCATGGAGGCCTTGTATAAGAGTTATCCGAGAGAGGATTTTGAGATATTAGCCATCTCTATTGATATTGACCCGAATGCCCCAGTCGAACAATTTATTGCAGATTTTGGTTTTACTTTTCCTGTTTTGCTGGATGACACTTTTGAGGTGAATGATCAATATCAGGTGAGGGTCGTGCCCACCAGTGTTGTTGTGAATCGCCTCGGGGTGATCACGCATCGCCTGCTTGGCGCAAAGGATTGGAATGATCCTGATTCGAAGCTTTTTCTTGAAAAATTGATCGCTGAAAGCTAAGGAAGGTTGTAAGGAAATAATATGGAATCTGCAGGAAACATGTCTTATATGATCGCCTTTTCCGCAGGCTTTCTTTCTTTTGTTTCTCCCTGTGTTTTACCCCTTGTGCCGACCTATATCTCGTACATTACGGGACTTTCTTATGAAGAATTGACCTCCCCGGAAGGCCGGGCACGTGCGCGGGAAGTTGCTGCAAAAAATTCCCTTATTTTTATTTTAGGATTTTCTACAATTTTTATTTTGTTTGGGGCTTCGGCGACCTTTATTGGACACTTTTTCTTATCTAATCAGGCGGTTATTCGTCAGGTTGGTGGGGTATTTATTATTTTTTTTGGCCTCTATATCATGGGTTTGTTCCAGTTTTCCTTTTTGGCGGGGGATAAACGCTTTCACTTTAAAAATAAGCCTGCAGGGTATGCGGGTTCCTACTTTGTCGGCGTCGCTTTTGGCGCGGGCTGGACCCCTTGTGTCGGGCCGATTTTAGGTTCCATTCTCCTCTACGCCAGTACCTCCGGTTCCGTCATGACTGGTGTTCAACTCCTGGCGGTCTATTCCCTCGGTTTAGGTTTGCCCTTGTTTCTCGCTTCCTTAGGCGTACAAACTTTTTTGCTTTATTCTAAAAGGGCGACTCGTTTTATGAGCTGGATTACACGGGCCAGCGGTGCTTTTCTGGTTGCAGTAGGGGTTATGATTTTTACAAACTCTCTGACCCGTCTCACCTCATTTTTTACGGAAATGGGTATTGGTTGGACGGTTGGTCAGTGAGGTCTTTCCAGGGTTAGAGATCAAAAGTCTTAAGGATATATTCAGAAATTAAAGGGTTTTAGTTTATTTTCTGAAGCATCCAGCCAATCATAAAAAT
>JAADHI010000086.1 GCA_013151935.1 Candidatus Manganitrophaceae bacterium
AGGGTGGAGATGTGGTAATTCATAAAACCCTGCAAGGTTTGCAGGCCTTTGTCTGTTGTGGCGATGAGTTCTGGAAATCCCGCGTAGACTGCCAATTGTGAAAAGGCAATGAGGAAAAATAGCCCAACACCCCAGGGTCTTCGCATCCAAAGCCCGACGGCGCCGATGGCGAATATTTGTCCGTAAATAAGACTCACGGTTTTTGCGGTGGCCGTCATTTTTTCTAGTCGGACATCCCCGTAGTCGAGCAAGCCGGCAAAATGCACCCCTGCCAAACCCAGATAAGTCAGTGCGAGCACACGCAGGTAGATGCTTCCCCAAGGTGTTTCTCCTGCTTTTAATAGGGCGATGAGTTTATGCATTGTTTTTCCTGTACTGCGCTCCAAATTTTGATGGGCCACATCTTAACGAGAGCTCATCAGATTATCAATGGGAAAACGTCATCGCAAGGGATAATCATCTTTCTCATTTTGAAATTCACGCTTGTTCCCGGAAATACATATGTTATACTCCCGGTTCCTGATGGTCTGGGTTTGAATTTAAGGACTGTACTTCATGCGTTTTGGTATCGTTGTTTTTCCCGGTTCTAACTGTGATTTTGATTGCAAGTATGTGACAGGCGACGTCTTGGGAGAGCCGACAACCTTTATTTGGCATCGTGAAACGAAGCTGCCTGAAATTGATGTGCTCATCATTCCGGGTGGATTTTCTTACGGCGATTACCTGCGCGCGGGGGCCATCGCCCGTTTTTCACCCATTATGGACGCTGTGATTGATTTTGCGGAAAAAGGCAATCCCGTTGTGGGGATTTGCAACGGTTTTCAAGTTCTGACTGAAGCGGGCTTGCTTCCAGGTGCGCTCCTGCAAAACAACTCCACAAAATTTATTTGTCAGTGGTCTTCGCTGCGCGTCGAATCGAATCAAACACAATTTACGCACTTGTATCAGCCGGAGGAGTTGATTGATTTACCCATTGCACATATGGATGGCAACTATTATCTGGATGCGGACGCTGCGACCGAATTAGAAAAAAATGACCAGATTGTTTTCCGTTATGTCTCAAAAACGGGTGAGACTACGGCTTCGGCGAATCCAAATGGCTCGGTGAATCACATTGCAGGCATTTGCAACAAAGCGGGCAATGTTTTGGGCATGATGCCGCACCCAGAACGGGCTTCCGATGCGGTTTTAGGCGGTATCGACGGTATCCGACTTTTTAAATCACTTCAAAGTCCCTGGGGGAAATCATGAGCGATTCTCGTGCAGAAGCCATCCCCTATCACACGCTCACGGATGAAGAGTACGAAAAAACGAAAAAACTCCTGAATCGTGCACCCAATGCCACGGAACTTGCGATTTTTTCGGCCATGTGGAGCGAACACTGTAGTTACAAAAGTTCAAAACGCTATCTCGCACGTTTTCCGACAAAAGGCGAACATGTCATTCACGGCCCTGGAGAAAATGCGGGCGTGGTGGATATTGGTGACGACTGGGTGGCCGTTTTTAAAATTGAGAGCCACAATCATCCTTCTTATATTGAGCCCTTTCAGGGGGCGGCAACCGGCGTCGGGGGCATACTGCGTGATATTTTTACGATGGGCGCACGCCCCGTTGCGCTGCTGAACTCCCTGCGTTTTGGGCCACTGGACATTCCCAAAAATCGTTATTTAATGGAAGAAGTCGTGGCAGGCATTGCCGGATATGGCAATTGCATCGGAGTGCCGACCTTGGGCGGTGAGATTGTTTTTAACGAAATTTATTCCAAAAATCCCCTGGTCAATGTTTTCTGTTTAGGCATTGCCAAAAAAGATGAGATTGTAACGGCCGCTGCCGGTGGCATCGGAAACCCTGTGATTTATGTCGGTTCAAAAACAGGACGTGATGGCGTACACGGTGCGACGATGGCCAGTGCTGAACTCAATGAAGAGACCGAAGATCGTCACACGGTGCAAGTCGGCGATCCTTTTACAGAAAAACGACTGGTCGAAGCCTGTTTGGAATTGATTCATTCCGGCACTTTGGTGGGGATTCAGGATATGGGGGCGGCAGGTTTGACCAGTTCGGCCACGGAAATGGCGGATCGTGGTGATTGCGGGATTGAGATTGATTTGGAAAAAATTCCCTTGCGTGATGCCAGCATCACCCCTGAAGAAATTATGATTTCAGAATCTCAGGAGCGCATGCTCCTGGTCGCTAAAAAAGGATGTGAAGCCGAGGTCGCGGCGATTTTTGAACGCTGGGATTTGGATGTTGCGGCAATCGGGTTTGTGACCGATGATCACATTTTTCGGGTGAAAAAGGGCAATACGCTCGTCGCAGAAATTCCGGTCAAGGCTTTAACTGCTGAAGCTCCGCTTTATGATCGACCCGTGAAGGCGCCTGCTTTTCAAGACCTGCTTCTGGGTTTACAGGAAGAGGCCATTGTCGAACCGCGTTCTTATTCAGAGACATTGTTGACGCTCTTAGGTTCTCCCAACTTTGCCAGTAAGAAGTGGGTGTATCAGCAATACGATCATATGATTCAGAACAATACCGTCATTCCTCCGGGTCAAGGCGCGGCAATGATTCGTCTGAAAGGCACAAACAAAGCCCTTGCGATGACGACGGATGGCAACAGCACTTACGCCTTGTTACATCCCTACTTTGGGGGTGCGATTGCGGTTGCGGAGGCCGCACGCAATTTGGCCTGTGTGGGTGCGAAACCCATTGGTTTGACCAATTGCCTCAATTTTGGCAATCCAGAACGCCCCGAAACCATGTGGTCTTTTGGTCTGGCGGTTGAAGGGATGGCAGATGCCTGTGAACGGCTTGAAATTCCTGTGGTGAGTGGCAATGTGAGTCTTTACAACGAAACTTTGGGCATGGGTATTTATCCGACCCCTGTGGTGGGGATGGTGGGTTTAGTGGATTCTGCTGCGCTCATTGAGACCCCATTGACGCCCGGTTTTAAAGCGCCCGGCGAAAAGATTGTTTTAATTGGCGATACCCGTGAAGAATTGGGGGGTACGGCTTATCTTAAAATCATTCATGCGCAAGAGCGTGGGTATCCGCCCAATGTCGATTTTGGGAAAGAAAAAAGTGTCCATGCTGTTGTCGTCGCAGCCGCAGAGGCTGGACTATTGCGCTCCGCTCAAGATTGCGCTGAGGGCGGATTACTGGTGGCTTTGGCCGAATGTTGTCTCTTGTCGCCCTCTGATGTGGGTGCTAAGCTTGAGATCGAACCGCCGTCTATTCGTATGGATGGTTTTTTGTTTGGTGAGTCTCAATCCAGGATTGTTGTCTCGGTAAAAACGGAAGATCTTGTGCAACTTGAGACCCTGATTGCGGAAGAGGGGCTTTCCTCAACGCTGCTTGGTGAGACGGGCACAGCTTCTTTAGTGCTTTCAGTCAAGGGCCGTACGCGTCCTCTGGTTTCTGTCTCTCTTGAAGCAATGAAAGATGTTTATGAGAATGGTATCGCGTGTTATTTTGAAGATCACAGAAAAAACACCTAAGATTTTAATATCCCATGATTAAAGAACCTTTTGACCAAATGCACGAAGAGTGCGGTATCTTCGGGGTTTACGGTCATCCCGAAGCGGCCAATTTGACCTACCTCGGTCTCTATGCCTTACAGCATCGCGGTCAAGAGGCGAGTGGCATTGTGACCTTCGATGGTCAGACCTTTCACGAGGAAAAGGGTACGGGCCTTGTCTCGGATATTTTTTCCCAGGAACGACTCAGTCGTCTCAAGGGTTCTGCGGCGATTGGACATAATCGCTACTCTACGGCAGGCGGTAGTCGACTTGAAAATGTCCAGCCCATCCGGGTGAATTATGCCTTAGGCACACTTGCGATGGTCCATAACGGTAACTTGATCAATGCCGATTTTCTTCGAGATGAGTTGGAGGCCTACGGCGCCATTTTTCAGTCCTCAATGGACAGTGAAGTGATTGTTCATCTCATTGCCCACTCTCGGCAAAAGCGCTTGAGTGAACGTATCGTAGAAAGTCTTTCACGGGTACGTGGTGCATATTCCCTCATTTTTTTGTCGGAGGAAGGTATGATCGGTGTGCGGGATCCTTATGGGGTGCGTCCACTTTCACTGGGAAAGATGAACGATGGGGGTTATGTCCTTGCTTCTGAAACCTGTACCTTTGATTTGATTGAGGCTGAGTTTGTTCGAGACATTGAACCGGGTGAAGTGGTGCAAATTACTGAGAAGGGCATTACTTCCTTTAGTCCTTTTTTACCGACAGAAGCGGCGCATTGTGTCTTTGAATATGTCTATTTTTCGCGCCCCGATAGCAATGTTTTTGGTCGAAATGTCTATGAAATTAGAAAGCGCTTGGGGAAAGAGTTGTTGCAGGAAAGTGCAGTGGATGCGGATTTGGTGATTCCTGTTCCAGATTCTGGTGTTCCAGCGGCTTTGGGTTATGCCGAAGCCTCAAAATTACCTTACGATACCGGTTTGATTCGAAACCACTACGTAGGGCGGACTTTTATTGAACCTCAGCAGAGTATTCGGCATTTTGGTGTGAAAATTAAACTCAATGCCATTCGTGGTTTGTTGGAAGGGAAACGTGTCATTGTTGTGGATGATTCCCTTGTGCGTGGCACGACCAGTCGTAAAATTGTAAAAATGATTCGTGCGGCAGGCGCAAAAGAAATCCATGTCCGTATCAGTTCCCCGCCCATTGTCTCCCCCTGCTTTTATGGCATTGATACACCCACACGGCATGAGTTGGTCGCGGCCAGTCACAGTGTTGAAGAAATCAGAAAATATATCACCGCCGATAGCCTGAGCTATCTTTCAAATGAAGGGATGTTTCGTGCCGTTTACAACAGGCCCTTAGGGGAGAACACCGATTTTTGCACCGCCTGTTTTTCCGAGAAATACCCCATTCCATTTACAGGCGCCGAAATCAGGCAACTGGGTCTTTTTTCAGAGAATGTACCCTCTTCTGAAGAGGCTTAGTTGTTTAATTGTTGAGTCCCATAGACTTCTGGATTTATGATCGGCGTCTTTATGCAGTGATTGCTCTGGTCCATTCGTAAAATTTACTGAATGATTCTTGAAATCGAACTATTGTAAAGCAGGCCCGCCTCTCTCTGTTCAAATAGACCATAAGCAAAGATTTCAAATAGAAATGCCGCTTGATAGCCATAGGCCCCATTTGGTGTTTTATCGCAAGCCAATTCCCCTTGAAGATCCTGTTTCGGCTGTCCAGCGGAAACAAAAGGAAAGCCTTCGGGACATTTACTGTGTTTGAAGCCGTGTTTGTCTGAGTGACGGGCCTCATGGACAAGTAGATAGAGCCGTTCTAAATTACTTAGTTCGGTAAAAAAGAGATCTCCGATAATGAGTGTGCCTTTGTTTTGATTGACTGCGACGGTCCAGGGGTTTCCGTATGTGATATTTGAAAAGCGACGGAGTACCCAAGCCGAAAGTGGCTCCCCATGAAAGGAAAAGCCAAAGAGGTGTTCAAATTGGCTCAAGCGTCGATAGCGTACTTCTTTTATTTCCAGTGGCCCTGGTATCAGTGATTTGAGTTGAGCGATTGTTCTCTCAAGTTGATGCCGCTGAATCTCAGAAAAACCAGAAATTTCAAGCCGGTGTTCATCAAAAATAATTTTTTGTGTCTCTTTTATTTGAACGCATGAAAGTAATAGCAGGGAAAAAAGGTAGACTGTGGTTTTGATTTTTACTGGGTTCATTCTGTTGGGTCTTAATTGGGATGGAGAGCGTTCTAAAAATAAGCGTTCAAGGAAAAGAGCCAAGTCTCCTTGTCTTCAATACGATTGAGTTCCAGTCTTAAATCTACATTTTGGGAAAGCGCGTAACGCTGATTGATTTCAAGTGTGTAGTAGTTTGAATCATGACCCAGTGGAAAATCGAGATAATTTGCAAGGGCTTGAATACGCCAATCATCTGTCAGATCATGAAAAAAGCCGATTGTTCCGCCGCCGCCTGCGCGGTAGTCGCTTTCCAAATTATTGGAGAGTTCGAGTTCAATATCAAGCAGGGAGTAGAGCGTAAAGGGTGAAAAATAAGTGGGTTTGTAAGTTAATCCAAAACCGTAGGCAGTCTTAAAAGTGTTACAGAAATTGCAGTCGAAATCCTTGATCGTATCGATCCCGATATTAAATTGCCACGATTTCTTTTTAAAGAGAGAATCGTAGGGTGTAAGTGAAATGATGTCGATGAGTTGAAGTTTGTCGAGTTTGAATTGATCAATGTCGTGATAATAACGTGCGGTGACATCCAGAAATAGAATCTGCGAACCCTTTCCAAAACCAATGTCTTTTGCAAGGAGATCGTGATACGCAGGTCGGTAGGCGATTTCTTCAAAACTTTCCCCATCAAACGCACCGACTCCTGAGCCGGTCGCTGCCATGACCGAGTTCGGGCCGTGTTGAAAATTCGGTCTGCGTGTTGTCATCACGTTTGTACCGGAGTTTGCTGCGAGCCAATAGAACGGGACGATTGTTGACTGCGATGTTGGGGGCTTCTTCTTTTTTGCTTTTCATATTTTGATATTGGGCATAGTCCAGAAAAGTATCTAGAATGAGTGCTTTTTCCGGGATATCTAGTTTTTGAAATGAACTCTTTTCAATGGACTGAGGATCACGGACAATCTGTTGGAATATATTTTCCTGATGTTTTGAAAATTGCTGCCTTTTATGGGACATTTGGCTTAAAAGAGAAGGGCGGTAGATTTTATCTGAGATGAGATCATCGTAAGGCGTTAATGCCTTAACCGTATCGGAGGGAATGACGTGGAACCAAAACTGATCGGTGAGATGAAGTTCGGGGTTTGCCACTTCAAGCAAGGATAAGATGTGATACGAACAGTTTTCCTGAAAATAATAGTAGTCAAAATAATTCCCGCCCAATTCCCAGAGATGACGCAAGAAGGTATCCATTTGATCTTGGGTGAAGTCCAGTTCATATTCCCATAAGTCTCGACTCTCCATATTGCTGTAAGTCTGTACTTTTGTGTAATAAGGGAAGAGTGAAAACTCTCCGTGAAATAGGCCAAAAAGTCCCTTGAAAACATATAAAAAGGAATTGTTCGTATCGAGTGTGGCCGCGTAGTTCACACCGTAATTGAGTAGTTTCTGGTCGAGTCCATCCCGCTTTGTATCAATTCGCAATAAGGTATGCCCAAACATGGATGCGGGGTTGTTCATGTAAAAGGAGGAAAAAACGAGGGTGATGGATTTTGGGTTTAGGCGCTTGAGCCAGTCTTCTAGACGAGGACAGTCTTGTTCGGTTAGTTGTGAAGGATCAAAGGAGAGTTTACGTTTTAGCCACTTGTAACGTGCGGGAAAAATACATTGGGGATGTTCTCTTTCTTCCTTGAGGCCCGTCATGGAAGTAAAAAAAGTTTGCAAAGTCGCAGCGAGTTCGGCTTCTGGATTCTTTTTTCCATCGGCTGCATTGTAAAAATCTGGGCCATCTTCTTGACCCAATATACGACCAAACAAGTCTTTTTTATAGTGTAAGAGAAGTTGCCAGTTTCTTGTTTGTGCCAGCTTTTTTTCTTTGGCCTGTTGAATCAATGTTTTGGCGTAATTTTCTTGGGGCGTCATGGCGTAAAGCGGGGTGTGAAGCAACAAAATAAGAAGGAGTATTTTCGTGGTGAGAAAAGCGGAGTAAATAGTCCCTCGTTTACAATATCGCAGAGAAAGCATTTTTTGGCGAAGGATTCGTGGGAAGCGATGGATGTACAACTTTAGATAGGCTCTTGTGGCGTCATTGTTTCTAGGATTTTAAATAAGCTAAAACCATTTTCCGGAAGTAAAAATTGTGTCTTCTGCGCTTCAATTCTTTCAAAGAACAGATCTTGTGAATGAGAAAAGCTGAAATTTTTATGATATGCCAACAAGTAGCACACTTCCCCTAAGGCAGCTTGGGTCATAGTATAGAAAAAAGGGAGACTCAATCGACTCAGGCCAATATGCCGGAATCGATCAAATCCCCCCTGATTTAAAAATGAAATAAAACTATTGAATACAGGTGCTTGCAAGCTCGGGATGAGATGATATTCCCGTTCTGACCGCCTGCAACATTTCATTCGGTGTGGTCTGTGCGTTTGCAAAGATGACCGAATAACTTTCCTGGGTATACGAAGCGAACGAAGGACTTTTTTCCGTCGGGCAACCGAGTAATCCAGCCAATGTGTCCAGATGCTCCCCTTCTCCGGCAGCCATTTCTTTTTCGAGACTGTCAAAGTTGCTTGCAGCAAAGAGATCGCCTTCCCTTTCGGCAAGAATGATTCCGCTTGCATCACAATTGGAAGTCCCTGAGGTGATACCGAATAACTGACTATAGCTTGTTCCATTTGTCGTCGCAGCAAAAATTTGAACTGGCCCCGGTGCATCTCCAAAAATGAGAGAACCCAGTCCGCAGCCTGCTTTTCCATAACCTGCAGCAAAGGCGGGTGATGAAAGTAGCATTGTTCCTAAAATTACAATAAGGTATTTTTTCATAACGTCCTCCTAAACGTAGTGACTCTCGCAGCTTTTTTTAGAAGCACCTGCTAAATTTTTTGGCAGGATGATGCGAGTGTTGGCTCAAGCGATAATCCATCCTTCAGAGCAACCAGCATTTCAGAGGGTGTGGTTTCCCTTGTTTTGAAAATGGAAGGATAATGGGCTTGGGTAAAGGAACCAAAATGCTGAACCGTGTCGGAGGAGCAGCCCAATAGTCCAGCCAAGGTCGTCAGGTTTTCACCTTTGCCAGAGGCCATCTCTTTTGTAAGGGTCTCATAGTTATTCCCGACAAATGTTTCTTGTTCGTTTTCAGCCAAGACAAGACCATCTTCTCCGCAACCGGAAGTGCCCGATGTCATGCCAAATGTTTGATTTCCCAGAATCATGTTTAAAATGGCAGCTCCGATTTGATGAAGAACCTTATTTTCTTTAATAAGTTCTCCTCCAAAACCGCATCCCGCGGCACCATAACCAGCGGCGAATCCATTGGGAGCAAAGGTCAGCGACAGACCCAAGACCGTCAACATTACCAATCTTTTCATGGGTTTTCTCCTTTCCATGTTTGTTGGGTGACTTTAAGCTTAAAGTGGAAATTGGTGATGTTTAGAAGGGATTTTTATAGCCATACTCCCCACTCGGGGGATATTATGGGATGACTCATTTGTTGTCAAGAAAATAAGATGAGAAAAACAGGTATTTAAGAGTCTCTTTGGGCGAAGTTGGTTTAGGATCTGAAATGTCATTTTTTACTGATGAATATTTCTAGAGAAGCCGATGAAGTTTGTTCTAGCTCCGCATATTTAAGGAACCTCAAGCTCAGCAAATCACATGTTTGATTGCTTTGAGAGGACATCCATGGTATCAAAATGTATACTGAGTCTCTTTAATTCGAGGAATTGTTGCTCATGAAATCCTGTTCTCAGGACGATATTAAACCCCAGATCAAAAATACGTTTCATTTTATCATGATTAAACCCTCTCATTACGATGATGAGGGTTATGTCATTCAATGGTTGAAGTCCTCGATTCCCTCCAATACGCTGGCGGTTTTAAATGGCTTAGCCCAGGATTGTGCTGGCAGGTCTTGGGAGAAGAGACGGCCTTTTCGCTTGAGACCTACGATGAAACCAATATCCGAATTGATGTTGATGTCCTTTCAGAAAAAATAAAACAGAGCGGAGGACATGCGCTTATTGCCTTGGTGGGTGTGCAGACAAATCAATTCCCTCGTGCGGTTGATCTCGCGCGGAAGTTTTGCGCAAAAAATATTCCCGTTTGCATTGGTGGTTTTCATGTGAGTGGCTGTTTGTCGATGTTGCCCAAAATCACACCGGATCTTCAAGAAGCCATGGATATGGGCATTTCGCTTTTTGCAGGAGAAGTCGAGGGGCGCTTGGAATCCCTCTTCAAGGATGCCTTCTCGCGTACAATGAAGCCGCTTTACAACTACATGGATGACCTTCCCAATATGGAAGGGGTTCCTGTGCCCTATCTACCCTTACCGATTATTAAACGAACTTCGGGGTATCGTGCGAGTTTTGATGCGGGACGCGGCTGTCCTTTTCTCTGTAGTTTTTGCACGATTATCAATGTGCAGGGACATAAGTCGCGTTATCGCAGCGCCGATGATGTTGAAGAAATCCTGCGGACTGCATTTGCCGAAGGCATCACAAACTTTTTTATCAGCGATGACGATTTTGCACGCAATCGACAATGGGAAGCCATTTTTGATCGCCTCATTAAACTGAGAAAAGAAGAAGGTCTCGAAGTCCGCTTGATCATCCAAGTGGACACGATGTGCCACAAACTACCGCGTTTTATCGAAAAAGCAGGACAGGCGGGTGTGACGCGTGTGTTTATTGGGCTGGAAACCATTAACGCCGAAGCCTTAAAATCCGCAAAGAAAAAACAAAACAAATTTGCCGAATATCGGTCCATGCTCGATGCCTGGCATGATGCGGGTGCTTTAACTTATGCAGGTTATATTCTTGGATTTCCTCAGGATACGCCCGCGAGTATTCTTGAAGACATCAAAACCATCCAACGCGAATTACCCATTGATTTATTAGAGTTTTTTATTCTCACGCCGCTTCCGGGTTCAGAAGATCATAAAAATTTGTTTGAAAAAGGCGTTGAGATGGAAAAGGATATGAACAATTACGATGTTGTGCATATCACCACTGCCCATCCAACGATGACGGACAAGGAGTGGTTGGGCATTTACGAGAAGGCCTGGGATGCCTATTATACGCCAGAACATGTGGAAACCGTCATCAGACGTGCGCAGACCTGGGGCTTCGACGTGGATAATATGATGCAAAAACTGCTGCATTTTTATGCTTGTCCAAAAATAGAAAAAATGCACCCGCTCGAAGGGGGCTTATTGCGCTTGAAATACCGCAAAGATAGGCGCTATGGCATGCCGATTGAAAATCCTCTCATTTTTTATCCTCGATATGTATTTGAAACCATCTCAAAATTTGTACATTTTGGGATCCTCTATTTCCGTTTTAAACGCATTTTAAAGCGTGTTAAAAAAACACCACCCCAAGCAAAGATTCAAGAGCAATTGGACGATTCTTTGTCCGTGATTAGTTCCCGGTCGTGAACTCAGTTTGATTCAGAAACCGCAATCTTAACGTTGTTATGCTCGCCTACGCGAGTATAAGGTGTACTAAAACTACATTCCCCGTTTTTGAAATTCTTGACTCCCTTTGGGCGGAATGTTAGACTCCGCTCCGTTTTCTGTGTCTATCTGCAACGAGAGAAGGGGTGTTTTTTTATGAATGATCGATTTCTAAAAGCCTGTCGACGGGAGCCTGTGGATGCGACACCCGTGTGGTTTATGCGACAAGCGGGGCGATACATGAAGGCTTTTCGGGATATCCGCGCCAAACACTCTCTGTTGACCGTCTGCAAAACCCCGGAACTTGCCTGCGAAGTCACACTTCAGCCCATCAATCGCTTTGATTTTGATGCCTCGATTATTTTTGCCGATATTCTCCTGCCCTTGGAACCCATGGGGCTGAATCTTGAATTTGTCAAAGGCGAAGGGCCATGTATCCACAACCCTGTGCGTTCTGAAAAAGATGTTGATGCTTTAAAACCAGTCGTGCCGCAAGAAACGCTCTCTTATGTGATGGAAGCGATTAAACTGGTTCGTGCGGAATTAAAGGTGCCCTTGATTGGTTTTGCGGGTGCACCCTTTACGCTTGCAAGTTATATGATTGAAGGCGGGGCCTCTCGGAATTATCTCGAAACCAAAAAAATCATGTACGGCGCACCCGATGTTTGGGATAAACTCATGAATAAACTGACGCGTGTGCTGGTTGATTATCTTTCCGCGCAAGTGGACGCAGGAGCCCAAGTGCTTCAGATTTTTGACAGTTGGATCGGCGCGCTTTCGCCGGGAGACTATAAACGCTATGTTTTTCCGCACATGAAGCGACTTTTCTCAGAATTACAGGGCTTTGCTGTCCCGCTCATTCATTTTGGCACGGGAACAGCGACTTTGCTTCAAATGCAAAAAGAAGCGGGTGGGGATGTGATTGGTCTGGATTGGCGTGTGAACCTGGATGAAGCCTGGGACACACTGGGTCATGATGTGGCAGTCCAGGGAAACCTCGATCCCTTGATCCTCTTTGCCCCCATCCCCGAAATCGAAAAACGCATTGATGATATCATTGGTCGCGCAAATGGACGTCCCGGTCATATCTTCAATCTCGGTCACGGCATCCTGCCGGAAACCCCCTTTGATGCTGTTGAAGCCGTTATTCAAATGGTGCATGAAAAAAGTGCAACCCTTCTCAAGGCAAGTGCAGTTTAGACATCCTTCTTTTCTAAAAATATGAAGGCCTCCTCCTGTTTTTCTCCGGAAGTTATCACCTCAACACGGAGAACGATTTGGATTACGAATTCGGCGATCAAACGCTCTTAAGTGTCAGTTTCAACTATCTGCTGGGAACCGAGCGTGATGATTTCGATACCGTCACCGGTAGTCAGGGTGTGCCTTCGACGGGTGGAGACTGGGTGAACTTTACGCCCGGTATCCGTGTTCAGGCCTCGGATTACCTCAACCTCTACAGTTTTTACAACTCCCCATCTACCAATATGTGAACGAAATGAATTTAGTGCCGCGCTACGGGTTGGTGCTGGGTGCGAGCTATACATTTTAGAGCTGCCTTTTAAGCGACGGCTTCGAGAGTGCTGACGAGGGACAGCACGGATAAGTGAGGAAATACATGAATAACTCGCGAAAGAGATGGGACTCCTTTCCTATTTTGCTGGACCAGGACGTGGAAGTGGCAGAGCAGCATCGTGTTGTTTCCTTACCAGTGACCTTCTTTGTTGATGCAAAAGGCATTATTAAAGAGCAGGTTTTTGGTGGAACATTGACCAAAAAGCAAATCGGAGAAGTATTTCTGCGTCTAAAAAAATGAGGAATCGTTTATAATGCTGTCCTATATTTTTATAGAACGAAAAAACACTTGACTCCGTACTTAGCTACGGCATTTATAGTGAGGTCATGAAACCTTTAACCATTGGTCGTTTGGCTAAAAAATGTGGCGTGAATGTCGAAACCATCCGCTACTATCATCGACGGGCGCTGTTACCGCTCCCCCCTACTACCTCCTCTGCCTACCGGCACTATTCCGAAAATGACATTGAACGCATCCGCTTTATAAGGGGTGCGCAAAGCCTGGGTTTTACTTTGAAAGAAATCGGGGAGTTGCTCTCTTTACGTGTCGATGCAGCGACCTCGGCATCCGAGGTCAAAAGGCGGACGGCTTTGAAGATTGCGGATATTGAACGAAAGCTTCAAAGCTTGCAGGAGATGAAAGCTGTGCTGACGACCCTCAATCAGCAGTGCAAAGGTGCTAAGAGCGATCGTTCTTGTACGATACTGGATAGCTTAGGAAGCTTTGGTGTATCGAGGCAGTGCTGTCAGGAAGCTGAATGATGAACAGAATGGTTTGAGCGGCGGTCTTTTTGGTCTCCCCTCGGAAGCGGTTCCACTTCCGGTGGTGCAAAATTTGAATGGAACGCAGTTGGCCGCAGATTATGAGGGTGTCATCGCAGTCGAGATCCATTATTAAGAGGGGTTTACGATGGAAATAGAAAAACGAAGTAGATTATTGCTTGTGATGATGTTGATGTTGATCGCCCCGCTTTTGACTCAAAGTGCAAAGGCAGAGGAAATGTCTGCAGAGATCTCCATCCGTGTCGACGGCCTCACCTGTCCTTTTTGTGCCTACGGCTTGGAGAAAAAACTAAAACGCCTGGACGGAGCGGAAAAAATCCACATCGACATTGAAAAGGGGATCGCCCACATTCAGGTTGTCGAAGGTAAAAAAGTGGAAGAAAAAGATCTCAAACAAGCCGTGGAAGATGCGGGATTTACCGCGAAAGACATTATTTACGGTCGTCCTCAAAAATAATCGGGGCCTTATTTCATGAAAACAAAGTATCGCAGCATGCTCAGCTTCTTCACCTTTTTTCTGCTCTTTTTGAGTCTTGTGCGGTGTGCAGAAACAAAAGCGATTTCCGATTTTGTAATCTCCTGGGGCGCAGAAAAATCAGATCGGGGGCAGTTAGATGAACCTTTTGATGCCGTGGTCGGTCCGAAAGGCCACCTGTATGTGACGGATGCTCGGCAGCAAAAAGTCCTCAAATTTGATACTGATGGAAAATTTGTCTTGCAGTGGGGGGATGCAAAGCGTTTTGAAAAACCGACTGGCATTACCGTCAGTGAGGACGGCTTCGTTTATGTGTCGGATTACGACAATGACCACATCCTGAAATTTAAGAGCGATGGCACCTTTATCAAACAATGGGGCCGCTCGGGTGAAGGCGAGGGTGAATTTGATTCGCCTTCCAGCCTGGCTGTTGATGCGGCCGGGAACGTCTACGTCACCGATCTCTACAATCATCGCATTCAAAAATTCACAAGTGAGGGGACTTTTCTTTTGAGTTGGGGCAAAGAAGGCAAGGTCAATAATATGCGTTCTGTGCTGAATTTTATTTTTGATGAGGGCAGTGAGAATTTATTTTATTACCCGGCTAAAATCGCAGTTTCTCCGAAAGGAGAAGTGTACGTTTCTGATTCTTACAACAACCGTGTGCAGGTTTTCGATCAAGCGGGCCGTTTTTTAAGGAAATGGGGTGGCATGGGTTTCTGGGGGGGGCGTTTCCGTGTGGCTTCGGGTATCGCCTTTGGCCCGAAGGGTCACGTTTACATCGCCGATTTTTACAACAATCGTGTGCAAATTTTTAATGCAGAAGGAAAATACCTTGATCAATGGGGCGATGAGGGAACAGAACCCGGCCAATTTGAGGGCCCGACGGGTTTGGCGGTCGATCAAGACGGCGATATCTATGTGGTTGATTGGGGGAACCATCGCATCCAAAAATTTTCGGGAAATAAAAAATGAAGTCGCCCTATTTATTGTTGTGCTTATTCGTGATGCTCATGTTCATAAATCCCTTGCGCCTGTGGGCGCTACCGATTGAAAGTGACACGGCGCTGACCCTGGGTTTTGAAAGCAATGTTTTGCGCTCCTTTGTTCGGATGACAAAAAAAACGGGGTTACTTAAAGAGGGGAAGGCAATTTCAGATCCTGAAAATAGAAAAGTCACGATTTATAATACGCCCCTTATCCTTCCGGTTCGTCTTAGCCCTTCACTCGTTTTCACTGTCGTTGCACCCCTACTAACAATTGAATCACAAAAAACAAACGCGGATCTGAGACAAAAAAACAGCAGTTCTGGGATTGGTGATTTGCAATTGTCCTTTAAAAAAGCCTTTTTTAAAAAAGATGGCCTCAAAAAAACCATGCGTCTCGCCTGGAAAGCCGCGATAAAGCTGCCCACGGGCGATGAAAATCTTAGCCCGGCTTTGGGCAGTGGTTCCGTCGATTTTATCGTCGGTGGTCTGCTCAGCTATATCGATAAGCGTTTTGCCATGCATCATGATTTAAGCTTTAAAATAAATAGCAAAGCGCATGGCCTCCGTGTGGGAAACATCATCAAACACAATGTAGCCTTTGAATATCGCGTGCTTCCCGAACGATTCAAATCCATTGAGGACACGACCCTCAATCTAATTTTGGAGTTAAACAGTCGCTACCAGGCCCGTAGCAAAAGTGGCGGGCAAATACTTGCAAACACCGGCGGGACGCGGCTCTTTTTGTCTCCCGGTTTTCAAGTCATTGCCGGGCCGCGTTTGATCCTTGAAGGCCTGTTTCAGTATCCTGTCATTCAGGAATTAAACGGCACCCAATTGGGTGTTGATTATACGGCATTGCTTGGTTTTCGCTACTCGTTTTAGAGATACTGTTTATTGGCACTTAAAAAAGTACGGGGATGGAAACTGATGTCGCAGGAAAACGATCTCCTCAAAAACAAGTACAGTATCACCGCCTTGTTTTACGACATTTTGGACTACCCCTGGGAGCGACAATATCGCCAGTGGCGACCGGAGCTGCTGAAAGATGTCCGGGGAAAAGTCTTGGAAGCGGGTGTCGGTACCGGACGCAATCTGAAATATTATCTGCCTGATGTCCAGCTCACCGGCATCGATCTGAGCCCCACCATGTTGAACCGGGCGGAAAAACGAGCGAAAGATGCCCGATGTAAAGTCACACTCAAACAGGAAGATGCCACGCTTTTATCATCCATCCCCTCTAATCATTTTGACTGGATTTTCTCGACTTTTATCTGCTGTGTCATGCCCGATCAACTCCAGCCCTTGGCCATTCAACAATTTAGCCGGGTACTGAAGCCGGGCGGGCGTTTTCGCTTGCTCGAAATGATCTATTCAAAAAATCTGAAAGTGAGAAAAAAGCAGGAAAGGTTCGCACCCTTTGTTGAAAAAGTCTACGGTGCGCGATTTGACCGAAATACCCTGCATTATATTCAAAACTCGGAGAACCTGAAAGTCAGCACGACCTCATTTCTCAAAGACGATGTTTATTTGCTGATTGATGGGGTGTGTGAAAAGACGACGATAAATCTTTCCGGCCTCAAAGACCGGGAAGATTCGATGTAGAATCCAATTTCATGAATACCCATTTCTGCAATTTTTTTGTTGGCCGATGACTCAGAACATCCGTCGTATGTCAGAAGTTTTTGTACGCCTCTTTCGTTATTTGTTCCTTACAAATCGGTCTTGTTTCCTTGACATAAGGCATAAACAGCGATACCGTTGCGTTATTTCTTCGCGTTGTTTTTAGGATTATCCAAAGGGGCTGTTGTGACCGAGGGGATCATTAAAATATTCGCCCTTACTGGTTTTTTCTTGTTTGGGGTTTTTTTTGTACCCGAAGCCCTTTGGGCAGATACTTCCAATCCTCCGACAAACGAAATGTTGCTTGAACGGATTGAGCAGCTTGAGCGTCGGTCTGAGCAACAGACACGGCAGCAGATTATTTCCGAAATGCGGACAAAATATCCCTCGCTCAATATTCTTGGTTTTGGAAATATTTCATTTTCGACAACAGATGAAGCCGGGAAGACCTCGAGCTTTAGGATGGGGCAGTTTGTTCTGCATTTTAGCTCTGCTTTGTCGCCGCGCGTCAGTTATTTTGGTGAAATCAGTATTACTGCGCGAAGAGATGCGGGGGAGGGGGATCCGAAAGCCTCCGGTTTTGATGTGGAAATTGAACGAAATATTATTCGTTTTGACCAGGGGGATCATCTTAAAATCTCTGCCGGACGTTTCCACACGCCCATTAACTGGTGGAATAGTACCTTTCATCATGGGGTTTGGCTTCAGACAACGATTGATCGACCCTCTATGTTAGGAACATTGGTTCCCATTCATTTTCTGGGTGTCGTATTAGAAGGCGCATTGGGAGAGAGCAGTTTAAACCTTGCTTATAATGTGGGTATGGGGAATGGGCGAGGCAAGGTGCTTGGACGGGCAGGGGATGCAGGAGATGTGAATAACAACAAAGCCTGGTTTGTGAATGTGCTTTCAAAGCCCGATCGCTTTTTTGGTTTGGATATAGGGGCTTCTGTTTATGGGGACCAGATTACAACAACAAGTGGGGCTGTTTTTGACGAGATGATTTTTTCGGCCCACCTGATATGGAGTAAAGAAAACCCCGAAGTGATTTCCGAGTATGCAAATATTCGTCACGAAGCGAAATCAGGAGGCGCGACTTTTGACCATCAGTCTGCCTATCTTCAAATTGCCTATCGCCTGCCTTGGTTAGAAGCCCGTTTTAAACCCTATGCCCGCTACGAACATAACAAACTCGATCCGGCAGAACCGCCATTAAGTCCCACAAGCTTGTTTAAGAGAAGGGCCATTGCGGGCTTGCGTTTTGATGTATCAAGCTATGCGGCCTTGAAAATTGAGTATCGTAAGGAAAAGAAAGACAGTGGCTCGGATAATAATTCGGGTCTTGCCCAAGTCAGTTTCACTTTTTAGAGGATAGATAAGCCAATGAGTCTTTCTGGTTTATTAAAAACAATGCGCCGGCTATTGTTGGTGACGGGTTTTTTATGGGTTTTGTTTTTTCAGGCGGGTGTGGCGCAAGCGGCTGAAGACATTGCCCTGGTGGCCCATCCCACGGTACCGGTTGACAACTTGAGTTTTGTGCAAGCCCGTAAAATATTATTGGGCAATCATCAATATTGGTCTCCTGATTTACGGGTCACGCTCTTGATTCGAGCGCCGGTTGCGCGGGAGCGAGATCTTCTTTTGAAAAAATTTTACGAGATGAGTGAACCACAGTTTCGGCAACATTGGATTTCCAAAATTTTTCGTGCGGAAACGACCTCAGGCCCTAAAGTTGTTTTTTCCAGCGACATGGCGCTGGAGTTACTTGTGCTCATTCCGGGTTCGATTACTTTTGTAAGGGCGGATCAGGTACCTAAGGGTCTTAAAGTGATTCAAATCGATGGCAGACTCCCCGGTGATCCGGGTTATTCCTTGCAATAGTGCGCTATATCTCTCCCTCAAAACACGGCCCAGCTCCATCTGATTTTCAGATTAGCACATGAAGATACAGCGTCGTCTGGGTTTATCTTTTTTGCTTATCCTGATTTTGTATGGTGTAAACCTTGGTCTTTATGCTTGGGGGAATCAAAAACGCAGTGTATCGGTCGAAGTGTTACAAAAGGCGCTCTCGCGTCAAGTGCTTTTTTCTTCCATAAAACAAAAGCTGAGTAATATCCAAAAGGAGGT
Organism: Candidatus Manganitrophaceae bacterium; assembly: GCA_013151935.1. GTDB lineage: Bacteria > Nitrospirota > Nitrospiria > SBBL01 > JAADHI01 > JAADHI01. The sequence goes on from JAADHI010000086.1 coordinate 18,671, forward strand.
GACACTCTTAAGTCAAGTGATGGCCGCTTTGGCGGCGGAAGGCTTGGGGGTAAATGAGATTAAACACTTCAGAGCTCAGACCGCTTTGATTACATCCGAAATAGATAAATTGGGTCGTCTCTCAGAAGCCGAGATGTCCAGAGAAATTAAGTCTTTTGAAGAGATCTATTTGGGTTTGAGTCAGTCCTGGCAAATTTTCTACGAAAATTTTGGTATCAATCATGCTAAGGCGATTGCGGAGCTTGCGGTTCGCGCGGATCCTGTCAGCACACACTTGATGGTGGACTTACTCCCTCGTCTTTATGAAGAAGAGCAAATGCGGGTTGAGACCGCCGTATTAAACTATTATCAGGTTGAGGCATGGGCAAAGCAGATGACACGTGTGATTTTTTTGCTCACGATTTTGATTACACTGACGATTGCTTTTTTTACTTCACGATATATTTCCCTCGGACTGAGCAAACTAAAAGAAGGTGCGGCGCGTATCGGCAGCGGTACATTACATCACCGTATTGATATTCAGAGCCAGGATGAGTTGGGTGATTTGGCGACTTCCTTCAATGAAATGGGTCAAAACCTGCTTTCAACGCAAGAGGCTTTAAACGAGGCACATGAAACCCTTGAAAACCGTCATCAAGAAGCCGAAAAACAACGCCAGAATGCCGAATCGTTGTTGTTAAATATTTTACCGCAGGAGATTGCGCAAGAGCTTAAGACGAAAGACCGCGTCGCCCCCAAATATTTTGAAGATGTGAGTATTTTATTTACCGATTTTGTAGGATTCACGGCTTCGACAGAGAAACTTGCGGTAGATGAGTTGGTTTTGGCCCTGCATGATTATTTCACCGCCTTTGATCAAATCTCAGAACGCTATGGTCTCGAAAAACTCAAGACCATAGGGGACAGCTATATGTGTGTTGCAGGTTTGCCCCAGCGCAAACCCTCACATCCTGTGGATGCAATTTTGGCTGCTTTTGAAATGATTGATGCGGTGAAAAAGCGGCAGGTTTCAGAAAACCCGGCGCAGTGGTCGGTTCGCATTGGAATCCACACGGGTGCGGTGATTGCCGGTGTGGTGGGGATTCAAAAATTTTCATTTGATATTTGGGGCGATTCCGTGAACTATGCGAAACGCATGGAGTCACGTGGGATTTCTGATCGCATCAATATTTCAGATCGGACTTATGCCAGAGTGAAAGATTTTTTTGCCTGTACGCATCGAAGGCAGTTGAGTGAAAACAAAGAGAAGACCTTTGAAATGTATCTGGTTGATGACATCTTGCCAGGCTTGAAGGATGCGCAGACTTTAGGCCCGTCTTTAGCCTTTTCGGAGCGCTACCAGCTTTATTTTCAGCGACCATTTTCGAGTCACTGGCAAAAGCCGATTAAAAATACAGAAATGCCCTTTGAGTCTTAAAAGGCATTTATACACCAAACGCATGTTAAAACGGTTTTTTTAAAAATAAATGTCCGTTACTTTTATTCCCCTTAATTCTGTATTATGATGTTTCATGTTTCGTCTTGCGCCTTGCATTGATGTCTGGCGCAAACCGCGAGAATGAGGACATTTTTTTAAAAGATTTCAATTGAGGAAACGGTTCTTTAAATGATGAAAGGGTTTTGGCATATATGAATATGAAAAAATATAGACTGTTATCGTTATTTTTCGGAGTGTCTCTCCTTCTGCTATCGGGATGTACAAGCAAGGAAAATCCTTTTCCTGATCATGAGGGTGGGAAGATATATCTGGGGCTGAAACATATGAATATCAGGTGTTCAGGATGTCATGGCGACTTAGGCGGCGGCGGAATGAGTGGACCTTCTCTCGTGAAGGCCGTAAAAAAATTGAAGCCAGAGGAATTTGTTGCAACAGTGATCAGTGGTCGTGGTGACATGCCTTCTTTCAACAAAAAATTGCAAGAGGAAGAGATTATCCAGATCGTGGAATGGTTGAAGATGTTGCCTGAAGACTGAGATTAAAGTTCTGCATCGGTAGGCAGATATCGGGTGGGGGAAGTCGAACACTTCCTCCACCCTTGTTTGATTGGTTTGTCCTGACTTAATCCACGTAGCTGATAACCCCTTTGTCTTCCCCAGTGAGAGAACGAAAGAGGGTGTGAAATTCCTCATCCGATAGCTTTGGATTACGTAGTTTGTCTAGATTTTCCGGCGTGATTGGAACTTGTGCCTGAATGTCAAATGAAGAATTTCCAAATGCGGCATAATGGGCATAAAAACGAAATTCGGGTACCAGGTGTGTGATTCCGTTGTTGTAGTGAATGGCAAGTTCGATCATCATGCGGCCAACATCTGCGGGAATGCGCTTTCCGAGCACGATATTTTTGGGTGGGTTTCCTGCTCGGAAATATTGAATCATGACCCGTTCGATTTTTTCTTCTTTGAGCAGTCGTTTAATGAAAGGGCCGTCCTTTTTCTTTTCCTTCATTAAAAACATTTCCACTTTGATTTCTTCCCGTGGCATGGGAATCATTGGTCCTGTGTGTTTTTTAAAATGCCGCTGGCCTTTTTCCTCTGGGGTTTCGGCAAGTCCTAAGTTTGGCGAGAGGGCGGAAGAGATCAGCAGGACGAAGCCTGTTACGATTGTTAAGATATGGGTTCTTTTTTTCACCGGGTTCTCCTTAAATGGGTCTCTTTAATTGTGCTCTAAAATAAAATACTGTATGGTCACGCCAAATGTTCAGGTACCTACGCTCAAAGTGTTTATTTCGGCCCTTGTTTTTTAAGGCATCAGTCAAAATCGAGGTGAATTATAACAAAAAACCGAAATTTTTTAAAGAAGGGTCACGATTTCTTCTCTTGCTTGGCCTGCTTGCGGTGGGTCTGTTTTTCTTTAAGGCCTCTGGTCTTTCTGCAAAGCCCCTGTCGCGCGAGCTGCCTGTTTTACTTTCAATTGAGGCCTTGTTGAGCGACGAAAGCCAATACGATGGTCATCGGGTTGTGGTTTCAGGTCGTATTAAATCTCTGCGTTTTCAACAGGGGCGGATGGGAAGTCCCTACCTCAAAATTGTGTTGTCTAACTTATCTGATGAAAAAATCGCTCCGCAGACACTTGAGGTGATTACGCTCGATTTTCCAAAAGCACGCGCAGGGGATCAAGTGCTTGTCCAGGGCAATTATTATATCTCCTCTCAAAAAGTCGGACAGCACTTCGAGCGTTTTATCGACGCCGATCTCATCGTTTTGGATGAATTTTAGGGGCATTTATTTTGGGTAAAGGAGGCTTTTTTGGCGAGTTTCGCTCTCATTGACACCTTCTAAACCCCTTTGTTATTCTAAGGAGATGAGGCTTCCTGTTCCTAAAGAAAGGTAAAACGTAATGAATAAATCAAAAAAGAGGGTTCGGGCCAAAGGCATGAGCGATCTTTTGATTGGTCAGTTTTTGCTTGCAGTTTTACTGTATTTTTCTGTGGCTTTTTATGAGTCTGCTCGAAATCTGACCCTTGTTGTGACTTTGTTGCTCTTGCTCGGAGTGCTTTATTTTTCATGGAAAGGGATGCGGGTGCTTTGGCTTAAAAAAAGCTAAGCATGGGGCATAGGCATCACGTAAAAGCAGTACACTCCATCTCCACGCGCCACGCTGCGCGCTTGATCTTCGCCATCACGGCGAGATTGATTCCCCTGGTCGTAAGTACTGATTGATCCAAATTTTATTGGGCTATGGGCTTGACAGGTCTCGTGATGTGACTTTGCATATGCCCTTAAAAGAAACAGCGCCCTCCCTTAATAATACACGTAAAAATCAAATCCTTCCTTTCGAATTGCTTCAGGGGGTTCAGAATTTCTTTGGTCAAAAAAAGAGATTGAGACGCGTTTGTGTGATATCATGGCGACCGCATTTGAACAGGTATTGACGAAATCAAATTCAAGTGGTCTTGATGTGCGCATGGCTGTCTTGATTATCGGTATCGAAAGGCTTTCAAAGGCCCATCATGACGAATATCTTTGAGCAAATCCAAGTTGAGGGACATGAGCAGGTCCTTATTTGTTCTGATCCGGCCTCCGGTCTTCGGGCATTGATTGCCATTCACAATACGACCCTAGGTCCTGCATTGGGGGGCTGTCGAATGTGGCCCTACGATTCTTTCGACGATGCCTTGTCAGATGTTTTAAGGCTCTCAAGGGCGATGAGTTACAAAGCTGCGGTCAGTGATCTGCCTCTGGGTGGTGGAAAAAGCGTGATTTGGGGCGATGCGGATAAAGAAAAAACACCCGCCTTGCTTGAAGCCTTTGCGAGGCAGGTCGAAAGTTTAGCTGGGCGTTATATTGTGGCTGAAGATGTGGGGATTACGGTCGATGATATTGAGACCATGCGTTGTATTACCCCACATGTTGCCGGGCATGCTTTGGCGCATGGCGGCAGCGGAGATCCTTCTCCTGCGACAGCTCACGGTGTTTTTTCAGGCATGCGTGCCTGCCTGGAAGAGGTTTATGGGGATGCATCGTTTAAGGGGAAACGTGTAGCGATTCAAGGATTGGGCAAAGTGGGAAGTGCTTTGGCCAAGTTGCTGCACGAAGCTGGTGCGACGCTTTATGTTTCTGATATGGATCCAGAACGTGTGGCCCATGCGATTCGTGACTACGGTGCAGATCCCATCCATGGACATGAAGTGTATCGTGTGGACTGCGATGTTTTTTCACCCTGTGCTTTAGGTGGAATCATCAATGAACGCAGTATCGAAAGCCTTTCATGCAAGATTATTGCGGGTGCGGCGAACAATCAACTCAAAACCCTGGGTGTTGCCGATGAGTTGACAAATCGCAACATCCTTTATGCCCCGGATTATGTTTTAAATGCGGGGGGCTTGATCAACATTGCCCAGGAATTAAAAGGCTATGGACAGGAACAGGCCTATGAAAAAATCAGCAAGATTTATGATCGCATGAAAGGGGTCTTTATCTTGGCCAAAAAAGAATCTATTTCAACGGCTGCGGCGGCTGAACGTCTTGCCGAGCTGCGACTTTATGCAAAATCAACAGATGTTTGATCAGACTTCAAAGCCCAGTAGGGGACGCGTTATAACGGCAATTCTGCTCTCCCTGTTTTTTATGCGGATGCCCGAATTGCTACCGCTGTCTGGAAAGTGGATCGTTGTGGCGGCGATCCTGATTTTTTTTCTCGCCATTCAAGAGCAGAAAGGGATAAAAGGGGGCGTCATTGCGGCTTTGTTTTCATTTGCTTTTGCGGGCTTTGGTCAGTTGTATGTGAGACAGTATGCGAGAGGCATATTTTTTATAGTGGTCGCTGTCTTTTCGTATATGACGACAGACTATTCTGCAAAAGCATGGGTGCTTAATGTTGTTGTCTTTATCTTTGCCGGGGTTGATGCTTTTTCTTTTGGCAAGCGTGGCATTGGCATTGTCTGAAAACTAAAGTAGGGCTTTTTTCAGATCTTATTGTCCTGATCACTTTTGTTGTCCCCGTCATGGCGGGGTTTCACCTCTAAAAATCTTTCTCATTCTCTTTGGATGTCGCTCCATTTTCCGCCTCAGAGGTTTGTCTTTTCAGTCATTTCCGTTTCTAACATCCATTTCTTATGGTGGTATACTCAAGAGAGTCCCGGTTGTGTCAAGCGTGAGCTGAACCCTTCGAACAAGGAGAAGCCTAATGCCGCCGATTCATCATTTACAAAACAACAACACAAATGCTGCTCTTTCCGAAGAGACGGTTCCTGAAGATCGTTATTGGGCCGGACGTAACATACCGGATTGCACGCAGCCTGAGATCAGTATCTTTGGTATTCCCTATGATGGTGCGGCTTGTTTTCGTGTTGGGGCGCGTGAAGGTCCAGCACGGATACGCAGACTTTCCGCTGAAATTCCTTCCGTCCTGGAAACGGGGGAAAGTTTTGCTTCCTTGGCGATTTGTGATGAAGGGGATCTCTTTTCCGGGGGAGATTTTGTCGCCGCACATTCTGAGATTGAGTCGGCCGTTTCAAAACGTCTGGGCCATGTCTTTTCCCTTATATTAGGGGGAGATCACTCGGTTGTCATTCCTGTGCATCAGGCCGTCAATCGTTGTGCTTCTGAAGATGTTGGCATGATTTTTATTGATGCCCACGCCGATCTCTCCGACACCTTTCAAGGCTCTGCTTACTCAAATGCATGTCCCCTGCGACGCGCGATGGCACTGGAGCGATTTTCGCCGGAGCGTACGATTTTGGTGGGAACGCGCTGTTTTGAACCTGCGGGACGAGACTTTATTGCGAGACACAAGATGAAGGTCTTTCCCGCCTACGAAGTCGCAGCGCGTGGCATGTCGGTTATTGCCGATGAAATAAGTACACGGTTTTCGAATCTTTCAAATGTCTATCTTTCTATCGATATTGACGTGCTTGATCCTGCTTTTGCACCCGGCACAGGGATTCCTGACGCCGGTGGTTTGAGTACACGGGATGTCATTACTTTAATTCGTCGTTTGAATGTCCTTCCTGTGGTGGGTGCAGATTTAGTCGAAGTGGCGCCGCCCCTGGATGTTTCAGACATCACCAGCTTTGCTGCACTCCGTATCATCACCGAAATTTTCGGCCTGGTGCAGCGGAGAGTGAAGGCCCATGAAAGAATTACTCTTTTATAGAGTCTTTTCAGGCTCGGAAAGGCGCTGAAGATGAAACAAAAAAAGACAAAGAGGCCTCCGGGGCCAGAAGCCTTAAGTTGGGTGAGCCGCGATCATGCTGTGATCTCAAAGTCCGTGACGCGTGCTTACCCGCTTGTCGTCGCATCGGCCAAGGGTTGCCGTATGACGGATGTAGATGGATTTGAATATCTTGATTTTACCTCCGGCATTGCCGTGACTGCGAGTGGTCATTGTCATCCTAAAGTGGTTAAAGCCATTTGTGATCAGGCCAAAAAATTGATCCACATGTCGGGCACTGATTTTTATTATTCATCGGAAATTGAGTTGGCTGAGGTTTTGTCTGCGCTTGCCCCAGGCCGAGTGAAAAAGAAGGTCTTTTTCACAAACTCGGGGGCAGAATCTGTTGAGGGTGCAATGAAATTGGCCCGTTATGCCACAAAACGCCCTTATTACCTGGCGTTTTCAGGTGCATTTCACGGGAGAACCATGGGGGCACTCTCTCTCACGGGAAGCAAGGCCGCTCAAAAAAAAGCTTACGCCCCGCTTGTTTCAAGCGTGGTGCATGCGCCTTACCCCAATCCCTATCGTCCTCCGGCGGGTCTAAGTGCGGAGGACTGTGTTGATTTTACACTGGATTGGATCGAAGAGACGGCCTTTAAACATTTTCTCCCGGCAGAAGAAGTGGCCGCCATATTTGTCGAGGCCATTCAAGGCGAAGGGGGTTACATTGTTCCGCCTAAAGATTTCCTCAAAAAATTGGCAAAACTTGCGGCATCTTACGGTATTTTATTGGTTATAGATGAGGTGCAAAGTGGGATGGGGCGCACGGGAAAGATGTTTGCGCATGCGCATTTTAATGTGGTGCCCGATATCATGACACTCGCCAAAGGCATTGCTTCCGGTTTGCCCTTAGGTGCGATTGTTGCGAAAAGCAAAATTATGGATATTTGGGAGCCGGGCGCTCATGCCAATACCTTTGGTGGAAATCCCATTGCCTGTGAGGCGGCCCTTGCGACGATTTCACTTTTGGAAGATGGATTGATGGAGAATGCCCAAAAAATGGGAGACTTACTGCAAAGCCGTCTACGTGAGATGCAGAAAACCCATCGTTTGATGGGCGATGTGCGGGGCATGGGGCTGATGGTTGCCACCGAATTGGTGAAAGATCGGGAAACAAAAGCTTTGGCTGTGGCCGAGAGAGATGCCGTCGTCCAGGGTTGTTTTGAAAAAGGCTTGCTTGTTTTGGGTTGTGGTGAAAGTGCTGTTCGTTTTATGCCGCCGCTCACACTCAGCAAAAAAGAAGCCGAAGAAGGATTACATATTTTTGAAGCCGTCTTGAGTGAGGTTGAGAAGAATAAATTCTAGGTTTTATTTTTTCTTCAAAAACGTAATGATGGCGAGGAAAATGACGAGCACCGAAATCGGGGCAAGCGAACTTGCGATGTTGATTAAATCAGGAATCTGAGAAATAATCATGCTGTGCCTCTAAAACACGCCCATTTTACGGCGGGGCGTCCCCAAAAAAAATTGACTTGCGAGAAGCATCTTGCTTCAAAAATGCGCTGACTTTGTCAGCGCATTTTTGATTTTTTACCAGGTGATGACGCGTCCACATTCGGTGATCAAACGAGCCATTCCGGTATAGTTAATTGATAGGTATGGGCTCTCTGCGCCGCGTGCGCTCAAATCTTCATGACAGACATAGGTTTCTTCTGGAAGTATTTCTGTTGTCAATACGCCATCCTGAATGAGCAGTAGAGCCGTCGGCCGTTTTGCTGACTCATCTATAATGGCCGCTAGGGCAAAAGGGTCGTTTATTTTCCTCATGATATGAAGTGTCTTCATCGAAAAGGGATCACCACGTCTGCATCTCGAATCATTTGAAAGACCTCGGTTTTAGGAAGCGCATGTGTCATCGGAGGGACGCGTGTTATTTTTCGCGCCAGCATGTCATCGGCATCCACCGAGAGAGTGATGCCAATGTCTTCAAATACTGTGATGAAATCATAGAGGGAGGGTCTACTGATTTTATCCCCCTGTAAGGGGTTCAAGTGATAGGCCCCGTCTTGAATCAGTAAAAAGTGGGTTTGATTCTCCGCAAGTGTTAAGCCGATGCCCATACGAAAGGCTTCGCTTGTCGCTAAGGTATTAAACGGCCCATCTTGAATAAGGACAAGCACTGTTTTTCCCTCAGGTGGTTTCATAATTTAATCAGAGCGTCCTTATGTTCCGAAAGAGAGGAAACGATCTGAGTCTGCGACGATCCTCGCCAGCGTATGTTGAGACAACCATTGTACCCCGCTGAGGGTTTCGCTTTCAGAAATACCGCGTTTTTCTGCAGACTGCGTGCAAATGGAAACGCACATTTGTTTTGAGAGCAACTTTTCTAGTTTCGCTACGATGCCGATCTTGTTTTTTTTTACAATATGAAAAATGCCGTCATCCATTAAAAAAAGATGGACTTCGTGGGATGTTGCAAGAAAGGCCTCTGTTAGCGCAAAGACGGTATGACCATTTTGATGCTCAGGACCCGTGCTCATCAAGATACCAATCTTCAATGCAAGATCCCTTTATGATCAATCATCAAATGTTTATCATAGGAATTTTAGCTTGTCAATTAAGGCGCCCTTAGGGGATAGAATAAAAGGGCCGTAAGGGGTTAAATACCATAAAGGTACCAGATGTTCCGTAGGGTTTTTGATCAGCTATTGTAAAGTCTAATTTAGGTGAGAAATGGCAAAGGTCGAAAAAGTCTTTGATGAAACGGCTTCTGGCGGACGATGGGATAGACCCGTGCTTCATCGAATGATTGAACAACTCAGAGCGGGTGATATTGTCATTGTCTGGAAACTGGACCCCCTTTCACGGATCGTGGCGCGACATCGGCAAGATATTGCATAGCCGTCTTCTCTCTTATTTTTGAGATTGTATCTGTTTCCAGAGGAAGGCCAGTTTTTCTTCTCCTAAAAATTCTTTTGCTGGGATTTCTTTTCCAGATCTTGTTACTAAGGTCAGTCTTGAAGGGTGGCCCATATTTGCGGCGAGCATGATGTGCTCAAGGGGTTCTCCATCAATCGCCGGTAAATGCTTGTGTCAATGCTTCTAGGCGGGTTCGACCACTCCATTAACTATAATCTGTGTTGAGGAGGCAATCAAGATTGCACCTCCCCCCCACCAGACCCACCAAATAATGGAAGAAGTGTGACAAATTGAGATGGCGCACCATAGTTTCCAGGATTATCCTGATCCCCTAAGCCTGGCCCTTGTCCTGCACTGGCAGTTGTTTGGGTCGTGCTTCCTCCAAGACCACCTGATCCGCCGGGGAAGCCACCCGGGCCACCCAAAGCACCTGATTCGATAATACCCCTGAAACGACGGACAATCCATTTTCACATCTAATATCAAGCGTTCCTTCGATATTGACATCGCCTGTGGCCAATATCGTGACTGGGGTGTTGGCACTATTCTGGGCATAGGTAATGGTCTCTCCAGTTGGGATATTCACGGTCGTATAATTAAAGACTCCGTCCGGGGGTAAAGGGATGGTGATGTCAGCAGCAGGGGAAAAGGCGCCATCTACTCCTGTGCTTCCGCTGATGAAGGTTTGTGCCAAACCGGGAGATGCTGAGAGGAATATAATGGCGATGAGAGAAGCGAAAAAGCAGGTTTTGCACTGTCTATTTTTCATGGCTTGCTCCTATGTTTCAAAATTGTATGTCAAATTAAGGCATTGAAACGCTGATCGGTGGTGCAACGGTCATGCTGGGGCCTTCAGGCATGCCGGGCAACTTTGGGATAAACACACTCACGCCTTTGCGGATGACACTCATTGTCGGATCTGCGGAATTGACATTCACAAGAACTGCACCACTTTGAATATTCCCTGTCGGGCTGGTCAGTGTAAAACTGTAAGCACCAAGGGGTGTTCCACTATCTACATCAAGTTTTATTTTAATTTTGTTGGGTGTGGGTGCGGTCAAAAAAACGGCGCTCAAACTGCCGCTACTGAAGGTAATGCCGTTTGTTGCGGCAAGATTTTCCCCGTGTATGACCATGACATTGCTTGAGCCTTGCGTGACACTTGCCGGATCAATACTAAGGATCATTGGGGTGGTCAATATCGTAAAAGGCTGGGGACTGGTGGCGTTGCCGATGATATTACTGACAACAACGGGACCGCTAGTAGCACCGACGGGCACGGTGATCGTGAGACTGTCAAAACTGGATGAGATCACGGTGGCTGCTGTCCCGTTAAAGGTGACGGTGTTTTCAGTGCTGACGTTGCTGAAGCCAAAGCCCTGAATGTCGATGGTTTCGCCTACGACACCTTTTTCGGGCAGGAGTAGGAAGATGCCGACGTTGCCTGCGGTCTGTGATAAGTTGTCGATGGAGAGCAGATTGCCGACGGCATCGTAGCGGTGTACGGCCATGTTTCCGGTTTCGTCTTTGACGCCGACCAAGCGGCCTTGCGCATCGTAGAAAAATTCAGCAGGGGCGGCGTGAATGAGGGAAAATGACAACAGAAGGAAGGCCATCACAAATGTTACTGCTTGACATACTGGATGTATTAAATATTTATTTTGATTCATTTAACTTTCCCAATTAAACCGAATTGGACAACCAGAACCTCTGTTTCAACATGCGTTTTTGTGTACTGTCAAATGTGTAGACCTGACCCCTTGTCGTTACTAATGACTGAAGAAACAATCGAATACTAGACCTGTCTTACTTGTTGCCCTGAGTTTGTCCTAGTACAAGTGAACTGGGCAACTTCAAAGTATTGCCGTTCTTAATCATCCACTGATACAACAAAACGGCAAAGACAAAAATCACAGAGAATACAAGCATCCCCCAACGCCCGGTAGATTGGACCGCTTCAAAAGAGATTTTTTCTTTAAAAAAATAACCACTAGCAGGACCCATATTTGAAAAAATATGAACAAATATACTTGGAATAAGAGATTGTGTCTTTTCGTAAAGAAAGGCAAATAAAATCCCATGAAGGAATATATCAATAAAACTAGAAATAGTAAGCCCATAATGTACGAATGTAAAAAGGAGAGCCGTCATAATAATTCCGAAGAAAGGTCCTATTTTTTTTCGAATCGGACCATATAAAAATCCTCTGAATACCACCTCCTGATAAATTGACCCGTAGATAATGAAATAAAAAAAAGGGATCAACAGAGAAATACTCCCCCAAGAAGAATCAAAAAAACTCATTGAGCGAACAATTTGGTTTGTCTCCTTGGAATCATACCTTAAAATGAACTGAGAAAATTCATCTACAGTAACACCGCTAAGCAGAACGTAGCCAAACAACGCATAGAAAAGATAGAATCCTGAGATCCATCTTAGCCCAGACACGAAGCGAAATAACATTTGGTCAGGAAAAAATCCCAATTTAGCAAAAAAGTGCTCTTTCCCCGCCTTAAAAAAAAATAACACACCAACAAAAAAACCAATTTCAGTCATCCACAGAAGAGTGACGGCTAAAGGGTTTCCCCGAAAATTCCAGAATAGCTTCGGCCCAATGACTTGTATCAAAAAAATAATTGTTATTGCTAACGGCCCTAACAAAAGACCCCAATTTTGGGTATCAAAAAGAGTTCCTGTTCTTGGACAATTATTTTTCCTTAAATACAGGAAACCTGCACTGATCCAAAACATTGCGACAGGAGCTACTATCTGTACCCACTCAATCATGACAAAGTACTTTTTTTGATTTTCATTTTTGACAAGCCCGTAACATGTAAAACTATTTTCTGCCACCAAATACTCCAGTACCGGAATCGGAATTTGGGCGTCTACTGCCATCATCGGAATCACTCTCATTGATGCTATCTGGGAAGGTAGCAGCTCCAGCATCACGGGGGCCAAAAAAATCCTCAACAGAAGGCGGCTTGATAGGTAGCTTCGTAGGGCAGAGTCCTCTAAAGGATGCACAAGCTATCGATTCGATGGCGTGATCTAAAAGTATTCTTTTTTCTTCATCTGTTAAGATTTCTGGAGTTCCTGGCTCTAGTAATTGTCCTAGAATTTCTAAATCTGTATCGTCATCAACCTCAATATCAAAACAATTTCTCCCTTGGCAGACCTCAATTTGCTTTAACCCAAATGGGTCGAAGAATCTTAGCGGATTATTATTTACATAAAAATAGAAATTCGGGGTTACAAGTTTAAACCTTAGCGGATCTTCACTAATAAATCTTTTTAACACTGGAGAATAATATCTTGCCCGATAATAATATAGCTCTGTTCCATCATTCTCCCTCCCCGTATACTGAAATAGATTATTTGAACTCCCATTGACTGTCGTCTTCCCAAAAGCCTCATATTCATAGTTTGTTGAAACAGTCCCAGCCGCGTCCGTTAGATCTAAAGTACTGCCCAAAGCATCTACATGGTAATATTCATTTGTTGCAGATTGCCGCACAAAAGGCTCGTCAATACTCAAAGACCGTAAATAACTCGCACCCACAGCTCCGCCACCAATCTCTACCACAATATCATTGCCATCATACTGAAAATCCGTCTGTATGCTATTAATGGTTTTGCTCGTTCTGCGCCCCAAAGCATCATACATAAAGCTCGCTGTCGTGCTCGGCCCACTGAGTGCACTGAGCCTGTTTCTTGCATCCCAAGAATAAGTCGTCGTGCCACTGGGATCCGTTTGAGTTGTGAGATTCCCATTAGCATCATAATTTAAATTCGGTGTGGCATTATTAAATTGAATCTGTTCATTCGCGGCGTCGTAGGCCGCCTGAACCGCATCCGGCAATAAGATGGATGCCCCATTTGTGCGATCCAAGCTGATCCGATTCCCCGCAGCATCATAGGTATAAATAATACTTTCAAAAGGCGTTGCTCCCGATTGATGCGTAATATTGGTCAATCGACTGGCGATGTCATAAGTGTATGTCGTGCTCGTGCCATTTGAATAGGTGAGGTCTGTTCTTCTCCCAGCCAAGTCATAACTGAGTCCCACCATTTCCGTCCCCTGCGCCACTTGCGTGAGCCGGGAATTGGCGTCGTACGTGTAGCCCACAGGTAATCCGCCATTAACAGACATGGTCGTTCTTCTCCCCAGAATGTCGTAGTTGTAAGAAACAACTCCCTGCGGCGTAATTTCAGTTGCCAGCCGATCAAGATTATCGTAAGTAAACGCAATAGAGGACGCCGCTTCGTCCACACGATCCAGCCGCCCGGCGGTGTCGTAGGTAAATACGGTCTGGGTACTATCTGCATAGTCTGTCTGCATACGTCGATTTAGCGGATCATAACTAAAGACGGTGGTTTGGTTTTTGCGGTCGATAAAGGTCTCAAGATTTCCGTTGAGATCGTAAGTGTAGGATTCGCTTCTTGCAAGCGGATCAATCCGAGTTTCCAATTGATCCTGTACATCGTAGGTATAGCTCGTTGTATTGTTATTCGCATCGGTAACGGTCAAGAGATTCCCGTTCTCATCGTAAGTAAATGCGGTATTTCCACTACCTGGATCGGTGATGTTTGTCACCCGATTCAGATCGTCGTAAACAAATCCTGAGGTCTTGCCCCGCGGATCAGTGACGGTTAAAAGACGTGAAACAGGATCGTAGGCCCGGATCATGATATTGCCCAGCGGGTCGGTCGTGCTTGTCAAATTTCCATCCGTGTCGTAAGCAAACTGTGTGACATTGCCCAAAGGATCAGTCACTGTTGCAGGCTGGCCTTCAGTAGTGTAAGTGATTGTCATGACCGCATTGGAAGGATCAGTCGTCGTCAGCAGGTTGTTAAGCTTGTCATAAGTAAAAGTGATCTTGCGATCCAATTTTATTTACCCTTCTAAAAAAATTCAAGTAAGGGAACTTCGACACTGAAAGGATTTCGGATGCTTTCTATTCGGACGACGGCGACTTTTTTTTCTGGGTCATAGTCGATTTTTCCACGCGGTCGCCTTTCCGAATAAAGCGGCACAAACACTTCTTCTTTGGGAAGATTGATCGATTTCAATGTCTTAATCTGCTCCCGTTCTCTGGTGTCCCGTAAAATCAGCCGGAATTCATATATCGGATATTTTTTTTTGTCATAGCCTGATTGAATCACAATAAAAAAGAGATCCAATCCTGGCGACGTTTTGACCGTCTCTTTTACATAAAGTTGCAGGATCCCCTCCTCTATGGTTACTTCTGCTTCTAAACCCCCAACAATTCCCCAGCCTCCTCCTTCTGATAAGCCGAAGAACCCTCCAAGATACCCTCCTCGGAGTTCTTTAACTATGATTCTATTTCCAAACATGGGGGCATCAAATTTCGATTCCAGAGTAAACCCAAATTGCCGATATTGTTCTTTGCGCAAAAAGTTTTCCCAGATGGTATTGACCTCTTCTATGGAAAGTTTTTTGGAAAAACCCTCCTGTGGAATAACAAGCAGAAAAAAACACATCAAGAAAAGAAAATGCCATTGTATTTTAAACACTTATTTCCGACCTCCCATGCCATCATCTCCGCAAAAACCAGATAGAATACAAGCCAGTATCCCACCCACGATGTCCGAATTCGGTGGAATATCTGAGTGCGACAAAGCGCTTTGATTGTTCGAGATGCCTCTCCCCGAACCATCGGGACGACTATTCTCTCCACCGCGTAAAAACCCTCGGTTTTGCCAAAAATTGAGGGTTTGCCCGACATTGCCCGACATTGCCCGACATTGCCCGACATTGCCCGACATTGCCCGACATTGCCCGACATTGCCCGACATTGCCCGACATTGCCCGACATTGTCCGACATTGTCCGGCGTTGTGCCGCAACTGCCGCTTTCTCCAAAACAATCCAGCGTAACCATCCTATCTACCCTTACATCCCCGTTCCGGCTCAGTTGATCTAATGGAAGCATCGGGGGCAGGTCTACGCATTTGGTAAATTTAGCAGCTTCTCGATTCTTAAAAATAACTTTCAAGTTATCCTTCTCTACCGGGGCTAAGGAAAGTCATGCCGTCAATTGCGTAGACCTGACCCCCATGTCTTGCTCCTGAAATTTTTTTTTATGACTCGACAAGTCGTCATTTCTTTCCTTTGCTCATCTCAAGTTCAGCCAAGGGGATATCGACTCTAAATGGATTTAGAGTTCCTAAGATGTTAACTATGGCTATCTTCTGGGTTGCCTCATATTT
The DNA here is from genome assembly GCA_013151935.1 of Candidatus Manganitrophaceae bacterium. GTDB lineage: Bacteria > Nitrospirota > Nitrospiria > SBBL01 > JAADHI01 > JAADHI01. The sequence goes on from JAADHI010000086.1 coordinate 34,418, forward strand.
AAGCTCACCACGAGGACACCAGTAACCCAAAGGACAAGGCGGATCATCTGGATTAAAACGAAATTGAGGATGTTGGAGGACCTCTTGCGTTGGCACAGGAATGGTCTTAATCGTATGAATCTCCTCGCGGCGAGCAAGATTACGCAAAATAAGGCGGAATTCCCAAATAGGGTATTTCTTGCGGTTGTACCGGGGTTCTATTCCAATAATGGGGAACCCAAAACCTGGAGACCATTTTGTTGATCCTCTAGAGTAAAGCTGTAGCAATCCTTCCTGAATCTGGATTTCTGCCTGCAAACGGCCCCCAATACGCCAACCTCCTCCACTAGACAGACCGAAGAAACCCAAAAGATAGGCCTCTCCTTGCTCATGCACAATGATGACATTATCATGATTCGGTGCCACTGTAGGTCTATATTGCTCCTTTCTAAGAAGGTCTTCCCACTTGGCATTGACTTCCTCTTTGGAAAGTACTTTAGAAAAACCATACTGCGGAGCAAAGGCCAAAGTAAAAATCATCAACAAAATAAGACCCCGTCGTATTCTAAACAATTATTTCCGGCCTCCCATGCCATTGTCTCCGCAAAAACCGGATAAAATACAGGCCAGTGTCGCACCCACGATGTCTGCACCCACCGCCATGACTCCCTCCTCTGAAATCTTTTGTTCAAAATTATCAAAAGAGGCTTAAATTAATCAAAGACGTAGACCTGACCCTTCATCTTCCTGTTTTTTATTGCTTTTCTTTGCTAATTCATCAAAATTCTTACTTGCGGTATTATGCAAAGCACTATAATCGCTATAGGCAAAGCTAGGAATACTAGTGAAAAAAGAAATACTGGGATAGTAATCTCTAGCAATCCTTGTCCGCTCTCATCTCCAATAACAAAAGTTAAAATAACCACCAAAATCCAGATACCATTGGCACTAATTGCTAAATAACGCCCCCATTTTTTTAGTTTCCAGAAGGAATATGCGATCATAAAACTAACAGATGCAAGTAATAACGGTGCCCCAAATACTACTACAATAAATTTCGGTGAAAATGATTCTATTGGAGGGCCAAAAATAACCCAATATAGGAAGATGGACAAATTAAGCACTCCCAAAACTCCATAAGAACAACCAACTATTTTTAGCACATATTTATACACTGGTATTCCCTTAGCCCATTTTCCATTTAACTTTCCAAATTAAACCGAATTGGACAAACAGAACTTCTACTTCAACATGCGTTTTTGTGTACTGTCAAATATGTAGAGAAGTGGACCCCATAAAAGAGACAGAGGTGTAAGTGGAAATTCTGAGGTATTCTGACTAAAAAAGGAGACTCAGATGAGAAGAAAAAGAAGAAATCACTTGCCGGCCTTCAAGGCGAAAGTAGCACTGTCAGCGATTAAAGGGGACCAGAGCCTCGCAGAATTATCTGAACGATTTGACGTTCATGCGAACCAAATCCAGGACTGGAAGAAACATCTACAAGATCAGGCGGTCTCTGTATTTGGCAGTGGTCAGGACAAAATTCAGAGTGATGAATCGGCTCTAAAAACGCTGCATGCCTAGATCGGAGAGCTAGCGCTAGAAAACGATTTTTCATCCAAAGCGCTCGATCGTTGAAGACGGTTGAGCGCAAAGCCAAAATAGATCGATCTCACAAGCTTCCCCTAAGTCGCCAGTGTGCTGCTTTGGAGATCTGCCGATCATCAGCTTACAGATCCTCACCCTCGGTCAGCGAGGATGACCTTGAGTTAATGGAAAAGATCGACGTCCTGCATCTTTTCGCCATCCCTTCAAAGGATCAAGGCGACTTCGGGATGACCTCTGGGATCGGCATGGTCTCATCGTCAATCGGAAACGCGTCCGCCGCTTGATGAAAATGATGAGGATACGGGCACTGTATCCTGGAGCTAAGACCACGAAAAAGAATCCGGAGCACAAGGTTACGAGGTTTAGAGGTGAACCAAGTGAAGCAGGTATGGTGTACCGACATCACCTACATCCCGATGAGGAAAGGCTTTTTATATCTGGTTGCCATCATGGACTGGTACTCTAGAAAAGTCCTCTCTTGGCGGCTTTCTAACAGCTTAGAGACTGAACCCTGCATTGAAGCATTAGAAGAAGCCTTGGCGACCTACGGTGTTCCTGGTATTTTCAACAGCGATCAGGGCTGCCAATTCACCAGCGCTGACTTTACGCAAGTCCTTAAAAATAAAGGGATTAATATCAGCATGGATGGAAAAGGATGTTGGGTTGACAACGTGTTCATAGAGCGACTCTGGAGGAGTCTAAAATATGAGGAAGTGTATCTCAAAGCTTACGACTCAGTTGCAGAAGCAAAAGAAGGCATAGGTCTTTGAATGACATTTTACAATCAAGACCGGAGACATGCTAGTCTGCAAAGAATGACACCCAATCAGGTATATTCCAATCTGCCTTCGAGACTCCCGGAGGCAGCATGACAACCACCCAGAATTTCACTTATAAATCTCATCAGACTGTTTCAACTCTGGGGGCCACTATAAAGACGGATGTCCGCTTGATTGTTTTGAGTGTCCTTCTAGAGCTCGTTATATTTATTATTGACATAAATATTCCCTTGGGTTTTGCCGGAGGTGTGCCTTATGTGAGCTTAGTTCTCCTTTCCCTTTTTTCTCCACGAATCGGGATGGCATATATTATGGCAGCCGCTGGTTCTTTTTTGACTGTTGTTGGCTATGTTCTTTCATCATCTGGAGGCCTAGCTTATATTGTACTTCTCAATAGAGGACTCGCGTTGACGATGATTTGGATCACGGCCATCCTTGTTCATCGCTATCGATCAGCGATTGAAGCAGCGAAGATCGCTGAAGAGGCACTCCGAAAAAAAGAAATGAAGAACGCATTTTCAAAATTAAATGCACAAAACCGTCAGGTTGTTCAAATCGAAAAGCTTTCTTCCCTTGGGTTAATGATTGGAGAGATTGCCCATCAAATCAACAATCCCTTGGTCGGTGTGGTGAATATGGCGCAACTGGCCTTGCGCGAAAAAAATATCTCGGCTGATACAAAAGAGTTGTTGGAGGATATCCAGAATGCGGGGGAAGACTGCCGTGACTTTCTACATCAAATGATGGAATTTACCAAAATCTCCTGTTTTGACCGCAAGCTGACTGAGATACAGAGTGTGATTGAAGAGGCGATTGACCTCTGTAAGCACAGTGCAAAAATGCCGCTGTCGATCAAGGCAGAATTGCCGAAAGCGCCGGTTTATCTCGAAGTGGATCCCATTCTGATTCGTCACGCCCTCTTTAACCTCATTTCAAATGCGATGCAAGCCGATGAAAACGGGGCTATTACCGTGCGACTTCGTTCTCACCTGAGAGAGGGGGATGAAAAGTCAGGGTGGGCGCTTCTGGTTGAAGACAAAGGGCCGGGCATCTCAGAAGAACACATTGAAAAAATATTTGTGCCCTTTTTTACAACTCGGACAAAAGGAACAGGTCTGGGATTGCCGCTCGTGCAGCATGTCGCTATCCTGCATGGCGGAGAAGTATCGGTCAAAAATCTTCCCGAAGGCGGGGCACAGTTTACATTTTGGCTGCCGGGCTAAAGTGCGTGATGGAGTATTTTGATGGTAAGAATTCTGGTTGTCGATGATGATCCCTATACCCTGAAATTATTTGAGCGTCTCTTTCGCAGTAAGGCGGTCGATTTAAAACTGGCCTCTAAAGCAATAGAAGCCTGGCGTTATTTTCGAGAAGGTGAGTTTAACCTCATTTTGATGGATCAGCGCCTGCCCGATGGTCGGGGACTTGAAATCATCAAAGAGATGCGGGAAGAGCGTCCTCTGCAAGTTGCCATCCTGATGACCGGTTTTGCCGATGTGAGTGATGCCATCCGCGCCGTCCGGGAAGGACTCTTTGATTATCTCTGCAAACCTTTTAAAAACCTGGATGCCTTAGAAGCGGTCATCGAAAAAGCCCTGGAATTTGACCGGGCCTATCGTGAAATCAATCGGCTACGCGAGGCCCTCGATCAACGAAAGGCATGCAGCACGCTCATCGGACGCTCTGCGGGCATGGAAACCATGATGGGGCAAATGCGGCAGATTGCTCCCTTGGATACAACGGTTTTATTTGAAGGGGAGAGCGGTACCGGAAAAAGCATGATCGCAAAACACCTTCATGACTTAAGCCGGGAAGAAAAAAAAGCTTTTCTTGTTGTCAACTGTGGCGGTTTGTCGGAGTCGCTCTTGGAAAGCGCCCTTTTCGGTTACGAACGAGGCGCATTCACCGGCGCAATCAAAACAACACCTGGTTATTTTGAAAAGGCCGATCACGGCACGCTTTTTCTTGATGAAATCTCCAACATGAGTGAAAAAATGCAATGCAGTCTCTTGCAGGTCCTTCAAGAAAAAACCTTTTCCCGCTTAGGCAGTGCCGAGATGCATTCAAGTGATTTTCGTCTCATCTGTGCAACCAATAAACGACTTGCGGATGAAGTGGAGGCAGGTCATTTTCGGGAGGATCTTTTCTACCGCATCAATGTCATCACCATCGAAATTCCGCCTTTGCGGGAGCGGGGGGAGGATATTATCTTATTGGCGTTGCACTTTCTGGGTCAGTTTAATGACCGTTTTGGAAAAAAAGTGGGGCCGTTTTCGCCCGAGGCGATCGAAGCCCTCAAAGGTTTTTCATGGCCGGGCAATGTGCGCCAACTCCAACATGTGATCGAGCGTATGGTTGCACTCCACCCCGGCGGCCCCATCAGTGCCATCCATATCGAACAGATCGGACAGGTCATCAAAAAACAAAAAAAAGAACGTCGTAAAGACAAAGAGATCTCCCCCTACCAGGAAGAGCGGGAGGCCTTTGAATCGGATTATTTGAGACGTCTTCTGATCCGTGCCGGAGGCAATGTTTCCGAAGCAGCCCGCATCAGCGGCATTCCCCGCCAGAATCTTTATGTCCGTATGAAACGTTGGGGTATTCTTCCTATCTTGAGATCATTCTCACCTAAATTCTTCGAATGATCTCGGGTGTCACTCAATCATGACAACTGTTATAAAAAAGTTCATATTAGAGCGATTAAAAGCAGAACACTCTTTTAAGAAATCCCGTCTCATATCATCTAAAACAATGTATTTTCACACTTTTTTATCATTTAAATAAAAAATTTCTCCTTCGCAACTCTGGCATCTCAATTGCTCCGTCAGAGAGTGAAACGCCGATAACAAGGCTTGCCTAGATCTTATCGGCGTTTCGTTTTCAAATCATTGATGTCACTGATGAAAAGGAGATAAAAAGATGCAGAAGCTTAGTTTGGGGATGTTTGTTGTTTTGACGCTGATTGTTGTTCCTCTCATTGGGATGCTCTTCCCGCAAGAGGTGAGCGCCCTACCCGCATGGGGAAGAAAATATAACGCTGATTGCAGCCTTTGCCATTCTCCAGCCGTACCTCGACTGAATAAAACAGGTCAGAAGTTTCGTTGGTCGGGTTATCGAATGCCGGACGAAGTGGGAAAGTCACAAGATATTTCAAAAGCAGGCAATTTCCTCTCTCTACGTGCCCGGGGTCGCGCTGAGTATAAAAATCCTGAGGGTGCGATGGAGACAAATCGGTTTGCGTGGCATGACACTACCTTTTTTTATGCGGGTGCCTTAACAAAAACGCTTTCCTCATTCACAGAGTTTGAATGGGAAGATGGCAAGGTGGAACTTCTGTCGCAGGTTCGGGCATTTTTCGGAGAGTCCTCCAATCAGTTTACGACCATTCGTCTTGGACAGTTCCATTCCATGCAGGGCGTAGGGATTGGCGGTTTTGATCGACCGACCGGGATCAGCCGTCCGGAACCGCTTTCGTCGAGAGCCTTGACAAGCAGTGCCATCCCTTTTCGGATCAGAGAGAATCAACAAGGAGCCGAGGTCGCTCATGTTGTGAACAATTCGAGGTTCATCGCTCAGGTACTCAACGGGCTTGCTGTTGGGGGTAATTCAGGGGTTGAGGGAGAACAGGATAAGAATAAAGATATCATGTTTGCCTATGAGCGTATTTTGGATGATCTGGCCTCTGGATTTACCCTATATGGTTACAGAGGTGTCTGGAATGATGGCACAGAGGAGAGCGATTATAGTTTCTACCGTTATGGCGCGGTAGCAAACAAGATTTTTTCCTCTGGAACTGAAATCATCGGAGGTTATTTCAGGGCTGAAGACATGGTGCCCAGTGCCGTCGGCACGGATGTTCAAGGTAACAGCTTCTATGTTGAAGGGCAGCACTTTTTAAAACCCCTCGACACAACCCTTCTGGCCCGTTTTGACTGGGTTGATCCCAATGACAGTCTGGGCGGCAATAACCGAAAAATAGAAACAATCGGGGTCGTCCATACTTATGAAAGCCATCTTCGGCTTGCCTTGGAAGGCAATCGTTCTGTTAATGATGCAACGAACAAGACCGACTATCAGGTCGTCGTAGAAGCAATGCTCAATTTTTAAGTTACATCGCTCATCATGGTGGGGCAAGGGAGAGGTGTTCCCTTGCCCTTATTTCTATATGTCTGTTAAAGAGATCGGAGGGAAAAGAGATGAAAAAAGACAAGATGGTTTTTATCGTAGCCGCAATGACACTGATGTTTGTATCTCTGCCTGCTGAGGCTTCTGAGCTTGAAGCGGGTAAGGCATTTTTTGAAAAAAAACGATGCATCATGTGCCACACAATTGAAGGAAATGGGGGGACGATTGCCTCGGATCTTTCAGAAATCGGGAGCAAACGCGACCGCGTGTGGTTGTTGAAGTTCTTCAAGAATCCTAAAAAACTCATGCCGACGGCAAAAATGATGCCAGTCAAGGGAAGTGAAAAAGAGCTTGAGGCATTGGCCGACTATCTGCTCACACAAAAATAAAAGATGATTTCCCTCTGAGTGTCTTCGTTTGAAAAAAGAGGATATACGATGGAGAAAATTCTTGTTGTTGATGATGATCCTTATACCTTAAAGCTCTTTGAGAAACTTTTTCGTGAACGGATACGTCAGCAGAGCATTGACATCACACTGGTCTCAAGCGGCAATGCGGCAAAACGGCTCTTTCTCGCACAGATCTACAATCTTATTTTGATGGATCAGCACCTATCCGATACAAACGGTTTGGAACTCTTGCTGTGGATGAGAGGGGAACGTCCTCGTCAGGTCGCTATCCTCATGACGGGTTTTGCCGAGACCAAGGAGGTGATTGAAGCGCTATATAAAGGGCTTTTCACCACCCTCTCAAAACCCTTTAAAAACCTGGAAACCTTGGAAGCTGTGATGGAGAAGGGGCTTGAACTTGATCGTGCTTACTGTGAAATTAAACGACTACGCTGTGCGATTGAAATGAGAAATGATACCGAGACGAAAGAAGAGGAACAGATTTCCTCTTATCAAGAAGAGATGGCAATTTGTGAATCTTGTTATTTTGAACGTCTTCTCAAGATAACAGATGGCAATATTGTGGCGGCGGCGCGTCTCAGTGGCATTTCTCCTCAAGACCTTATGCTTCGTTTGAAGCACTGTGGTTTGTCATAAAATTAAGACGACCCTAAACCTGATCAGGTGTCATCCTCTTCAGGTTCGCATGCCGCCGGTCTTGGTTGTAAAAGTTGAGCCAAATTCCAATGCTTTCTTTTGCATGTGCAACACTCTCGTAAGCCTTGAGGTAGACTTCTTCGTATTTCAGGCTACGCCAGCGTCCTTTTCCATCCATGCTGATATCGATGCCTTTCTTTTTAAGCACTTTTGTGAAGTCGTCGCTGGTAAATTGGCTGCCCTGGTTGCTGTTGAAAATGCCAGGTGTGCCGTACTTTGCCAGGGCTTCTTCCAAAGCTTCTATGCAAGGTTCTGTCTCCAGACTGTTGGGTAATCGCCAAGAGAGTACTTTTCTAGAATGCCAATCCATGATGGCAACCAGATATAAGAACCCATTTCTCATCGGGATGTAGGTAATGTCGGTGCACCATACTTGGTTCACTTCATTTACCTCCAAATCCCGCAGCAGGTAAGGGTAGACCTTATGTTCTGGATTTTTCTTCGTGGTCTTGGCTCCTGGATAGAGGGCCCGTGTGCCCATGAGTCTCATCAGGCGTCGAATACGCTTACGATTGACCACGAGATCATGGTCATCCCAGTGGTCGTCTCGCAATCGCCTTAATCCTTTGAAGGGATGGCGAAGATGCAGGACGTCGATCTTTTCCATTAACTCAAGATCATCCTCGCTGACCGAGGGTGAGGATCTGTAAGCTGATGATCGGCAGATCTCCAAAACAGCACACTGGCGATTTAGGGGCAGCTTGTGAGATCGATCT
>JAADHI010000044.1 GCA_013151935.1 Candidatus Manganitrophaceae bacterium
GGTTGATGGAAGGTCCAGACTGTTTCATCTGCTCCGGGTTTTCTGGATCTGGATAGCACATGCCATAACCATGTGGGAGCGATAAATATCCACACTGCATGGCATCATCATATTTAATTTTGACTTTGATCACACCGTTTTCAGATTCACATTTTGTATACTCCCCTTCCGTTAATCCCAATTTCCTGGCATCGTCAGGATGTATCCGTAAAGCCCCCTCTGAATCCTTCCTGCGCCAACTCGGATCACGGTAAATTTGGTTTGCATTGTTGGCCCTTCGTTCTCCCGCAGACAAAACAAAGGGGAATGTGGTTTTATCGAATAAATCTTTGGACTCTTTATTTAATAAAGACAATTCATTCAACATTTCGGGAATGAGCAAGCGGATCTTTTTATCTTTATAGCCCATCAAATCCCACATTTCTTTGTAAGTATGCTGACTAATGGTCACAGCAGTATCGCTTTCTAAGATGTGTTTGAATAAAGATTCTCTCAGGGCGGCTTCTTTTCCACGAAACCCGGCCCGTTTGACCTGTTTCGCATAGCGCTTCACATAACGATGGCTTAAGCCCCAGCAAACCGCAGCAGCCTGAGCACCTTTCGGTAAAGCTTTTCCGAACGTCGCATAGAGGATCGCAGGGAGATAGGGCTTCAAGTTTGGCCGAAAGATGAGCGTGGCCATGAGTGTTTTGAAAAACAGATTCAGCACAGGAAATTGACGGTCTATTTTTGAGGCGGTTTCCAAAATTGGAAACCGTCGGGGAATGGCTTTCATCGCGACCAGCAAACGGTGGTAAATTTCAGGTTCTGGCAGTATATCGCCTTGTATGGGGAGAATCGGAGCACGCAGTTGAAAATAATTTTTTGGAAAAGACAGGTTGAAAAATGAGGCTTCCCATTTTTCATATTGTGAAGGTGCGGGCAGGATATAGTCTGCCAACTGAGCCGTCTCGGTTTCAGCCACATCAAGGACGACCAGTAGCTCAAGCTTCTTAAAAGCCTTTCGATAGGCCTGTGTATCGGCAGCGCTTTGTATGGGATTACTGCTATCGACAAAAACGGCGCGTATGCGATCTGGATGCTCTGTATCAATTTCTGCGGGCAGGATATTCGGTGGAAAAAGCTGACAGATTTCCTTCATGCCCGTGACTTTCGTGCAAATGCCTCCTTCTTCGGGTTCTTTAGAATGTGTGAGAATAGGCGCAAAGAGGGTGTGCAAGGTATTACATCCCGGTTTGCCAAAATAACCTGTGATGAGAAAAAGGAGTTTTTCAAGATAGGTATTGAGTGTGCTGTGCAGACTTTGCTCAAGGCCCAAGTCATGACGCACACTTGCAGAACGGGCCGTCGCAAACTCCCGCGCAACCCGACGAACAAGATCGGGGTCAATGCCGGCCCTTTTCGCATAGTGGTCAATGGGGATTTTTTTTAGGACTGTGCTGATTTCATCAAATCCGGTGGTATGTTTTTCTAAAAAAAGGTGGTCTTCCAAACCTTCGTTAACAATAACGCCCAGCAGAGCCGCGAGTAAAAAGGCATCCATGCCGGGTCTGACTTGTAGATGAATATCCGCCAGGGCTGCGGTTTCTGTAAGGCGAGGATCAATGACAATCAATTTTCGTTTGGGATTTTTTGCGATATTCTTTAAGACTTTGCGTGCCTGAATAATGCCATGCGACTGCCAGGGATTTGCACCGATAATGAGCGTGTATTCCGCTTCTTCAATGCCTTCAGTGATATGACAGCTTTGTTGGCCAAATAACTTCCCGTTGACCCAAAACGATCCGGTTTTTTCCTGCGCAAGTGCACTGTAGACATAGGGTGTTCCAAGGGCTTCACGAAAGGATTGGGCATAGGCACCCCCTAAATGGTTGCCCTGTCCACCACCACCATAATAGGCAATCGAGCTTCCTCCAAAAGTACGACGAAGCTCTTTAAGTTTGCCCGCCACTTCTGAAATGGCGGTTTCCCAGTCTATTTTTTCAAAGCGCCCATCTGATCTTTTGCGCATGGGGTGAGTAAGGCGACGTGCATGATTTTGGTAATGATTAAGGCCAAGTGCTTTCTGACAGAGATACCCTTCTGAATGCGGATTTTTTTTATCCCCCAAAATCCGTGTAAATTCCCCATGCTCCACTTGAATTTTAAGACCACAATTGATACTGCAGAGAATGCAAGCGGTCGATTGCATTCTTTTGTCGGATGGCATGTGAAGTGTAGGACTCCTAAATCGTTCGCCTCATAGTAGGAAATTCCTGGGAGGGAATTCAATGCGGAAGGGTTTCCGTCTGCCGTTTCCCTGAAGGAACCTTTTTGATGCGATTCATGAGGGTAAAGAGTGCAGGTACGAGGAAAAGCGTGAACAAAGTCGAGAGGATCAATCCTCCCACCACCACACTGCCAATCCCGCGGTAAATTTCAGAACCCGGTCCCGTAAAAAGGACCAGGGGCAGCATGCCAGATACACTCGTCAGGGTACTCATAAAAATAGGACGCACCCGCACCCGCACAGAGCGTTTCATGGCTTCAATGGCTTCGATACCGTCTTCTCGAATATAATGCAAAGCTTGGTGAACAATGAGAATGGCGTTATTGACCACAGTGCCGATGAGAATGATAAAACCCAACATCGTCAGCACATCCAGGGTTTGATAGGCTACAAAAGTACTCACCAGCCAAAGCCCTAAAAACCCACCGCCTGCCGCCAAAGGCACACTGATCATGATCACAAAGGCATAAAAGAAGGATTCAAAGAGCGCGGCAATCAAAAGATAAGTAATCAATCCAGCAATAATAAGATTCCATTGTACGGCCTTTCGCGTCACCACGAGATCATCTGCCGTGCCGCTCAAACGCACACGATAAGGCAAGCTAATCGTCCCGTCTGCCTTCATCGGGGCTAAGACTTTTTCTTCAATCATCTCCATGGCTTCTTGCAGCGGAATTTCAATCGGCGGCACGACACGGACAGAAACGGTGCGCTCGCGTTCGAGATGATTCACCTGCTGCGGCCCGTTGGTAATCACCACATCCGCCACCGCGCCCAAGGTTACAATTTGTCCCGAAGGCGTGCGAATGGGAATCCGCTCCAAATCATGACTCTGCCATTGAAAGTTTTTATCACCCGTCACAACCAGATCAAGCCGCTCTCCTTCATCAAAATACTCACTGGCCTTTGTGCCATCTAAAAGTGCATCGACCATCTTCCCCAAATCCTGCGCATCCAAATTCATGTCAGCCATACGCACACGATCAGGCAATATCTGAATTTCGGGTGTACCCAAATCCAAACTTGGAATGGGACGAATCTGAGCCCCGGGCATGAGTCCCATGAGTTGCCCAAAGGCCCGCCCGCCCATGCCAACCAAACGCTCCAGATCCGGACCTGAAAAAGCCACGTCAATGCTGCGACCTTCGCCGACCCCGCGTGAAAAAAGCCCCGACTGCAGGACGATGGCAATCATCCCCGGTATTTTACGAAGTGCCCCCTGCATGATGGGAATCATCTCTCGAATACGTTCAGCCTCATGCACCCGCACCCCCATAAAGACCTGACGCCCTGAAGCCACATAAAAAAAGTTCATTGCGGCAGGGCCTTCGGGATCACCTTCTTTTGGGTTGTCGGGATCCTTTTCCCAATAGGGACGAATGTCTCTTTCAATCAACTTGCCGATTTTCTGAATTTCATCCAGGTTATAACCTGGCGGCGGCAGCAAAATACCCAAGACCAGGTTGCGATTGCCTTCGGGCAGATACTCTGCTTTGGGCATGAGAAACCAAGCCAGACTGACTGAAAGCGCCGTCATGCCGACAACAACACAAAAAGAAATAAAAGGTCGTTTGCAAATATAAAAAACAAGGCTGGCAATACCGTCGGCAAAACGTCCTGCAAGCGGCACGAGACCCAAAAGCTGGTTTTCTTTTCCGGGTGCCTTTGCTTTGCCCAAAATCATCGCGGAAAAAGTAGGGATCACCGTCATCGCAACAATGAGACTTAAACCCACACTCGCACTAATCGCAATCGCAATATCGCGAAAAAGCTGGCCGATCTGTTCTTCGATAAAAAAGATGGGTAAAAAAACAGCGATGGTCGTGAGCGTACTCGCAAAGACCGCACCCCACACTTCATTCATGCCATCAATCACGGCCTTTGAACGTATTTTCCCCATCTGCCGATGGCGATAAATATTCTCCAAGACCACAATGGCGACATCCACCACCATACCCACAGCGAAGGCCATGCCTGCCAGAGAAACGACATTGAGATTTCGCCCCAGCATGTGGAGCACGATGAAGGTGCCAACCACACTAATTGGAATCGCTGTCGCCACAATCAAGGTACTTGAGGCACTTCTCAAAAAAAGAATCAGGACAAAAACCGCAAGCAGCCCACCCACAATCAGATTTTGCTGGACCAAATCAAGCGAACTGTTGATGTAGTCGGTTTCATCATAAACCTGGTTAAGATGCAGTCCATTGTCTTTGAGGATGCCTGCATTTAGCTCTTCGACTGCGGTGCGCAAGCCATCCATAATATCGAGGGTATTCGCCCCGGATTCTTGTAAGGCATTCACCGCAATGGCAGGATCCCCATTTTGGCGCACGGAGCGCAGGGGCTTTTTGTATCCCAGTCCGACTTGTGCCACGTCTTTTAAAAAGACATGTTTTCCCCCCACACGTTTGATGACGATGTTTTCAATATCCGCCGTTGAACGATATTCTCCCAGGGTTCTTACGAGGTAGCGACGTTTTCCTTCTTCAAAATCTCCTGCGCTGACATTGGCATTTTCACGCGCCAAAGCGCGGGTCACATCCAAAATCGTCACATTCCGCGCTGCAATGACATTCGGGTCTATCACCACCTGCATTTCACGTTCACGTCCCCCAAAGACATTGCTAATCGCCACCCCCAGGACACGCTCAAAACGGGTTTTGATAAAATCCTCTGCAAAATCGTGATAGGTATCGATGTCGTTTTTATTACCGGCAAGGGGTTTTAAAATAAACCAGGCAATCGCAGAGGAGGCAACATTCACCGTTCTTAAAACGGGTCGCTCCGCATCCAAAGGAAAATCAGTGACTTGATTGAGGCGATTGGAGACATTGAGTAAGGCGGTATCCAGATTGGTTTCGGTTTGAAAGGTGAGCACGATTTCGCTGCGGCTTTCGCGGCTTTCGCTGGTCATTTCAACCAGACCGGGAATAGATTTAAGTTGTTCTTCCTGGCGCTCCGTCACTTCCCGTTCGATTTCACGCGCACTGGCACCCCGCCAAAAAGTTTCAACGGTAATCTCAGGTTTAATCACTTCGGGGGTCAGTTGAATGGGGATTTTAAAAAGCGAAATAAAACCAAAAAGCAGGAGTAAAATCACCCCCACAACAACCGAGACCGGCCGCTTGATCATACTTTCAATAAAGGTCATACCTTAAATCCGCTCAGCAAAAGATTAGTGTGCATGACCCGGCGATTCGGAATCAGATGCGGGATGTGTTGTATCGGCTGGCCCAACACCATCCGAGACAATATGGACGGCACGACCTTCTCTTAGACGTTCATTGCCACGAATCACGACAAGATCATCCACCTTAATTTCTCCATTTACTTCGATTAAGTCTGCTTTTCCCTGGCCAACCATAACGGTTTTTTTCACCGCCTTCGCGTCTGTCACAACAAAAAGAAAGGCCTCAGAACCTTTTCGAATCAAGGCATCCTTATCCACCATCAAAACACGTCGGGATGCACCCAGAGCAAAAGCAACACGGGCCAACATGCCTTCTTGTAAGAGCAAACCCTTATTTTCAACATGGACTTCAACAGGAAAAAGCCGTGCGGCTCGATCTCCAGCCGGAATTAGCGCATGCACTTTCCCCGAAAAAACTTCACCTGGAACGGCATCAATCTGCACGAAAACCGCTCCACCCATCTGCACCTCACGAATATATTTTTCAGGCATTTCGACCAAAATTCTAACCCGTGAAAGATCGACCAAGTGTACGATTCCACCACCTTCGGTGACCCACTCCCCTTCTTCGGTCAAGGCTTGGGTCACAATGCCATCAAAGGGCGCACGCACCTCTTTTTTATTCAATTCATCCTGCGTCTGAAGTCGTTCAGATTCATTGACGGCAAGCGTCTGCTCTAATTCTTCCACGGTAAGCTTGGCATCACGGTAGACCCGCTCTGCAATCAAGCCTTCTTTCATTAAACTCTCACTACGCTTGAGGTTGTCGCGTGATTTTTGCAAACGTGCCATCGCCGCATTTTGTTTGGCTTCAGATTCTTTTAATTTTAAACGAAGCGTGCTTGCAGAAAGCCGGGCTAAAAGATCCCCTTTTTTGACTTTTGCACCACGCCGAACCTGCAATACTTCCACACGGCCCGATACTTCTGTCGCCACACGACTGGAGCGCCAAGACTCTACAGTGCCAATCTGGAGAATTTCGTCCTGTATCATTTCCGACCTCACCGGGGACACGACCACGTTTGCCGGAGGTCGCCCCTGCGCAAAAACCAGAGCAGGCTTCAAAAACAAAAACAATAAAAATAAGATCAAAAAAAATAAAGCGTCTTTTTTTGAAAATTTGAGTATCACTGTTTTAAGTCTGCTCATACCTTTCCAATCATAATAGGCTTCCCCGGAATACCGTCAAGGCTTCCCCTTCAAGAAAGACACGTTCCCCCTGACATCGGATCTTAAGCCTGCCGCCACGTGCGGAAATCTGATACGCATTGAGCATTTTTTTCCCCATACGTTTTTCCCAATACGGCCCTAAAACACAATGCGCGGAACCCGTAACGGGATCTTCATCAATGCCAGCCGCAGGCGCAAAAAAACGCGAGACAAAATCGTAATCAGCATTCGACGTAGATGCAGTGACGATCACCCCACGCATCGCAACCTTTTTAAGTCGATTAAAATCAGGCTGAATGCCTCGAAGTACGGTTTCATTGCTCACTTCAATCAAATAGTCAAAACGAGTTTTTCCGAGATAAACCGCTTCGACACCCAAGGCTTCGAGTAGTTCCAAGGGTGCATCCACACGCTGCTCTGCCTCCGCAGGAAAATCAATCTGAATCCGATTTTCTTTTTTCTCTGCCCGAAGCACGCCGCTTCTGGTTTCAAATTGAATGACGGTTTCAAGATCCACATGTTTTTCTTCCCACAAAATATGGGCACTGGCCAGCGTCGCATGACCGCAAAGATCCACTTCGCATACGGGTGTAAACCAACGCAGATGATAGCCTGCCTCTTTGGGATAAAGAAAGGCCGTTTCAGAAAGATTCATCTCTGCCGCAACTTGCTGCATCCAAGTTGCGTCGCAAGCTTCAGTCAAAAAACAAATGGCAGCAGGGTTGCCCGAAAAAGGCTTAGAAGCAAAAGCATCAACTTGAAAAAGTGGGAAAGACACCTTAAGGCTGAACCTCCACACACTGACCTGAGGCTTGTTTATTTCGGGTCAGATGGACTATCCCCCAGGTATTCATCGCCTCAAGCACGGGTTCTAAACTTAAACCCAGTGATTTGAGTGAATACTCCACCTTCGGGGGAATCTGGCGATAAACCTCACGATGCACAATATTGTCAGCTTCTAGTTCACGCAATTGCTGCGTCAACATTTTTTGGGTAATGCCTTTGACCCCACGTTGCAATTCTCCAAAACGTCGCGTCCCCTTAAAAAGTTCTCGTAGAATAAGAACTTTCCAGCGGCCTCCAATCACTTTCAGGGTTTTTTCAACGGGGCAAGTACTTTTTTCAGGCTTTCCAGAGACATCCTTAGTTTCCATTTCGACTGTATCTCACTCTTTAGTACATACTTTACAAATCAATGAAATAGATGATATCAACCTAGCACAGCCCATGCAGCAAAACAAGAACCTGTATCGGCCTCATGATGTGTTCACTGACTCAATCAAAGGAGGATATATGTCAGAGCGGAAACAGCCCTACGTTATTTCAGAAGAACCCGGAGATAAATATTATTGTGCCTGTGGAAAATCAGAAACCCAACCCTATTGTGACGGGGCACACGAACGTCTCAATACCGGAAAAACCCCGACACATGTTGTCATCGAAAAAAAGAAGTCTGTTGCTTGGTGCGGGTGTCGAAAATCAGAAAACATGCCTTTTTGTGATGGCACACACACGCGGCTTTAAGCAGGCCTTACGTTTCCTCGCTGACCCGGAAAATCGTCATCCCCCTTGTGAAAAATGGGGATGACGATTTTCAATATCACCCGGCCCGGACCTAAGCGTATCCAGGAAAGCTTTCTGAGGCATCTTCTGGAACATAAAAACCACCTCCCTGCGCCAATTTTTCAGTGATTATCTCTGCCGGAAGCGGCGTGCTGAACAAATAGCCTTGGATGGTATCACATTGCATCGCACGTAAAAATTCAAGCTGTGCCACATTTTCCACCCCTTCTGCGATAATTTTGAGATTGAGGCTATGTCCCATGGCAATCACAGCACGAATAATCGCGGCATCCTCCAGATCATTCGGAATATCCTGAATGAATGATCGATCAATTTTCAAGCTATTGACGGGGAAACGCTTCAAATAACTGAGAGAAGAGTATCCTGTTCCAAAATCATCAATCGAAATCTCAATACCTAAGACGTGAAAGGAACGAAGAATATCGACCGTCACCGCTGGGTTTTTCATCACAATGCCTTCTGTCAATTCAAGCTCCAAATATGAAGGCTCTAAACCTGTTTCCCCCAAGACGGACTGCACCCTTTTGGCTAATTTTTTATCGTCGAATTGACGGGCAGATAAATTTACAGCCACACGAAAAGTATCAAAACCCGCATCCTGCCAAGCTTTATTTTGCGCACACGCCATCTTCAAAACCCAGTGCCCAATCTGTCCGATCAAACCCGTTTCCTCTGCGATGGGAATGAATTTTGACGGGGGGATCTCTCCGAGTTCACTGTGCACCCAGCGCAACAGGACCTCCATACTCACAACCTCGCCAGTCTTGCAATCCACCATAGGCTGATAATGAAGCGCAAGCTCATCACGCTCTAGGGCATACCGTAAATGTGTTTCCAATTTCAGGTATTCCTCGGCTTTCACATTCATGTCGGCTGCAAAAAGTTGGTAATTATTTTTTCCCTGCTCCTTCGCCCGATACATCGCGGTATCGGCATTTTTCAAGAGGGTTTCAGCAATCGCACCATCATTGGGGTAAAGACTAATGCCAATACTCGTGGTGATAAATAACTCCTTGCCTTTAAGCAGGAAAGGTCGTTTAAATTTTTCCAGAATTTTTTTTGAGATTTTGCCAATGTCTTCGAGCCGTGTAATGTCGTCCAGAATAAAAACAAACTCGTCTCCCCCTAGACGCGCGATGGTGTCCCCCTCGCGGACACAACCCATTAAACGCTCTGAAACCCCCTTCAGTAAGAGATCACCGATGACATGTCCGAGGGTATCATTAATATTTTTAAAGCGATCTAAATCAAGCGATAAAATCGCGACGATGCGCTTACGGCGATGCGCGCCACTGAGTAACTGTGTCAGTCGATCTAAAAACAAAGTCCGATTGGGTAAATTGGTGAGCGTATCGTGATTTGCCATATGATTTAAACGTGCCAAAGACCGTTTACGCTCCGTAATGTCCTGGGCAACACAAACAATGCCTTCAACACGATCTTGCGTATCCCGCATCACAGAACATGAAAACCACACCGGAATAACACGCCCACCTTTGTTCCGATAAGTCGTTTCAGTATTCCTTAAAAAACCCTGCTGTAACAAGTCTGCGATCCAAGCTCCGGTTTCAGGGTGTTTTTCACCAAAAATGTCATCAATCGACTTCTCAAAGAGCTCTTCCTCTGTATAGGCAAGCAAGGCCACGGTTGATTTATTCACACGTCGGATGCGACCTTCAGGATCAATCACAATTAAACTGTTCATCATGTTGGCAATAATAGAGTCAACATAATGTTTATCGACCAGTTGCGCACGCTGCTCTTTTAAATCTCGAGTCATCTGGTTGAAGATTTGTGTTAGAGAACCGATTTCATCCTTCGCCTGATATTCGGCTCGTGCCTCAAAATCGCCCTTGGCGATACGACTCGCGGCTTCCGAGATTTGAAGAATTGGTTCCGTCATACGCCGTGTCACCCAAAACGAAAGTGTGAAAACGATCAAAGCAACAATTCCTGCCACACTAAAAACAACCCATTGCAGACGATCAATCGAGCGAAAGGCCGTCTGAACATCCTTAAGCACAAGAATACGCCAATCCATACCCGGAAAATCACGATAACCCTTGGAACGTGCATAACCGATCAGGGCCTCCTTATTTTCCACATCTGGACCAATCAGATACCCATTTCCCCCTGAAACACCCAGAATGGCTTTTCTCAATGTGTCATTGATACGAAGATTTTCAAAAAGCCCCGCCTGTCGTGAAGACGGGCCAGAAATCACAAGCCCTTCATCTTGAACCAAGACAACTTGGGCATGAAAATCCCCTTCCCCCTCATGAGGTAAACCTTGTGCCAATTGGACCAATTCTTCGGCTTTCCATCGTGCGTTCAAGACGCCAATGACTTTATTTTGTTGGAATTTTGCTGTAATGGGAAAGGAAAAAGAAAGGACCCATTCCTGCCCCATGGAATCAAAATAAAGATCTTCAGAATGCGATTTTTTTGCCACGGCAATCTTAAAAAACGGATTTTTTTTAAAATCCAGCCCGATAAACTCAGGACGGCTGGAGGCGACGACAACACCCTCCTTATTCATCGCATTGATACTCGAAAAATATCCATACTGCTGACTGAGACTGGACAAAAAGGTCGTCATTTTCCCATCCACATCGCCTGCAATCACTTCATCCATCAGCTCAAGCTCCGACCAGGCTCCGACATTTCGATACACCTCGAAAAGCCTACGATCAATCTTGTCGATGGTTTGTTGCGCAAGCAATTGATAGGTTGTGCCGAGATTTTCTTTTAGAGCTTGTTTCCCATTTTGATAAGCCACATAACTGACCATAGTGAGCGGGACCAAAGACAAGACTAAAAAAGTAAGCGTTATTTTTGTTCTAATTTTCATAAAAACCTAAGGACGGTAATACACTAGAAATCTATCATCGGCCATTCAAAAAATACCCTTCCTCTCCGGGATGCTTTCCATCAATACGCAACACCTTCACACTTTCATCCACAACATCAGCATTAACGTAGGCAATAGATAAATCAATCTGAGCGACAAAACGCTTCACCGTATCATTAGAACTGAGGGTTTTTGGGAAGGCCAAGATGTCGCCTTTGATAATTTTATTCAACCAGTAACGCTTTAACTCATTCGATCGCATCAGGAATATCTTATGGACAAAAAGACCTTTTTCAGGGCTGCCGTCTTCCTGCATAATGACGTAAATGTTTTGATTATCTGCCCACCGCTGTTTTTCCTGTTTAAAAATACGTCTTAAGTCACGAAAGGAGATTTCATCTAAGGGGTTGTCCTGATGTACAATAATGGCAATATCAATGGCATATCCGCCGACGGGTAGGAGCAGGAGAGATAAGAAAATGAGGATTGAACTCAAACAATATTTCACAGGGGAAAGGTCCACCTTAAGTCACTGGAGTCAGACGGAGGCTTACCTCTTGATCCAAATCATAAAAAGGCCTTGACTTGATTCACACTTCAAAAAACCGACCCGTCTCCCTCAATATCTTTTGTTTAAATCTATCAAACTATCCATGTCTGTCAAACACACTACTCCCCAAAACCCATTGAAAAATAGATCTTTACAGATCAGAAAATCAAACAAAATACGAGGTAAAATATTGCATTAAAACCGGA
This sequence comes from Candidatus Manganitrophaceae bacterium, assembly GCA_013151935.1. Classification (GTDB taxonomy): domain Bacteria; phylum Nitrospirota; class Nitrospiria; order SBBL01; family JAADHI01; genus JAADHI01. The sequence goes on from JAADHI010000044.1 coordinate 11,824, forward strand.
AATGCTTGCAAGAAGCGAGGAGACTTGAGTGGAGAAAAACCCTAATCGTCCAGATAAGGTTTCTTTCTCATTTTCTTTTTGACTTGTACCTGATGTTTTTTTTCGAGTTCGCGCTCTCGGATGGCACGTCCTTTTTGGGTGGGAATACGGCGTTTTTGTACGCGGTTGAGAATTTTTAAGCGTGCGATAAGCCTCAGAAAGGCCTTTTCTTTATTTCGGATCTGTGAGCGGGACTCCGTCGCCGTCACCACAACACCGGAAGGAAAATGCACAAGGCGCACCCCCGAGTCGGTCACATTACGATGTTGTCCGCCGGGGCCACTGGCCCGAAAGGTATCAATCTTGACTTCCTTTTTAAGATCCTCCAGCTCAAGACTAAAAACCACTGCTGCTTCCTTAATAATTTGAAATCATATGGTCGATCCCCGGCTTAAGCACCTCACGCCATTGCAGCTCAAGACTGGCGGAAAATTTAGGATCTTTTTCAGATAAAGTCAAAATAAAACAATCCACCCAAATTTCATACAAGTCAGCAGGGACATTCATGTGGCTGCGATTGTGTTTCTCACCCAGTCGTCTAATAGACATCTTGCCCAGCGGCCCACCTTCATGATAATCAATCAAAACATAAACACCATCAATAAGCGCCTTTTTCTGTCTGGCAAAGTCCGTACCGTGAAACATCGCCCTAATTTTGACATCTGCTGTGAGTAAACGATTATAGAAATAATCCGAAAAACCCATTTGACTGATTCGTTTAAAACTATCTCTCACTTCACTCATCATTCTGCCCGCTTTTACTGTGATGTGAAAATACCTCAACCACCACTATACCATTCAAAAAAAAGGAGCATTGCAAAACCTAAGTCGTATTTGATATTCAAGTGGATGTGCATTATCTTAGCGACAAATAAAAGATAAAAAGACATCATCTTAAAAACCCTCTGAGCAATTCAAAAAACGAATCATGAAATCCTACTTTCTACCTCAAATACAATGTTTGGAAGAAATCCGAACCATTGAGAAACAAGACTTATCCCTCCCAAAACTAGAAGCCAGCCAAATCACTGAAATTGCCAATCACCTACGCGCTGCACAAAAAATCTTTTTAAATATTTCTATTTTTGAAATTGTAGATTGCATTGCCATCGCTTCAGAACAGTGGCGCGATACCCATCACCCCTTCCGTCGCAAAGCCGAAACTATCCTGCCCACAGTGTGTGGACTTTCAAAAGAAATGGTTTCACTCATATTGGATGACGTTTTTAAAGAATTGACAGAAGAAAAACTACTGCACCTACTTGAAGCGGAATTGGGCGATGCCACGATACTGGATCGCTTTTGCAAAAAGAACAGTGGAAGCACACGCACACGTGCCTTTGGGCCAGGTCTCATCACTCAAATCTTACCGGGAAACGTGCTCGGTGTTTCCGTCGTCAGTTTAATCTGTGGACTCTTGGTCAAATCTGCGAATTTACTGCGTGTGAGCCACAGCGAAGTCGTGCTCACAACATTATTTGCAGAAAGCCTGCAAGAAATTTCACCCGAAATAGCAGAAACCATCGCCATACTCACTTGGGACAAAAAGGAAACAAGCATCACAAAAACCGCTTTTCAAAAATCAGACCTTGTCATTGCCTATGGTAGTGATGAAAGCATCGCCACAATACAGACTTTAATGCCTTCAAATACGCCCAGAATACTGCACGGACACAAGCTGAGTTTTGGCATCATTTCACGAGAAAACATTTCCAAAAATCTCTCAAAAAAAGTTGCAATGGATATCGCGCTTTACGATCAACAAGGCTGTCTCTCGCCACATCTCTATTACGTCGAATCCGACGGAAAAAGCACACCTCTTGATTTTGCGGAGCAAGTCGCTGAATCATTGCAGATACTTTCAAAAAAATTCCCGAAAGGCCTATGTGACGAATCTACCGCCAGTCAAATTCAACAGCTTCGCGGCACACTCCCCTTAAAAGGCGGAAGCGTTTTTGAAAGTCCGAATAACACAGATTGGACCGTGCTATTCGATCCATCTCCTGAGTTTACCCTCTCCCCGCTTTCCCGCTGCGTTTGGATAAAAAGTGTGGGCGATCTTTCAGAAATTCCGCCTTTACTTTCTTCTGTGCGAAATGACATTCAGGCGATTGGCATTGCCATCCCCAAAACACGTGCCGATACCATGATTGAAAACTTAAGTCTAATCGGAGGCTGTCGCATTTGCCCCATCGGAAAAATGCAACGCCCTCCCTTAAACTGGATGCACGACGGAAAAAAGAGACTGCTCCCCCTGCTGCGTTTTGTAAATTGGGAGTGAAATAAGACCTCACTCTTGACACCTACAACCAATTTTGTGGCGGAAATAGACGTGCAGCCCCGTCCATAAGGAGGAGAGGCTGCGCCACACACCCTAGGGCTTATTCATATTTTGATTGGAGGATAATGAGAAGCCCCCTCTGACATGTCGAGAGAGGAGGCCTCTCTCAAATATAAACAGCCCTGCCTTATTTTGTCACTTCAACAGGGAATTTTTTTTCTAACCAGTGCTCTTTGCCCTCCACATATTCAAAGGCATTTGTATAACCCATATTCCTGAGTGTGTCCGTCGCTATCTTGGAATTTTCACACCCGGTACTGGCGCAATAGACAACAATAAAAGCGTCTTTCTCGGGAAGTATTTCCGAGGCTTTTTGTCCTATTTCATCGTGTGGGATATTTAAGGCACCCGGCAAATGTTCCGTGTCAAAATATTTTTTCGGTAGTGCCTCGACAATGATCATGTTTTTTTTCTGATCAAGATTATCTTTGATCTGCTCACGTGTAATGACTTTATTCATCTTAGGATCCTCTATGGGTTAGAATAGTTGTATATGCAACTATTCTAATAATAAACTTTTCCAGTTGAAGTTGCAAACCGATTGAACTAGTCTCATTTTCATGCGCGAAGAACCCACACAAGAATCGATAGAAGCCTGGATACAACTGCATCGGGCACATCGACTATTATTAGAAAAGGTAGAACATGCGCTTAAAAATAAAAGCTTGCCTCCCTTGGCTTGGTATGATGTTCTGCTAGAGTTGCATCGAGAGAACCCTAGGGGATTGCGCCAATATGAACTCGGGGAAAAAATATTATTAAATAAACACAACCTTTCTCGCCTCATTGATCGCCTGGAGAAAAACCGACTGGTCATTCGTCATCGCTGCAAAGAAGATGGACGAGGTAATAAAATTAGAATCACTCACGAAGGTCAAAACCTACTCAAAAAAATGTGGCCTGTGTACAGTCAATCGATACAAGAAAATTTTGGCGTCTTATTAAGTTCAGATGAATCTTCAGCATTGTCCGCTATTCTAAAGAAACTCTAAATAAGCCATGAATTATTTTTTCAAGGCGAAAATAAAGGCAGAAACATTTTTTGAGAATGAAATGGACAGAAATTCATTCTAGAGGACTCCAAAATGCCATCAAAAAAATCCGACTTCTTAAACTACATCTGCCAAACCTCTCCTCATCCCGTCGGCCTTGAAATCGAACGCGCTTTAAGCGCGACCCTCTACACCACTGACGGCAAATCTTATCTCGATTTTATTTCCGGCATCGGGGTGGCGAATATCGGGTTTACGCATCCTGCCGTGGTTGAGGCGGTGAAAGCCCAAGTCGAAAAATACACACACGTCATGGTTTACGGCGAATATGTGCAGGCGCCGCAAGTCGCGCTCGCAAAAAAACTCATTTCGCTTTTGCCCGATGTTTTTGAGCAGGTCTATTTTACAAACAGTGGCACAGAGGCCAATGAAGGTGCGCTGAAATTGGCAAAAAAATATACGGGTCGAAAAAAACTCATCAGTTTTGAAAATAGTTTTCATGGCGATTCACAAGGCTCCTGCGCAGTCACGGGGCGGGAGATTTATCGCAAACCTTTTGAACCTTTGCTGCCGGGCGTATCTTTTCTGCCCTTTAATGATATCCCTGCTTTAGATGCCATCACAGAAGACATTGCCGCTGTAATCACAGAACCGATTCAGGGCGAAGGCGGGATGCGTGTGCCCGATGTCGATTTTCTCGTCAAACTTCGGACGCGTTGCGATGAAACGGGGGCACTCTTGATTTTTGATGAAGTGCAAACAGGTTTTGCGCGCACGGGGAAACTTTTTGCAATGGAACATTTTGACATCGCTCCCGATATTGTAACACTGGCAAAAGGCATGGGCGGCGGCATGCCCCTGGGCGGATTTGCGGCTTCAAAAAAAATCATGGCGACTTTTTCCACAAACCCGCCGCTTTCTCATGTCACGACCTTTGGCGGCCACCCCGTCTCTTGCGCGGCGGGATTGGCCGGACTCGAAGTCATTTTAAAAGAAAATTTAACGGAAAAAGCGGAGACCGACGGGCACTATATTCGAAAAAAACTCCGAGAACTCGCCAAACAAAATATCGGCATTCGGGAAATTCGTGGCAAAGGCTTAATGATCGGCCTGGAAGTCACAGATCCCCAAATAGCCGAACGCTGTGTGCAAGGGGCTTTTGATCGCGGTGTGATTTTAGGCTGGACACTGCACAGCGACACAGTCATCCGCATCATGCCGCCTTTGATTCTGTCAAGAGAGGAAATCGACAGAGGACTCAAGGCTATCGCTGAATCACTCGGCGGAGCTCTCAACAAATAACGGATCTCCTCGGCCGTCATTCCCACGAAGGCGGGAATGACACGTCCTTAACCCTTTGGTTTTGCTTTCCGTTTCGTTTTCGTCTTAGCCTTGGCCTTGGCCTTAGACTTGGATTTCGATTTGGATTTTGGCTTCGATTCGGCTTTAATCAACTTGCGACGGTGGGGTGTAGCGAGGATACGAAAGTTGATCTTTTGCTGTTCCATGTCCACATCGTCCACTTCAACACGCACGGCCTGTCCCAGGCGATAAATACGTTTAAAGTTACGGCCAATCAGGGCATGACGCTTTTCATCGTGAATATAATAATCCCCTTGCAGACTGCTGATATGCGCCAAACCTTCCACAAAGTAGGTCTCCAATTGTACAAAAAGCCCGTAAGAAGTCACGCCGCTGATAATACCCTCGTATTTCTCACCGACCTTATCAGCCATAAATTTGGCCTGTTTTCGTCGAATGACATCCCGCTCGGCATCCACGGCCACCCGTTCACGCTCGGAACAATGCCTTGCCATCTCCGGTAATTTTTTCGCCCAGGTTTCTTTTTCGATCTCAGGCATCTCAGCCCGAAAAATGCGCTTGAGCAAACGATGTACAATCAAATCAGGATACCGTCGAATAGGCGATGTAAAATGCGTGTAATATTCCGAGGCCAAACCAAAATGCCCGTGGTTTTCGGCAGAATATCGCGCTTGCTGCATGGCACGGAGTATCACTTGATGGATGAGTTTTTCCTCGGGCCGTTCTTTGACCGCGTCGAGCACTTCAGCCAGGGATTTTGGCGTGACTTCCTTGCCCAGTTTTATTTTGAGACCAAAACTCTGCATGGTGTCTCGTAGATCTGCAATGCGTTCTTTGGGCGGAGCTTCGTGGATACGGTAAAGTGAGGGAATGTCCCGACCTGTTAATTCTCGTGCAACACATTCATTGGCAATCAGCATAAATTCTTCAATCAGGCGATTAGCCGTCTGACGTTCTTCCCGAATGATATCAATGGTTTCTCCCATAGCATCAATCACGATTTTCGGCGAAGGCAAATCAAAATCAAGGCTTCCTCGTGAGAATCGAAGGTGACGTAAAATTTTTGCGAGTTTATCCATGGCCTCAAATTCTGGCAGCAAAGACGTGTAGCTCGTCCGGGTTTCAGTATCCCCTTCGATGATTTTTTGAACGTCAGTGTAAGTCATACGCGCGTCGCTGCAAATTACACTTTCATATAAATCATGGAAAAGCATTTGACCTTCGCTCGAAAAAAGCATCTCCGCAGTGAGGGTCAGTCGGTCCTCGTGGGGTTTAAGGCTACAAATGCCGTTTGAAAGATTTTCGGGCAACATCGGCAAAACGGCATCCGGGAAATAAACGGAGGTCGCGCGTTCATAGGCCTCGCGATCCAGCACACCATCTGACTTCACATAATCCGCCACATCTGCGATATGGACCCAAAGTCGGTAGCCTGAATTTTCGGGTGCAATCGAGATGGCGTCATCAAAATCACGAGCGGTCTCTCCATCAATCGTCACTGTCGGAAGCGCTCTTAGATCTCGCCGACCCACGCACATTGCATCGCTCACCGTTTCAGGCATCTGAGACGCTTCTGCCAAAACAGGCTTCGGAAATTCACACGGTAGTCCATAAGAGGCAATGACGGTATCGGTATCAATTTCAGAATCTTCGATGCGACCCAAAATACGCACGACCTTTGCTTCTGCCGGATGGCCTTTTTTTGGATAGCTCAAGATTTTGGCGACCACCACATCACCCGCCGCCGCTTTTCCGATATTTTCAGGCAAAATGCATAAATTCTCGGCGATACAACGATCCGCAGGCACCAGAAAAGCCATATCGCGACCCGGCTCAAAACGGCCCACAATTTGGGTATGCGCACGCTCCAGGATACGAATGACGCGACCTTCGCGTTTTCCCTCGCCTTTGTGTTTTTCGACACGCGCCACGACATGATCCCCGTGCATCGCATCACCATTTTTTTTGAAACCAATATAGACATCGCTCTGCTTCTCCACCGAAGGCGCACCCGGTGGAGGGGGATCAGGAATCACAAAAGAAAAACCATCGGGATGCCCTTTCAATCGTCCGCTCACGAGATCCAAATCTTTGGCCATGCCATAACGTCGCCCTCGCAGACGAATAACTTGGCCCGCCCGCACCACGCGACGCAGGCGCTTTTTGACATCATCGCCCTCATCGCGATGCAGGTTCAAGGCACGCATAATCTCTCGTACAAGCAGGGGCCGTTCAGCCTTTGCAATCACACGAAGCAATTCTTCTTGTTTATCCATTTTGTCTTACATCCAATCTCGCAGAACGCTTTTTTTCAGAGTATACGGGAGCCGCTTCATCTCAGCAATGCAAATGCCTTATTCTCAAAGATTAGGAGTGGATTTTAAACCCACCCCATAAAAGAAATAGCAAAAACTTCAGACAAAACAAATACAATATGATACCGTTTCCGAAGATAAATATTTCAGCCGTTGAGGAAAAATGAGATGCGACAAACAGACTACATGACGGGAGGAGAAGATTTTCAACACATGCTGGCGGCGCATTTCATGCAGACCCGGGTTTATTATTACCCCGTAAATGCAAAAGGGGATAAACTGGCTACGACGATTACAATGGGCGGTTTTGGCAGTGTCCCGATTGTCGATCAGGACAAAAAATTACTCGGAATCGTGAGTGAATTTGATCTACTCACGGCCATTATCGGAGGAAAAGAGCTGAAAAATATTGTCGCCGGAGAAATCATGAGTAGAAAACCGCATACCGTTTTTGATTATACCCCCTGCGAAGAAGTCATCGCCCTACTACAAGAAAAATACCTGATTCGTGTGCCTGTCGTCAACAAAGACAACACGCTTGTCGGGATCCTCTCCCGCACCGATATCCTGCACGGCTATTTAAAATCAAAAGAACACCCACCCTCTTGGTGGTCATAAATTTAATTTCTTGCAAGAATGATCGACAGCAAGTATTCCTAACAAATAAACAGGTCACACAAATGATGACACGTGCTTTGTCGAAAGAATAATCCTAATTTACAATCAGAGAATCGTGATCCATTTGCGACGGTTTTGGAATTTGCATGAGATCTAAAATCGTAGGGGCAATATCGGCGTGAATACCGGATTTGAGCGTGTGTTTTTCTTTTGAAACTAAAATAAAGGGCACAGGAAAGGTTGTATGCGCCGTGTGGGGTTGACCCGTTTCATAGTCTGTCATTTGTTCTAAATTACCATGATCGGCCGTAATTAAAACAACACCATCTTTTGCCAGAACGGTGCTCACAAGGGCTTCTAAGACCTGGTCGATCACAGCCACAGCTTTTACTGCCGCAGGTAATATCCCGGAATGCCCAACCATATCGGGATTGGCATAATTCACACAAATAAAGTCAAAATAATCACGTGCAATCTGAGCCAAAAGGGCTTCGGTCACTTCGGCGGCACTCATCTGTGGTTTTTGGTCGTAAGTTTGTACGTCTTTGGGGGAGGGAATTAAAATACGTTCCTCACCCTCAAAGGCTGTTTCACTGCCACCGTTAAAAAAATAGGTGACGTGGGCATATTTTTCAGTTTCCGCGATACGCAATTGTTTCAGACCCTGCTGACTTAAGACGGCGCCCAAAATACCTTCTAATTTTACAGATTTGAAAACGACAGGAAAATCAAAGTCTGCGCTATAGGCTGTGAGCGATGCAAAAGAGGAGAGACTTGCATACGATACGCGATCAAATTCAGTAAAGGTTTTTTCAGTAAAAACACGACACATTTGTCGTGCACGATCAGCGCGAAAATTCAGAAAGAAAACACTATCCCCGTCTTCAATCCTCCCAACAGGTTTCTCCCCTTCGCACAAAACAATCGGCGCAACAAATTCATCTGTGATGCCTGCATCATAACTTTTTTGTACCGCATCCATCGCAGCCGCTGCTTTAATCCCTTTCCCATGAACGATGGCACGATAGGCGGTTTCAGTGCGCTCCCAACGCTGATCTCGATCCATCGCATAAAAACGCCCCGAGACACTTGCAATTTTCCAGTCCGCACCTTCGGGTGCAAAACCAAGCAACATTTTTTCGAGTCGTTCAATATAAATGAGTGCGCTCTTGGGCGGAACATCCCGACCATCCAAAAAGGGATGGATACGAAGGCGCTCAACCTTCTGCTGATTTGCCATTTCTAAGATCGCGGCAAAATGATCGATGTGGCTATGCACCCCACCATCGGAAAGCAATCCAAGCAAATGGAAGGTCCCCTTGTTCTCATTTGCAGCGTCCATCGCAGACACAAGCACTTCTTGTTTTTGAAAGTCACCGTTTGAAATGGCGCGACCAATACGTGTGAGTTCTTGATAAACGATACGACCCGCACCAATATTAAGATGACCCACTTCGGAATTCCCCATCTGTCCCTCAGGTAAACCCACAGCAAGACCTGAGGCTTCTATCTGGGTGTGGGCATATCTTTCAAGCAGGGATTTGTAAAAAGGTGGTGCAGCTTCATCTACGGCATTGGCTTTTGAACTGGGATTGATACCCCATCCATCCAAAATAACAAGCACCACAGGTTTTGGTACACACACAGACATTAGGCGTGTTCTTTTACCATGGGCGCATTATAGGGAGAAAGCTCCAAGCCGCGATTTCCGGCTTTGTCCACTAAGATAGGCGTTGCCACGTAGCTGTTCCAGCGCCCACACCGTCCACAACGGCCTGACCATTCAACGGTATGAAAATCACAGTTACTGCAATAAAAAGGAATCAAGACCCGGTTTTTGAGTTTTAGACCCTTTTTAAAAGAGTCCACAGCAAAAGCAAGATCCCCACGTCTCACATGGATATTGCCCAATATTTTGTGGAGATCTGGAAAAGATTCAACATGTGGTTCAATCTCAGAAAGCGTATCAAAAGCATCGTCAATCATTTCCAAACGGTAATAAAGTTTACCGAGATAAAATTTGAGCACGATACTTTGTACATCTTTTAGAATGGCCTGATGGTAGATTTTTAGAATGCGGTCTGGCTCCCCCGTTTCTATGAAAAAGTCTTCGAGACGAAGCAGGAGAATTAAATCTCCGGTCATTTCAAACGACTTTTCCAGCAGGGCTGCCGCAACCTTGGTATTGCCTTCGTAAAAATAAGTATCCCCTAATCCAATATGAGCGGGTAAAAAACTGCGGTCTAATTTAATGGCGGATTTAAAATGCCGTCTTGCGGCACTGGTCTCCTCTTTTTGTAGGAGTTGTTTACCCAATTCATATTTAACCCCCAAGAACGTCATTTCCTCTTTCTTTTTGTCTTCATCCGAAAGATGAAGTTTAAGCACCTTTTCCTGAAGCATATGGACTTCGTCCCAGTGCTGGAGTTGGATACTCAAATCCCGCAACTGAAGTAAAGCCGTCAGGTTTGTACCATCCAGAGCAATCACTTCTTTCAAAAACTGCATGGCTTCTTCGTAGCGTTCTGCGTCTTGTAAATCGTGAGAGAGGGCCAAGAGCACTTCAATTTTTTGATCGTCCTGGGAACGGGCTTTTCGATGCAGACGAATGGCTTCGTTAAAATTACGTTCAATCCGATAGATTTTTCCGAGACGCAAGAGGGTATCGTAATGATTGGGGTCAAGCGATAAGATCTTTTTAAAAACGGAGGTCGCGTCTCGATAACGCTTGGCCAAGTAGGCATTGATCGCGTCAGTATAATAAATATCGACTTGGGCATATCGTTTTTTTTGACGGGTTTCTTTCCAATTCAAAAAGACATTTTTGATCTCACGCAGGCCCAGGGAAATAATGACAACAATCCCGCCAAGGGCTGTCGAAAAGAGAATCAATGCAGTCAGGGAAAGATCAAAAGACGTGTCCCGCGTCAAATAAAAAACGACACTTCCGGTATTTAGGGTTGCCAACCAACCCGCAGCAGCCATCAAGGTAAAAAAGATGAGGATAAAAAGGGCCATATTTTCTAGCTACTCCTGATCCTCCAAAGGATCGGCCTCTAATGCGATCGGGGAAAACATGATCTGCGGCGCATCTCCCCAGAGGCGATCCAAACCATAAAACTCACGTGATTCTTCCTGAAAAATATGAAAGATGACATCGCTGTAATCCATAAGCGTCCAAACCCCGCCCGAGCGCCCCTCTACCCCCAAGGGTTGTTGACCTTCTTTGGAAAGGGTGTCTTCGACGGCCTCTGAAATCGCACGAATTTGAGGCAGGGATTCTGCGGAACAAATCACAAAAAAATCAGCCAGCGAAGTCAAGGCACTCACATGAAAAATAACAATCTTTTCAGCATGCTTGGATTGAGCAATTTCTGCAATGAGGAGGGCGGTTCTTTTGGCGTCCGTTTCACCCGTATGTTCTGAACGCGCACTAAAATCGTTAGGAATAGTCAACCTCTTTTATATAAGTTGCGTTCAATTATATAGGACTGCACAAGGTGAGGCAAGAGATTTTTCAAGGATTTAGCCGCTAAAATTCGGCCTCGAATGTCACTTGCAGAGATCTCAGAATGAGGGATATGCAAGAAATGACACACGGTCTGATCGCTTAAAGGAAAAGGATAAGCTTGTTCTGTACCTAAGTCTAATTGATTAAGACGTCTACGATCCAACTTTGCAAGTGGGCCAAATTGAGGCAGTTTTGAAAAAGGAAACCCAGGGCGAGAAATAACAGCGAAATCACAAACCTGTAAAAGTTGTTTGGGGGTTTTCCAAGTCTCGATTTGAGCAAATGCATCCACACCCACAATAAAAAAAAGCCGCGCATTTGGATATTTTTTTTTCAAAATACGAATGGTATCGATGGTGTAAGAAACACCCGAGCGCCGCACTTCTTCATTACAGACAGCAAAAGATGGATGAGACGAAAGTGCCAAAAGAAGCATCTGAAGTCGATCTTCTGCCACAAGAATCCGCGTCGGATCTTTATGGGGTGGATGTCCTGTCGGGATAAATAGAACTTGTGTCAGGGACAGTTTTTTTGAAACGGTGTTTGCAATGTGGAGATGCCCATTATGGATGGGATTAAAAGTCCCTCCGAGAAGACCGATACGCTGCTCTGACATATTTGAGAATTAAGACCGCACTTGGCCATCACCCAAAACGATAAATTTTGCAATCGTTAGGGCCGTGAGCCCCATCGGGCCACGGGCATGGATGCGACTGGTCGATATTCCCATTTCGGCACCAAGCCCCAATTGAAAACCATCACTAAAGCGTGTGGAACTATTGATGAAAACAGCCGAGGCATCGACTTCATTCAAAAAACGCATCGCACGGGGATGATCTCTTGTGACAATGGCTTCAGAATGTTCGGAGCCATACACTTCAATATGTTTTATGGCTTCCTCCATTGAAGCCACAATCTTAACCGCAAGCCTTAGGTCAAGATATTCCGCATACCAGTCGGATTCTTCTGCGGGTAAGAGCGCGTCCATTTCGCCCTGAAGCAGTGCTAGCGTTTTCTCGCATCCGTAAATCGTCCCACCCGCAGCTTGCAAACGCTTGGCAAATCGGGGCAAAAAAGTAGCGGCAAGCGAAGTATGTACCAGAAGCGTTTCCATTGCATTACAGACAGAAGGCCGCTGCACTTTTGCATTGAGCGCGATTTCTTCGGCCATTTCAATATCCGCCGATTCGTCAATATAGGTATGACAAATGCCTTTATCATGTTTCATGACCGGGATTTTGGAATGTTCCACGACGGTGCGAATGAGCCCTTCCCCACCCCTTGGAATAATTAAATCTACCGTCTGGTCCATTTTAAGCAATTCATAAATGGCCTGCCGATCCGTCGTTTTGATGAGATTCACCACATGAGGCGGTAAACCTACAGACTTTCCCGATTCTTCCAAAATTTTTGCGATGGCGGTATTGGAATAAATGGCTTCAGAGCCGCCACGTAAAATGACGCCATTGCCGGATTTGATACAGAGGCCTGCAACATCCGCCGTGACATTGTAACATTGGGACGGGATTCGTAAATGATACCGATCACACCAATGGGGCCACGCATTTGTCCGACTTGCAGGCCATTTTCAAGCCGTTTCATACCCAGGATTTCACCCACGGGATCTGGCAGAGCGGCCACTTGTTTCAAACCTTCGGACATACTCGCAATCCGCTTAGGCGTTAAGGTCAGGCGTTCTAAGAGCGGCCCGGTCAGGCCTTTCTTTTTTCCAGCTTCGATATCTTTTGCATTTTCACCAAAAAATCGGAAGAAGAGATTAAGTCATCCGCCATTTGCAGCAAGGCGCGATTTTTTACAACACTCGGCAGTTTTGCGAGTAGACGTGAGGCGGCTTTTGTGCGTTTAGTCTCCGCTAAAATTTCGTCAAACAATGCCATTGAATACCACCAAATTGTCGCGATGAATCACCTCATCAGCCCCTTTATAACCGAGTAAGTTCTCGATCTGGCTCGAACGACACCCCTTGATTTTCATCATCTCAGAAGCATTATAATTCGTCAAGCCGATTGCCACGACTTTGCGTTCCGGGGAAAGACAACGCAAAGCATCCCCTACTTCAAAATCGCCATCAACAGCAGCAATGCCAGAAGGTAGCAAAGAACGTCCATTTTTTGTAATGGCCGCAACAGCTCCCCCATCTAAAAAAAGCGCTCCCTTGGGTTTTAGTGAAGATGCAATCCAGTGTTTTCGAGAAGAACGCCGTGTTGTCTCCGGCAAAAAAAGTGTGCCATGGACTTCGCCTGCAAAGGATTTTTGCATCAAACCTTTTGTGAGGCCATTTAAAAGGAGTGTTGTCACGCCGTAAGCTGCGACCTTACGGGCCATCTGCACTTTTGTGAGCATGCCACCCGTACCACCGCGCTGATTTGTGCCACCTGCCATTGCCTCAATTTCATCGGTCACCGATTCCACCAAAGTCAATTGTTTTGCGGCAGGGTTGAGTCGTGGATCTTCAGAATAAAGCCCATCGACATCTGAAAAGACAATCAAGAGCGAGGCATCCACAAGGTGCGCCACTTGTGCAGCCAGGTTATCATTGTCACCCATCTTGATTTCATCCACAGTGACCGTGTCATTTTCATTGATAATGGGCAAAACCTGATGTTCGAGTAGGGTCATTAGGGTATTTCGCGCATTGATAAAACGTCTTCTATTTGTAATGCCATCGTGTGTTAAGAGGATTTGAGCCACTTGAAACTTATATGCTGAAAAAAGACGCTCATAAGCCCACATCAAACAACTTTGCCCCACCGCAGCAGCGGCCTGTTTCATCGGGATACTTTTCGGCAGCTCAGAAAGCCCCAACTTTTCAGCACCACAGAGCACTGCACCAGAAGACACAAGCAACAATTCATGACCCGCATCGCGTAACAAAGCCATTTCTCCTGCAATTTCCGAAAGACGGGCTTCGTTCAAACCTTTGTCATGAGAGGCAATGACATTGCTCCCAATTTTAATAACAATGCGTTTATTTTTATGTAAATCCTGACGATGAGACGACATTACGAAACCTCATCTGCGTCTGATTTCAAAACTGTGGCCTGCGTTTTTCTGTATTTCACAACGGCAAGACCCAATGTGCGAATTAAGGGTTGAACACCCACCGCACTTGCGGAAGAAACCTCAAAAAAAGGAATCTGCCTTCCCTCGCAATACCCACGCAGATGATTCAGCTTTTCACTATCCTCTACAATATCGATCTTTGTCGCTGCAACAAAAAAGGGTTTTTGAGACATCTTTTCGTCATATTGGATCATTTCATCTCGAATGATCTCAAAATCAGTCACCGGGTCATTCATCGCCATAATAGATACATCCACTAAATGTAGCAGTACCGTTGTACGTTCCAAATGTTTTAAAAAACGAATCCCTAAACCCTTGCCTTCATGCGCACCTTCAATCAAACCTGGCACATCGGCAATCGTCACATGAAAGGCCCGTCTTTTTGCATCATGCCAAGTCGCAACGCCTAAATTGGGATGTAAAGTCGTAAAAGGATAAGCCCCGACTTTGGGATTCGCGCGTGTCATTGCCGCCATCAAAGAAGACTTTCCCGCATTTGGGAAACCCACCAATGCCACATCGGCTAACAACTTCAACTCTAAAGTCAGCCAGCGCGATTCACCCGGCTCACCCGGCTCCGCATCAACAGGGGCCTGACGAACAGCCGTCTTAAAACGTGAATTGCCTCGCCCCCCCTTGCCTCCCTTTGCAGCCACCATGCGCTGGCCCGGCATCACGAGATCGCCCAGCATTTCTCCTGTCTTAAAGTCACGAACCAAAGTCCCTACAGGCACAGCAATCACCCGATCTTCACTACCCCGACCGGAAGAATTATGACCACTACCGTGCCCCCCGTGTTTTACGACATAGTGTTGCTGATAGCGCAAATCAACCAAGGTCGAAAGTTGCGGATCGACCTCAAAAATAATATTACCGCCTCGGCCACCATCCCCACCATCCGGGCCCCCCTGGGGGACAAACTTCTCACGGCGAAAACTGACACAACCATCGCCGCCGTCGCCAGCCTCAACATATATTTTGACTTGATCAACAAACATGATGCGTAAAAAAACCTCCGAAGACACCGCCAGTGCAGGTCATCAAGCTATTTTAGGAAGCCCTGATTAGGCCAAGCTTAATCAGGGCTTCCTTCAAGAGAGTTCGTGAAAATAACGAAAGGAAAAAATAAAGTCAGAGATTTTAAACTGTGGGAGGGTAAATTGAAACCTGTTTTTTATCGCGTCTGTAGCGTTCAAAGGTCACAACGCCTGTGATCTTAGCAAAAAGCGTATCGTCTTTTCCAATACCGACATTTGTACCGGGATGAATTTTAGTCCCCCTTTGTCGCACAAGAATGTTTCCCGCCAATACATGCTCCCCACCAAAGCGTTTTACACCAAGACGCTGTGCATTACTGTCACGACCATTTCGAGACGAGCCAACCCCTTTTTTATGGGCCATATCTTACTCCTTTACAATTTCCGAGATTTTAAGACGTGTAAACAATTGCCGGTGTCCTCGGCTTTTGCGATAATTCTTCCGCCGCTTCTTTTTAAAGACAATGATTTTTTTTCCGCGGCCTTGCTCAAGCACTTCTCCGATAACCTTTACATTTTTCAGGGCTTCGGGATCAACGATCACACCGTCTTCATCCTGTAAGAAAAGCACAGACTGAAAGGTCAGCGAATCGCCCACTTTGGCCTCGTATTTTTCGACATCAATGATATCTCCGGCGGACACCCGAATCTGGCGTCCCCCCGCTTCCATTACTGCACGCATCTTGCTTCCCTCACAAAAATCCAGATAAAACCAGTTCACAAAGGATGAATTTCTACCATAACTGACTTGGAACTGTCAAGAAAGCCTGAGATTAAAAACTATAACGGAGTGCTGTATAAATGCGATCATTCTTGTCAAAAAAGCCGATAAAGCGAAAATCATCTTGTTGGATGTTCCCTTCTTTACCTTCAAAGATATCAGCCCCGAAAGACAACATCAACTGGTCATTCCATCGATAATTCACCCGTGGACGTATCAAAAACTCTTCGTCATTGACAATATAAATTGCCAATAGTTTGAGGATAAATCGTTCGTTCATAAGGGTTTTTCTAAAGGTCACACTCGCCCCTGAGTCCAATTCATCGGCAATAATCTCATCTTTATGGTTTTGAATCCATTGCTGGGAAAACTGAAAAAAAGTTTCCACACCCAAAGGCGCACGCGTATCCCAGCCTAAGGCGTATTTCACTTGAGGCCGCACAAGCTCTGTTTCTGTCGCCGAAGCAAAAGTCCCAAAGGCGCGACCGTCCACATAGGCGAACTCGCCCTTGACAAGCTCACTGCCCAAACTTTTTGTAAATGCCAAACCAAAGGTTTTAATACGATGATAACGGGGCGAGGCATTCGAGCCCAGCCCACCCCCTCCAAATCCAAAAAGCGTTTGTGAAGCCGTGGGAAAATCATCCCAGCCATCAAAATAAGTAAACGCCAAATCAAAACCTGCTAAATTCATTGAAAAGCGAATCCCCATCTCTGTCTGTGCAAAGGTCTTCGCAGGCCTTTCCAAACCTGGAGGCTTTTGAAATTGCTCAAATTCCGTCCCTTCTGCGGCAGGTTTATGAAAAACAACCTCTGGGATCCAAACAAATTGCAGCGTGGATTTTTCGAAATAATGATCGATTTTTAACATCCAAAGCGGGATGTATCTATCGGTCAACTCCCTTAAGATAAATTCACTGAAGTCCAGGGGATTTAATTCGTCTGTAATGCGAAACCCTTCGATCACTCCCCAACGAATAATCTGTTTACCAATACGTAGATCCGTATTTTCAAGTGATAAGTCACCATAAAGCTCACGGAAATCCATATCAAATGCACTGGCATCTTCCACCACTCCAGGACTGCTGGATGCAAAACGGTCTTGAAAAGGGTTGGTTACTGTGAGGTTTTGCAAATCATAAATCGGCTCATAGGACATTCGGCCAATCGCCGTAAACCGAAGGCTATAAGAGTAACGGTAGCGGGCCTCCAACTGATAAAAAGTCAGTAACTTCGTAAAAGCAGGCGCAGATGCAACACGATAGGCCGTCTCCTGCTGAATAAAATGTTGAAGCTCAAGTCCCTCTGGAAGCAGTTTTGCAGAAACGGGTCTTAAATAAACACTCAAAAAAAAGCAAGCCATAGAAAGCAGAATATATTTAAAAAAAAATGAGAATCGCGTCACAATTTGATCCGAGCTTAACTGCCATCCATGCCATTGAGGAGGGCTTCGCGTTGTTTTGTCCTACCGTTGAATTGATCCACAACATCTTGTGTTTGTTGTAGTATTTCCCCTGGCGTCGTCATCTGATCCATCTGGAGATTTTTCTCCGATAAATCTCCAGATGGATCAAAATTAAGCACCGTTTTACTCAGCCAGGACAGGTATAATAAATAAATGCCACTAAAAATTACAATCACCACAGCAAACTTCATCACAATTTTAGTGACAAAACCACCCGTAAAGCGCTTGAGGAGTTTTGAAAAAATAAAAAATCCTGCGATCCCCGCCACCGCGTAAACAATCAATGATGTGGTCTGGTCTTCAATAAAAGACGCGAACAAGTCTTTCCCCTGACGGACCGCTTCTGCCCCTACGGCCTTTATATTTTCTTCCGTCACAAATTCTTTTAAAGCCGCCTTTTGTTCTTCCCCCAAAGCCTCTACTTCAGAAGCGGATTTCGTTGTCTGCTCGGAGATTTTCTCGGCAGCGTCCTTGATTTCAAAATTCACTTCTTCCATTTTTTCGCGCTGATCTTTCGGCACATCCTTCAGGTTTTGCGTGATGACGACCGTCCCATTTTTGTCCACATATTTGTAAAAAATTTCCGATTGGGCCAAAACCTGACTTGAAAAAAATAGTACGGCAAGGCATATAAAAACACGAACCATTTTGGGGAGAAGATCCATATTCAATTTTTCATTGAAAATCATGGCAATTTACGGCTCCGACAACAAGCGCCACTAAGAACGGCCTCTTTCAGTTTCAATAGTACACTGCACACCCAAATGTGTCATATTCCCGAATACATGAGGAGAAGATCAGGCGATGAAAATCAATTTTACAAAAAAAGAATACCGACGCCTGCTCGATATGTTGGATATTTCAGAGTGGATTATGACGGCCTTTGAGACAGAACCATCAAAAGCCATCAAAAAATACGACGCGCTTCATCAAAAGATATTGGCCTTTTCAAAAACAATGGATTGTGAAGATATTATCAAACAGGACGAAACACTGGGAGCCTACTACCCCACATACGAATACGAAGAATCAGAACACCGACAATATATCGAAAATTACGATGAAGATACTTTTTGGGAAACATTGTCCCGTCGATTGTCCCACAAAGATTTGCTCGCACAAATCGGCGAAAAAGAATACGAGGCCTTAGATACCGAGGAACGCTTTTTAAAGCTGGGAGAGTTGGAGAGTATCTACGAGGCCGAATTTGAAAAAAACGGCGTTAAAAACCTAAAGATCGAAAAAAAAGCAAAACTTAGATCGGTAGATTGAAGGGGGTTGGCCTAAAGGATTTTAAGCACAATCTGGCTGGGGGACAAGGGGTCGAACCTTGATTAACAGAGTCAGAGTCTGCCGTCCTGCCATTAGACGATCCCCCAGTGAAAAAAAGGTATATAAGATAAGGGGACTTTAATCAAAAGCGGCATTTCTGTCAAGACGATTTTTGATGAATGAGACATTCTAAATACTGACGGGTCTGATTCATTTTTTGATTTATTTAAAATTAAAAACATCCGCCTCGAAAAATAAATCCCCCTCATCCTCCAGTAAAGCTACACCTAGTGTAGTGTCCTAAACTGAGCTCACCAATGAAAGTGACTGCGGAGCTCTATCCACTTTTTCGAGAATCCTGCTGGCTGATTTTGTCCACACAAAGGGCTTCGATTTATCATTCATGATGATCAATATATGTTTGTGTGTCGCGTAATTGTCTACGATGTGTAAATGTTCAGTTTTGACGAAGTCTCTTTCTTGACTGTTTTCAAGAAGGATAAAAATTCTTTATGACGATGGCGCTTTTTGCATTCGCCGATCACTTCCCCTGTCGCAGTATTCAGTGCCGCAAACAATGTGCTCGTACCATGACGTTTATAATAGAAGTTTCCAGCCGTAAATGGCTGTCATTCCAATCGTGTAGACAGCGAGAATAAAAACATTGTTTGGATTTCCAGAAAGTTTAGGTGTTTTTATTTTTGACACATTTAGGGCAGCGAGTCCGAGTCCGCTTGCATAGAGAATAACAGAAAAAATCCCGTGATTAAAAATCACCTCGAATAAAAATATGAACACAAGGAATATATTGTTGTTATCAAGAGCCAGCCCCGTGTACTTGGTTCCGTCAGCAAGACCGAAAGTAGAGAAATAACTGAGTCGCAGTGCACTGGCTGCAAGCATTAGGAATGCACCGGGCAGATAGATCATCTCAAAATTGCCATAACTTACAAGCAGAATGGCAGGTGTGACACCATAACTAACAATGTCGATTAATACATCAAGTTGCCCTCCAAAAACACGGTCATTACCGCTACGTCCTTTCATCCTACGCGCAATAAGACCGTCGGCCCAATCAAAAGCAACGGCCCAGATCATTCCAATCATTACTGCGCTGTAAAGTCCTGTAATACTGAAGTAAATAGCAAAAAGGCTACAAGCCAATCCAGACAGAGAACAAATATTGGGCCAGTCTTTCGCATAGGAGAGAATGGAATTGGGCTGTAATTTTTGAGATCCAGTGTTTTCGGCTGTCATGGTTTACCTTTTTTTAGGAGAAATTAGAAATAGCTTTAAATCTTGTTTGTGTCTCAGGTTGATCCAGAAACTGCAATCTTAAGGTTGTCATTCCTGCTTTCGCGAGCATGACGTGTTACTCGAATTTCAAACTGAGACACAATCTAAACCTTCAAGATATATTAGTCTATGAGAAAACGTGCTACAGTACCACGTTTCAATGAATCTAAGGTGACAATCAAATAATGCTGATATACACAGTAGGAACTTGGGATTTATTGCATGTTGGCCACTTGGCATTGCTCCAATATTGCAAAACATTGGGTGATACCGTGGCGGTTGGCGTTGCTTCAGATGAAGTCGTCGCAAGTTATAAAAAAAATGTCCCTGTTGTTCCTCTTGAACAGAGAATGGAAATGCTGCGCGCTTTGTGCTGTGTTGATATCGTACGCCCCTACTATGACCTGGAATACAGATCTGCCTGTAAAGAATTGGATGTAGACATTTTCGTTATCGGAGGTGATTGGGGCAAATCACCTCATAACCTTGAAGTGGAATTTTTTTTAAAAGCAGCTGGCAAGACCATC
The DNA here is from genome assembly GCA_013151935.1 of Candidatus Manganitrophaceae bacterium. GTDB lineage: Bacteria > Nitrospirota > Nitrospiria > SBBL01 > JAADHI01 > JAADHI01. Next base: position 32,365 of record JAADHI010000044.1, read on the forward strand.
ATTCAAACTAACTATCATCCTCAAACTTCATCCACAAAAATAAAAGAAAAAATAGTCGCCCAACTTCAATTTAGTCGCGTAAGTTGAGGAACCTGTCATCTGAAGTGTTCAGGGCTGGTCTGTCAATGCAGACCTCATCTCTCAAGGGTCTGTTTTTTTAGGCACTTTTTCGTATCATCAAAGAAGGTCAGCACGTCCCCCCATTCCTTCTCATATTTGCGTGCTATAATTTCAATAGTCATTTTTTCGTCGCCAGTCCTTTTTTATCACGAGGTTGCACATGGGCTTTTTTTCAAAAAATGCGCGAAGAACCCCTTTTTCAGAAGAAGCACTGACAGACTGCACAAATCAAAAAGAGGCTTATTTACTGGTCTTATTGGCCTTGTTTCAATACATGAAGGACTTTTGTTTTGATTTAAACGAAATTGAAACCAAGGAATTCAAAAATCGGATCGACACACTGACAAGCTCATTCGAGCAGGAAACAAATCTAAAAAAAATCGGAAAACAATTTGAGTCTGAGAAATCAGAAATCGCAGCCTTTATTCAATGGGAAAAAGATTATTTATCAAACAAAGAAACGGAGTTTAAAGAAATCATCACTGTATTATCTTCCGGCATCGCCATGGTCAATAGCGAAAACCAGCGGTTTAATGCAACGATTCATGAAGAAACCCTCAAACTCGAAAAAATCACCCAGCTTGACGATATACGAAAAATTAAAGCAGAACTCACCAAAAAAATATCAACGGTAAAAACCTTTATTCAAGAAAAACAAGCACAGGACGCTGAACACATCGAAAGCTTGTCGAATAAAGTAGATACCCTAAAAATCGCCCTCGAAGAAACGACAAATGTCGCACTGACCGATGGCCTCACAGGTGCCTTCAACCGCCTCGCCTTTGACACTGAGATCTCAAAACTGGTCACAAAAAACAAACGAGGCTTTTCTCTCATCATGATGGACGTCGACAATTTCAAATTGATCAATGACGCCTATGGTCATCAAATTGGAGATCGTGTGCTCGTTGCACTCGTTGAAAAAAGTAAAAAACTCATCCGGGAAGGAGATCTTTTGGCACGTTATGGCGGAGAGGAATTCATCATTATCTTCCCCGGCACATCGCTTAAAGACACCATCAAAAAAGCAGAAAAACTCTGCACAAGCCTGGCTGAAACCGAATATGCCGTTGACGACCGAGAAGGCAGTCAACCCCTGTCATTTACCATTAGCCTCGGTGTCGCAACACGACGGAAAAGTGACAGTGTGACCTCATTGATCAGCCGCGCCGATAAAGCCCTTTATCAAGCCAAAGCACTCGGAAAAAACCAGGTCGTGAGCGAAAAAGACATCGACTAAACCTTAATGAAAGAGCATTATACTAAGTCTACTGAAATATCCTCACCCTCCCGAAATGATTTGACAAGAAACACCGCGAACTGATGATGGAACAATTTGGAACACAATTTGGGCTTTGGGTCATCCGACGTCGATGGAGCTTGATTATTGTCACCCTGCTCGTCGTCGTCTTTGCTGGCCGAGGGATGCTCTTTTTGAGCTTTAACAATGACAATCGTGTCTTTTTTAGTCCTGAAAATCCCCAGCTCAAAGCCCTCGAAGCCTTAGAAAACACCTACACCAAAGAAAACGGTGTGCTTTTTGTTATCGCTGCAAAAGACGGCAATATCTTCACACGAGAAACACTCTCAGCCATCGAAGAATTAACAGAAAAATCCTGGCACATCCCTTACACCATCCGCGTGGATTCGCTTACAAATTACCAACACACCGAAGTCAGTGAAGACGATCTTATCGTTGAAAATCTCGCCAAAAATGCGATGCAACTTAACGATGTCGAACTGCGACGCATCAAAAAAATCGCCCTTTCTGAACCACTCTTGCTTAACCGGATGATCTCAAGTGCTGGAGATGTCACCCGAATCTACGCCAACACCCTGCTGCCGGGAAAATCCATGAACGAGGTCACAGAGGTGAGTGACTATGTAAATAGGCTGGCCGAAGCGGCTCGGAAGACGCACCCTGGCATCGACATCTATCTCACAGGAGGTGTCCTCCTTGACAATGCCTTTGGAGAAGCCAGCAAAAAAGACATGGCAACCCTGATACCCGCCATGTTTCTAACACTCATTCTCATCGTGGGCTTAAGCCTGCGCTCATTCTATGCCACAATCGCCACACTTTTTGTCATTCTCATTTCGACTGTAACGGCCATGGGCGTTGCGGGCTGGCTCGGGATCTCCATCACCGCGGCATCAGTCAATGCCCCAACAATCATTCTCACCCTTGCCGTCGCGGACAGTGTCCACCTACTTGCGACCATGATCCGCCTCATCCGCCAGGGAAAAAACAAACAGAAGGCAATCGTAGAGGCCTTACGCACCAACCTGCAAGCGGTTTTTCTGACCAGCACAACCACGGCCGTTGGATTTTTAAGCATGAATTTTTCAGATGCACCGCCCTTTCGCGATTTGGGCAATATCGTGGCCATCGGGGTCAGCTCTGCTTTTTTCTATTCCGTGCTTTTTCTGCCTGCGCTCATGGCCGTCTTCCCGCTACGGATCAAAATAAAACAAGAAGACAGGCCAGAAACACACTTAAACCCCCTCGCCAATTTTGTCATCGAGTGGCCCAAAACCGTTCTATGGATCTCTTTATTGATCGGGGTCGCACTCACAACAGGAATTTCTCGTATTGAATTGAATGACAATTTCATAAAATATTTTGATGAAAGTAATGAAGTCCGACGCGCAACGGACTTCATGGAAGCCCATTTGACCGGTGCTGATCTCATTGAATACGCCTTGGAATCAGGCGAAGAAAGCGGCATCAACGATCCGAGCTACCTCACCCAAGTGGAGGCATTTGCAAACTGGTACCGTACACAGCCCAAAGTTTCACATGTTTTAAGCATTACCGATATCATTAAACGTCTCAATCAAAATATGCATGAAAATGATCCGGCCTACTATCGTATTCCCGAACGGCGTGATTTGACCGCACAATATCTGCTCTTGTATGAACTGTCTCTGCCCTTTGGACTCGACTTAAATAACCAGATTAATGTCAAAAAATCAGCCACACGTATGCTGGTGACCGTGAAAGACATCAGCACAAAAGAACTTCAGATTTTAGAAAATAACGCACGCCGTTGGCTTACAGAAAATGCGCCACAACAGATGTTTACCTATGGCTCCGGACTCTCTGTGATTTGGGCCGATCTTGCACAAAGAAATATCTACAGCATGTTAAAGGCTTCTTTTGGCGCACTCATTTTGATCTCAGTCATCCTTGCTTTTGCGCTAAAAAGCCTCAAACTCGGTCTAATCAGTCTTTTGCCAAACCTTCTGCCCGCCCTCATGGCCTTTGGAATTTGGGGGATGTTTGTTGGAGAAGTCGGCTTAGGTTTGTCCGTCGTCGTGACCATGACATTGGGCATTGTTGTGGATGATACCATTCACTTTCTGAATAAATATGTCCGTGCCCGCCGGGAACAAAACCTGGATCCAGCCCATGCGATTCGTTATGCTTTCAATACCGTGGGCCCAGCCATGTGGGTGACAACACTTGCATTGGTCGCGGGTTTCATGGTGCTGACACTCTCCAGCTATCGCATGAATGCCGACATGGGTTTGATGTCAGCCCTGACGATTACACTCGCCCTGGGGATGGACTTTTTATTGTTACCGAGTGTACTCCTAAAGCTTAAGGCTTAGTTCAGGCGAATAGAACACATTGACACACTCCGCATCTTCTTTGTAGAATGAGCCAATGAATCGGATCGGTATATTCCTAATCCTGCTCCTGCCATTTTTTGGAAGCGCTTGCGCCAAACATGCACACAAATCCATGCATACAATGGCAGAAAAAACGGAGACAAAATCCGAGTCGACCCCATCAACATCCGCAAGTCCTGAGTCGCCCTATCAAGACATCACAAAAATAAAACCGGGACAAATTGTTCACTTAAGAACAGGCCAAACCCTCTCCGAGTCACAAGCCATCGAAACACTTGCTACATCGCGTATCATCTACGCAGGAGAGGTTCACGACAGCTTAGAAGACCACAAAGTACAACTCAAGATACTTAAAGGCCTGGTCGCACGATTTCCGGGACAAGTCGTCGTCGGCATGGAAATGTTTCGACGCTCCTCACAAGCTGTACTGGATCAGTGGATTAAAGGGGACGAGGATGAAGATGAGAAAGTTTTTCTCAAACGCTGGTACGAAGATTGGAGCCATAACGACGCGTATTACAGAGCGCTACTTGACTATATTAAAGCAGAGAAAATACCGCTGGTCGCCTTAAGACCGACTTCCGAAATGGCCTTTAAAATGCGTGCTTCAGGCATGACCGGGCTTTCTGAAAATGATCTGAGGAAACTCCCGGAAATCGACGACAATGACCCGCATCACCGCACGGCCGTCAATGCTATTTTTCAGGGCCACGGCCCCGGCGCATCTGAGCAATTTGAGTCTTTTTACCAGATGATGCTTTTTTGGGAAGAAACCATGTCTGAAACCATTGCAGACTATCTCTCCTCACCGGAAGGGAAAGATAAAAAAATGATGGTGATGGCCGGTGGATTTCATGTCGGCTATGGATTTGGACTGCCCCGGCGCACCTTCCGCCGTCTGCCTGTCCCCTATCAAATCGTCATCCCTTACGCACAAAATTTCCCCGATGAAATGAAAATGCTTGATGTCAAAGCCCCCAATCTGCCCCTGCAACTGGCCGACTTGGTCTGGGGGGTGTCTTATCAAGCCCTCAAGGAAAAAAAGGTCCGCTTAGGGATTATGATGGATCAATTTCAAGCGGGTGTGCAGGTTAGCGATGTTTTCCCCGATTCACCTGCGGCAAAAGCAGGGATTAAAAAAGGGGACATCATTTCACGCATGGACGATCTCCCCATCCACGAGCGCTTCGACATTATCTATTATCTGCAAAATAAAAAACCCGGAGATCGGATCAAAATCAAACTGATCCGCAACGGCAAATCCATCGAAACCGAGGCCCTGATGACGGCTTCGGGTTCAGGCCATCCGTGAGATGGAACACCGTGCTCAAAACCCAGCACCGCTTCTTGTAAACAACCTTTGCCATCTGCCCAAAGGCCGTGCCCTCGATTTTGCCTGTGGATATGGCAGAAATGCCTTTTTCCTAGCGAAAAACACATACACCGTTGATGGTTTTGACCGCAATGAGGATGCCGTCAATTTTTGCAATGACAAAGCACAAAAAGAAGCACTCCCTTTTACAGCACATTACGCCGACCTTGAAAAAGAGAGGCCCTTTTCCGATGAAGACTTCAATCTCATCACTTGCTTTTATTATCTCGACAGAAACATCATTCCCAAGCTCAAAAAAGCCCTGAAAATAGGCGGGGTTATCGTCTACGAGACCTTTCTCATCGACCAACACCGACAAACTGGCAAACCCTCACGTACAGAATTCTGCTGGGATCACAACGAATTACTCCATCTTTTTTCTGATTTTCGCATCCTCTATTATCACGAAGGCATGATTGATCAAAAAGGAAATACGATCAAAGCCAAGCTGGATGCAGATGGCACCTGGGTTGCCCAACTCATCGCACAACGGATCACTTAAAGAAGATGACAAAAGTCCTCTTTATTGGATTGGGCGGATTTCTCGGCGCAATTTTACGATATTGGGTGAGTGGATGGGCGCAAAACCTCTCCGGCAGTGCAAGCTTTCCTTATGGCACACTCGCAGTCAATCTGATGGGTTGCCTCGCAGTGGGTTTATTGTCTCAGTGGGCAGAAGTTTCCCAAATCATAACACCGGAAACGCGGCTCTTTCTTTTCATCGGCCTCTTGGGTGCATTCACCACCTTTTCTACCTTTAGCAACGAAACGCTGAACCTGCTCCGTGACGGACAAACTTTTCTTTCGCTGATGAATATTGGGGCAAGTCTGTTTTTAGGACTGCTCGCCGTTTGGCTCGGACATCGTTTTGGACAGATCATTTGGAAATAAGAACAGCCTGATTAAGTCTAGCTCGTGAAGAACAAAAGACCCATCCCCTCAAGACAAAAAAAAAGCCCCCGCTGCAAGCAGCGAGGGCTAAAACCCAAAAGACAATACTTTTTTAGAGCGTTTTCAAAAACTCTAGCAAGGCGCGTTTCTCTTTTTTTGTTAAATGCACGCCATATTCATGACCTGCATTTGAATTACCGGCAATCGTCGTATCCAACAAGAAATGATTGCCTTTGTGTTTACTTTTAAATCCCACCCGTTTCGGATCAAATTTATTGCTACCCACATAAAAAGAAGTCTTTCGTTTGTGCGCAGGCTTTAACAATTCATACAAGTTTTGAACAGATCCATTATGTAAATAAGGTGCGGTTGCCCAAATCCCGTCAAGCGGTCTTGCACGATAAGCCAAGAGGTTTTTGGGGCGATACGGTGAACCATCGGCCTGAAGACGATAACCGATCGCTGCGGCCGTCTCTGCTTCCGATAAGGGCGGATCAAGTGCAGCCAAGGATGTTTGCACCGACAAGCTCGTGACAATCCGGAGCAACAAGGGCGCCGGCAACTCGGTAGCACCCGTAAATGGTGCAGGTAATACAGGCCCTAAGTTTCCCGTAGAAACCACCCTTGTGGCAAAATTTAAGGCCATTGCCGGATCTGTACCGATTTTATCCAAAGGCGTCATCTGCGTCACGACAAATTGAGCGCCAAAAAAATTTTCGTCTGCAGGGGTTAAAGGATATTGCCCGGACTCATCTTTAAGTGCATGACAAGAAACACAACTCGGTTCATCACCCCGAACCTGCTCATAAAGCACACGTCCTTGGGCCGCTTTTTGTTCGTCAATTTCCCCGAAATAGGCTTCCGGCCACTGGGGTGGCTGTAAGATAGAGACGAGGTTTTCCAATTTAATCAGTTCGGGTACTCTTGCGGTATTTTGACCTAAAGCCGAGAAATCCTGTAGATTAACCCCACCAAAAACGCCCAGGACTTCTCCCACATTTCGAATTAAGGGATTCGCTGTGCTACCACTCCACTCGACAAAATCATGGTCTGAGGTTCCCCATAAAAAGGGATAACTCACAGGCGCATTGGGTTCAAACCGGCTTTCGGGCACACCCAGATCATCAACAAATAACTCATTCATAATTCGACCAAAGCCATCAAGCCGTCCGTAACCATATTTAACATTGCTATGGTTTCGAATCGAATATGCCTCCGCTTTATCGGCATAAGCGCTCAAAGTCTCGTACAATGCCAAACTTTCCGCAGAGTCATGTGATCCTAGCACACGTTCCGAAAACCGATTGAAACGTTCTTCATCATCCACGGTTGCAATCGCAGCCGCGTATAAATGAGAAACAAAACCATCTAAATCGGCAAGCGTAGGTGCACCATCAATTCGGATCGTCTTCCCTTTGTACTTGATCTCGTTTGTATGACATGCTGCACAGGTATACCCTAACCAGGCATCCCCATTTTCGACGGATTCAACCGCAAATCCCAGGGGAAGATCATGCATGCCACCATCCTGTTTTCTCTTGACGAGATAACCAAATTTTCTGATATTTTTATGATCAGAAAACAATGGATAATTCCCGTGATGGTCTTCCTCAGCCCCGACTTGTTCCAAAGATAAAAACCAGCTGAGCGGCACTAAATAAGAACCTTGCGCAGTTTCATAAAAATCTTGTCGTTGTTCTTTGGTCCAGCCCTGATCTAAGTAAATAATGGGTTTATGGGCAAAAACGCTGGATGTAAAACTGAGCACCAGCAATACCACAAAATATTTAGACAAAGCCCTTGAAGCAAATCTTATTTGCATGAACATACTTCCTCCGTATAATTATGAGTTAAAAAAGCAGAACGAGGGTACTATTTTCGAGGCACACAGAACAGCTAAATTTAATTCTGTGTCAGTATTGTTTCACAAACAAGTCACTTGTTTCAACTTAAAGAAACTCTGATTAAGTCTTGCTTCTTCTCCTTGTCCTGTTAATCAGCATTATCCAGACAAGTTGATAGATCTCTCAAGAATAAAGCGCCCATGATTAAACAAATATAATCATGGGCGCTTTAAGGCAAAACGACTCAGGAAAACAAATACGCTCAAGATACTTGCTCTCCTAAGAAAATCCAAACCATCAATCTAAGGCAAAGACGGCACAAACACCAGATCAAAAGCACCCATCCAATCCGTGCCATTCGGATAAACCGACGCCAGATAAACAGGATTTTCGGTTGCCGTACTGCGCCAATCCATCGGGTCGCTGCCTTGATTTTTTTCCTGATCGGCAAAACCGTCTTCAAAAATAATATTCAGTAAATCCAGACAATCATCGCCGATATTGGCACACTTTGAGCCTGTAAAATAATCAGCATCTAAAGCCAAGCCTGAAACAATTAAATCCAATGAAGGATCAAATGGAATCCAGGTCCCACCACTTGCAGGGCTTGTGCGATTGCCGCGATAAACGGCCTCAGAGATGACTTTCTCAATCCAATCCCAATCACCATCTGATTCAAAAAAATAACGGTCATTTTTTGTAAA
>JAADHI010000133.1 GCA_013151935.1 Candidatus Manganitrophaceae bacterium
TGCAAACCATGATCGAAGGGCCGGGACACGTGCCCATGCACATGATTAAAGTTAATATGGAAAAACAGCTTCAAGAATGTGACGAAGCACCCTTTTACACGCTTGGGCCGCTGGTGACCGATATCGCACCGGGATATGATCACATTACATCCGGCATCGGTGCCGCGATGATTGGCTGGTACGGCTGTGCCATGTTGTGTTATGTCACGCCCAAAGAACATTTGGGTTTACCGAACAGAGAAGACGTTAAACAGGGTGTGATTACCTACAAAATCGCCGCCCATGCCGCCGATTTGGCCAAGGGGCATCCAGGTGCTCAGGCGCGAGACAATGCGCTTTCAAAGGCCCGTTTTGAGTTTTCGCTGGCAGGATCAGTTTAATCTTTCGCTTGATCCAGAAACGGCAAACGCCTATCACGACGAAACCCTGCCTGCGGATTCGGCCAAGGTTGCGCACTTTTGTTCCATGTGCGGCCCGCATTTCTGTTCGATGAAAATTACAGAAGATGTGCGTGAATATGCAGCAAAAAAAGCTTTGGATGAAGAAAAGGCTTTGGAGCTGGGCATGATTGAAAAATCAAAGGAATTCACAGAAAAAGGTGCGCAGATCTATTCAAAAATAAAATAGCCCTTTGTCAAAGCTAAAGTATCACATTAGGAGTAAAACCATGGAAACACGTGAAATTGCAGCAACGCATGAGGCGGAAATCACGCGTGCCATCATGCGAGAGTGGCAGGCAAGTTTTGACCAGATGATCTCCTCTGATGTCTTGATTATCGGCTCCGGCCCTTCGGGGCTCGTTTGCGGAACAGAGCTTGCCAAATCTGGTCTTAACGTCGTTATCGTTGAGCAAATGAATCACTTGGGCGGTGGTTTTTGGAATGGTGGTTATTTGATGAACAAGGCCACCATTGCCCATCCTGCAGAGAAAATTCTGGAAGAACTGGGGGTGCCTTGTAAAAAAATAACGGATGATATGAGCATTGTTGATCCACCCCACGCCACTGGGAAATTGGTCGGGGCGGCCTATGACGCAGGGGTGAAAGTCTTAAATATGACCAAGGTCGTTGATCTGGTGATTCGCGGGGAAGGCAATCATGTGGAAGGTGTTGTCGTTAATTGGTATCCGCTCGAAGTCATGAATCATGACCTCGCCCATGTTGATCCCATCGCACTGGAAAGCAAGATCTTGGTGGATGCCACAGGACACGATGCCGTTGCACTCCAGATATTAAGTAAACGGGGGCTTTACGACAAAGTCCCTGGAAATGGGGCTATGTGGGTGGAGCGCTCGGAAGAGATGGTCATGAAAAAAACAGGGGAGGCCTACGCCAATGTTTTTATGGTGGGGCTTTCCGTGGCAGCCACCTATGGCAGTCCGCGCATGGGGCCGGCTTTTGGTTCGATGCTGCTTTCGGGGAAAAAGGGCGCGGAGATGATAATCGACAGACTTTGTAATCTGTGTTGAAGGCATCTTCCAAACGCGTCATTCCCGATAAAAATATTCTTGAATGACGAAAAATAAATTAAATAATTACATTAGATTTATCATTATAACTATCTAATAAATAAAGGAGAAATGAATGGCAAAGGCAAAAGCAAGACATATTTTAGTGAAGACTTCAGAAGAATGTGAAGTCTTAAAAAATAAAATCAATTTGGGGGAGACTGATTTTGTGTCTGCGGCAAAATCGCATTCCACTTGTCCTTCCGGGAAGCAGGGTGGCGACTTGGGCGAATTTGGCCCAGGCCAGATGGTGAAAGAATTTAATGACGTTGTCTTTACAGAAGCGATCAACGAAGTACACGGCCCCGTCAAGACACAGTTTGGTTACCATTTGATTGAAATCACCAGCCGTACTGATTAAATTCAATTTGATTGATTGAAAAAAATCGCGAGACAGATGGGTTTCTTCTGCTTGACAATGCCCAGCCCGTTTGTTACTTTCTGCGCCGTTGCCGAGATAGCTCAGTCGGCAGAGCAGAGGCCTGAAAAGCCTTGTGTCGGCGGTTCGATTCCGCCTCTCGGCACCATTTTCCGCATCTCCTTCCCCCGCTTTTTGCCGATAGGGGCTAGGGGGTGCGGGAACAACTTCCTGAAGCACAAAAAAATTTGCACAATATAAACTATCCCTGAAGCTGTAAGGCCGTCCGTGTCTTCTCTTTTCAGTTCCGCCAAAGGACTTTAAAGGTCGTCTTCAAATTTTTCGAAGAGCGCTCGGCATCGTTTTTCAAAATCGGTTTTTTGTGTCTCCGGCACTTGCTCAAGATTATAGGAGATTTTGAGTGATGCTGTGACCTCTTTCAGTTGTTTCAGGCTGGGGTATTCAGAAGGGGCGTCAATTGCCGCAAAGGCCTCGTCGGCCCTTGCCCGAATTTCGCTCGATTTTTTCTTACACCATGCTTCGTAAGCTGAGGGTTCTTCTTTCTCATTTACTGTTTTTTGCTCATCTGCTGTTTTTTGGAGACTCAGAAGCAAGGCTGCCATGATGCCGTCACGTATGGTGTTGATGGATAGACATTTTTTCTGTAATTTTTCTTCGATAAATCGGCTGGGGTCATTAAACATTTGAAGTCCTCATTATTGAGCCCTGTATTTAGAAGGAGAGTATATCAGAGCCAGGATCTATAAACCCAGTAGATCGATTTAAGAACTTTTATTGCATTAAATCCTTGTATTTTCAAGTGTATGGGGACTGTGATTTGGTTGACACTTATAGTGGCATCTGTCACCATTGTTTTATGATTCTATCTCGGTATTTTGCGATTATATTCCTGCTTGTTTTTCTTGTTTTTTTTGGAGGAAAGAGGCAGGCAGTTGCAGACGAAGTAGAAAGCCCTGAGGCATCCCGGGCTGTCTTGGATGACGGAAATATTTCTCTGGACGAGACCATCTTTTATCAAGACCGCTTCATTTTTAGAACCAAGAATGTGGACGATCTTTTTATTCTCATTTTTGCTTTTGAGCGGGGAAGACAAAAAGAAGGATATTATGGGGAATTTTTTGGGGCAGTTTTTGAGCAGGCCCAGTGGTCTTTTTTGGAGGGAAACGACAAATACTCTTATGCATCGTCCAATTTAGAGACGATTTTCCCCTCCTATTATGCCAAGGTTGAAGGTTCTGCGGTTTCAGGGTTTGTGGTGACCTATGATGGCGGAGACTATACTCTAAGGCTCTCAAGTGGACCCCTTCAGTCTGTTTACAATGTTCATAAAGGGGAGACCCTCAACAAAAAAATTGGAATTACCGAGGCTGTTGTCACGCTTAAGGGTAAGGAATATTGGGGTGACCTTGTGCACGAAACCCTCTCCTGGAAGGGTTTCGAGGGTTTAGACCGTCATAAGGGGCTCTATAAAGACTATGAGGCATTTTATCTTAAAACCGAGTCAGGACAGCAGATTTTTTTTCATAAAAACCGCGCAGATCGTCACGCTTTTTTAAAGAAATATAGTCTGGCGGATACATTAAAAACCGAAGGCGGCGTTGTGCTGGAAGGCTTAAAAACAGTATATACCTTAAAAACACCCATCGCCTTGAGTGCCACAAACCGTGTGACACCGCCTTTTGCTTTCTACTCCGTGCCGGAGCGTTGGGAAGTTCCCATCAACCCCGATTTTGGATCACTGTTTCTTTGGACACGTGGAAAGACCTCCATTAACTGGGTTTTCGGTGGCTATCTCATGATGGCGATTGAAGGCGTGATCAAAAAAGAAGGAGAGGACGGGGAGGGGGAACGTGTGCACGGTTTTGCCGAGTATTTCCCGTGATGGTGTTTATTCGGTGATTCAATTGGCGGAGACGGATGAAACCTTAAAGCGCTGTTGTCGCGTACTCGTGCAATTACGCACAGCGATTACGGAGCCTGAACTGCTTCTTCGGGTTAAATCGCAAATGCGTTCAGGCTATCGTCTTGCTTATATCGCAGTTGATGATGTGGTGGTTTCTGTGGCTGGTTTTCGTTTTGGAGAAAACTTGGCTTGGGGGAAATACCTCTACATTGACGACTTTGTTTCTGATGGAAATGAACGCAGTCGTGGTCATGGTGCGTGTTTGTTTCAAGACTTGCTCGAGTACGCAAAAGAGCGTGGTTGTGATACGGTTCATCTTGATTCTGGTGTTCAGCGTTTTTCAGCGCATAAATTTTATTTGAGAGAAGGTCTGAAGATTGCCAGTCATCATTTTTCGATGCGACTGGAACCCGAATCTTTTGATGCGCCCTGAAACAGGGCTGAGTTTCGATAGACTTCTGCAAGGGCTTTCAAGAGCACGACAAGAATAGCTGCCCCAGGAACCGCCAGTAAGACCCCGACAAACCCAAAAAGATCTCCGCCAATATAAACGGCTGCCACGATAACCAAAGGATGAATGCCCACCTGTTTGCCCATCACCAGTGGTGCGATGGCCATGCCTTGTATGGCTTGAATCGCCCCAAAAAGTAGGATGATGTAGAAGGGATGCAGTAGATCCTGAAATTGCAAAAAGCCGACGGCCAAGGCCAGAATAAGCCCAAAGGCAAAACCAATATAGGGGACGATTTCGCCTGCGGCGGCAATGAGTCCTAGGGCAAAAGAAAGATCCAGGCCGATCCAGCTTAAACCCCCGACATATAAAATCGTGAGAAAAAAGATGACCAATAATTGTCCGCGAATAAAACCACTTAAAGAAACGTCAATTTCTCGAAAACGTTTAAAAAATGCTTCCCGAAGTCTGAGCGGAATATAGCTGGCGACTTGTGTCTTAATTTGGTCAAAGTCTTTCAAGAGGTAATAAAACATAAAGGGAATGACGACAAGGTTTGCGAGCGCTGCAAGTACGCCAAAGGTATTGGTAAAAAAGGTGAGTGTAAAAGTGGTTACAGGTTTAAAAAGGTCGGGTGCGCCCTCTTTTAATTGCCCCAATACAGATTGAAGTGTTTCGTCAAAGGTTTTGGGGAATTCCACGCCAAAGCGCTTTTCAAGTGCCGGGACGACATCTTTATGGAGTTGTGTTAAATAAGCAGGAAGTTGGTTAAATGTCTTGGTGAACTGATCTTGTACTGTTGGGATGATGAAAATAATAATTAAAAACAGACTGCTGACAATGGCAAAAAAGATCGTCCAAATCACCGCCGATCTCGGAAGCCCTTTTGCCTCCATCACGTCAACCACGGGATCAAAGGCATAGGCCAGGAGTAGGGCGATGAGAAGAGGAACGAGGATGCTTTTTGAGAGGTAGAGTGCAAAGAAGGCAGCACACAGCAGGAGAAACCAAATGAAAGGACTCTGCCAAGTTGAAGTGTCTTTGTGTGTTTTGTTTTGCATTAAAACGTGATTTGCTGAGGACTCATTCGCGGTCTCTGGGGCGAAGCATGTTGAGGTTGACGCTCACAAACCCCCCGATAGCGCCTCCTGTTCCTGCACCAAGCAGCGCTGCCTCCATGCCGGTGATATAGATGGCCAAAGCTGAACCCAGAAAAATACCAATGGTAATCAAGACAAAAAAACGCTGCCCCCCCAAGGCCCAGACAACATTTCCAATCATGGCACCTGCCAGAGCCATCACCACAATGGGGATGATGCCACCAATAAATGAGCCAATAACACCTCCTGTGACGCCAGTGATCGCAATTCCAGGAAAGGATAATTTTTTGAAGTCAATTTTCTTAGCCGT
>JAADHI010000123.1 GCA_013151935.1 Candidatus Manganitrophaceae bacterium
TTGGTCTTAAACCTTGAAGCAGCCGCGAACTACCATAAAATGCTCACAACATTAAAAAAATCCTTGGGGCTTTCAGGAGAAATTGATGTCGCCCTCATGAGCCAGTTTCGCGATGTCATTACGACGAAAGAAGTGAGTGCCCCTTCGCCTGAATTGGAAACCCTCTTAAATAAAACCTTCTCACGGGCCATGACCGCGCTTGAAAAAATGCGAAAACATGAAGGCAAAGCCCTTGTGAGCGATCTAAAAACAAGACTTCAAAACATCTCAAAACTGCTCACTACAGTAAAAAAACAAGAAAAAGACGTCACGCGCTCACGTCAAATTGCCCTAAAAATACGTATTGCAAAGCTCACCGGGGGCATAGAAATCGATCCCGTCCGTCTCGCGCAAGAAGTCGCCATTTTTGCAGAACGCTCAGATATCAGCGAGGAACGCACCCGGCTCTCAGCACACATTGATCAATTTAAATCACTGCTAAAAACAGGCGGCGTGCTCGGACGCAGTCTGGACTTCCTCATCCAGGAGATGTTCCGTGAAGTGAATACTTTAGGCTCAAAATCTGGAAATCAAACGATTTCCATGAGCGTGCTTGCCATGAAGGGCGAGCTCGAAAAAATGCGCGAACAGGTTCAAAACATTGCCTAACATTCCCATGATCAAAAAAGGTTTGTCTTTTGTCGTTTCCGCACCTTCTGGTGCAGGAAAAACCTCGCTTTGCAGGGCTGTTTTGAGCGAAATGAGCACCCTTCAGTTTTCAATTTCTCACACCACGCGCCCTGCCAGGAGCGGAGAAGTTAATGGGCAAGATTATTTTTTTGTGGATAAAAATACATTTAAAACAGGCATTACTACAGGCGAATTTCTTGAGTGGGCCGAAGTCCACGGAAATTATTACGGGACCTCAAAAAAGCAGCTCGCCACGTGGCGGGATCAAGGCATTGATGTCCTGCTCGATATTGACACACAAGGTGCGATGCAGCTTCAAGCGGCATCATCCGAGTGCATTTATATTTACATTCTCCCCCCTTCTTTTGATATATTACGGCAACGTTTAGAAAATCGAGGGTCCGACGCACCAGAGGAAATTGCAAGACGTCTGAAAAAAGCAGGCGATGAAATAAAATGTTATGATCGTTATCAGTACTTGATCATCAATGAAGACCTTGAAAAGGCACAAAAAAACTTACAGGCTATCATTTTCGCAGAGCGCAGTCGTTTAAAATCAAATACCCGCAATTGGGTGAAAGAGCGCTTTATCAACCACCTTTAGTCCTTCAAGCTAAGAAAAATATGAAGGGTGGGTGGGATTTTCAGCATGCTCATTTAAATAAGAGAGGACGTTTTATGGATGTTGTTTCACTACCCGTAGACATTGAAGAGGCCCCCATTGATTCACGATTTCGTTTAGTCATTGTTGCGGCACAACGCGCACGTCAACTGATGGAAGGCTCTGAACCCTTGCTCGAACCCGGTGTTGATCAAAAAGAGACCACCGTTGCCATTGAAGAAATCGTTTCAAATAAGCTCGATATCCTCTATGGCGAAGAAGCAGTCACCGCCCTACAGGAAGAACGACGCGTTCGTGAAGAGGTCAAACGCCGCGCCATGCTTGCCGAAAGAGAGAGCGACGGCACTACTCAGGCCCGAAAAGATTTAAACATTCTTTTGGGAGCCGTTTCTAAAAAAGACGACTTACCTGATCTCTCCACACCGGGAACAAAAACGAACTAGGAATCAGTCGGACTTAGATGATCGTAGCGACAGGCTCTGGCGGACCTCCCGTGGGGAACACAGCCCTTTCCGGAAAAACAGTTCTCCTGGGCATCACCGGAAGTATCGCGGCCTATAAATCTCTTACTCTATTGCGGGACCTCAAAGCCGCAGGTGCTGAAGTTCGCGTGGTGCTCACAAAAACAGCCGCACGCTTTGTGCCAGCGCTCACACTTCAGGTCTTTTCGGACCACCCCGTACAAACAGATCTGTTTGAATCTGAGAACGAAATGGCGCACATCCACTTGGCGCAAGAGGCCGACCTGGTCTTAATTGCGCCCGTCACCGCGCATTTCATGGCCAAGATGGTCATGGGTCTCAATGACGACCTGCTCTCCAGCATCCTGCTGGCAACGACCGCTCCTGTCATCATTGCCCCTGCAATGGATTTAGGCATGTGGGCCCACCCCGCAACACAAGACAATGTCTCGATTTTAATAAAACGCGGGCTTAAAATCATCGGCCCTGAAGTCGGGCGACTCGCCTCTGGAAAAACAGGTATGGGTCGTTTTTCCGAGCCAGCAAATATTCTAAAACAAGTCTTGAATATTTTCTCCGAAACACCCCCTCTAATGGCAGGAGAGCGGGTACTGGTCACTGCGGGACCGACTGAAGAAGCCATCGATCCCGTACGTTTTATTTCCAACCGATCCTCTGGGAAAATGGGTTATGCCATTGCAGAAACAGCGAAGCGATGGGGAGCAAGGGTTGTTTTGATCAGTGGCCCAACAGCACTGCCTGAACCAGAAGACGTCGAATTGATTCGTGTTCGCTCGGCCAAAGAAATGAAAATAGCCGTCGAGCGTTTTTTGCCAGAATCGAGCCTTGTCGTGATGGCCGCCGCCGTAGGTGATTATCGACCTCGGAACGTGGCCCCTGAAAAAATAAAAAAAACAGGAACAGGATACTTCATTGAGCTAGAAGAAACCGAAGATATCCTGGCCGAGAGACCCACAGGCCCCAAAGGGCAAGTTGTTGTTGGCTTCGCCGCCGAGACACAAGATGTGATTGAGAATGCAAGAAGAAAACTAAAAAAGAAACGATTGGATCTTATTGTCGCCAACGATATCACCGCAGAAGGTGCGGGCTTTGGTGTGGAGACCAACATTGTGCATCTGATTGATGCCAAAGGGAAAGTCACCTCTCCACCGAAACAACTCAAACAACATATTGCCGAGCATCTACTCAAGGCAGCCTTGGAGATCAAACAACATCGCACTAATCGCTAAATATACACAGGAAACACGCTGTTTTCTTGACTTTTTCCGCCGATTTGCTATGATCTGAACCGTTGTTTTTTGCAGGATGCTCTTTTTGCTCTTTTTTGAAACCCTGTCTGATACTGTCGTCGCCATAGGCTAAATGATGCATCATGGTCGATAAATCACGCTCCGCCGAAATTTCTAGACTCAGCGATTTGCTTCAAAATAACCCCAGTTCTCGGTTGTTTGTGCCTTTGGCAGAAGCCTATCTGCAGTCAGACATGTTTGAAGAGGCCATCCAAGTCCTCCGTGATGGATTAAGTACCCATTCAAGTTTTGTGGCCGCACGTGTCATGCTGGGCAAAATCCATCTCAAAACAAAACAGCACCTCGAAGCAAAAGAACAGTTTAAAGAAGTCATCGCCATCGCCCCAAGCAATATTCCTTCCCTAAAAGGCCTCGCGGGGATTTACCAGAAGGAAGGTTTATTTGCTGAGGCCAAGACCACGTATAAAACCATACTCAAAATTGATCCTGGAGATAAAGAGGCCACGGCCTCACTTGAAGAGATCTCAAAAAAAAGAAACGAAGGCACTGAAACCCAAACCAGTGTACCTTTACCACCAGCAGAGCAGAATTCCGAATTTTCCACAGACGAAAACCCCAGAGAGAAAGCACTTAGCCCTTCAGCGCTTCCGGGTGAAATTGAAACAAGCCTGCCGGAAATAACGACGAAACCGCTCTCTGAAGAAACTTCTACCAAGCAGACCCAAGAAGAGGCTCACAGCGATCTTGGGCCAGACGAGCCAAGACCTTTAGAACCCCACGAAAACAAGACAATGGCCGCATTATATGTCACACAAGGACACTATCAGGAAGCGGCCGATCTATACGAAAACTTATTGAAACGAAATCCAGAGGATCACGAAAGCCAAAAGGGACTGGAAGCGTCACTTGTACACTTGAGAAATAACCTAAAAACACCGCCCTCCAATACAGAAAAAATAGAGCGTTTACAGTTGTGGCTCGAAGCCATCCAAGGGGAGAAAAGAAGATGACTTTTCAAGAACATATGGATGATGTGGTCAAACGCGTCGATGGACTCGCGGGTGCCGCGATTGCGGACAGTGACGGCATCATCGTAGAGGAGTACACCAACGACACCGCCGTGGATCTCTCCATGCTTGTGGCAGAATATGGCACCCTCTGGAGTGTCGCAAAACAAGCAGGTCTTGCCTGTGAACTGGGTACAGCAAGTGAGTTTACCGTCTTTACCGACAAAAGCATCCTGGTGCTGCGGATGATTAAGACAGGCTATTTTATTGTTTTTGTCATCCATTCAGAAAAGAGTTTCGGGAAAGCCCGGTTTTATGCGAGAATCGTCGCCGAAGACTTGGTGGAAAGCTTGGGCTTGTGAGACATATTTTATTATTGCACGGCCCCAATTTAAATTTGTTGGGCAGTAGAGAACCCGAGCGTTATGGCGTATCAACCCTGGGAGAAATCAACCAGCAGATGAAAGAACTGGCCAAAAGCAAAGGCACTGAGCTTGTGTCATTTCAATCCAATTCTGAAGGGGACTTGGTGGGGCAAATTCAATCCGCGAGAGGTCGTTACGATGCCATTGTCATCAATGCCGCAGCCTATACCCATACCAGTATCGCAATACGGGATGCCTTACTCGCCGTAGACATCCCCGCGGTCGAAGTTCATCTTTCCAATATTTATCAACGGGAAAGCTTCCGACAGACTTCACGTATCGCCGATGTGGTCATCGGACAGGTGAGTGGTTTTGGCGCTCAAAGTTATCTCTTGGGTCTATTGGGTGCGATCTCTTATTTGGAGACACAGAAACAAATACCAGAAATGTCGGGGTCTGGAAAAAAGGACACCTAGGAAGTGTATTTCCAAGCCGTTCTGAATACACAGTCACATTTTTTAATTGGGGGTTATCTCAGAGCATGATTGCAACATCAGATTTCAGAAATGGAAAAAAGATAGAAATTGACGGCGCACCCTATGCCATTGTGGGGTTTCAACATGTCAAACCGGGAAAAGGGCCTGCTTTTGTCCGGACAAAACTAAGAAACCTCAAAACAAACAATATGCTCGATAAAACCTTCCGCTCTGGAGAGCGTTTTCAAGAACCCGATCTCTCCGAAACAGAGATGCAGTTTTTGTATGCCCAGGGCAACGAATACCATCTGATGAATGTCGAAAGCTATGAGCAGATTTTTATTACAGCGGATCAGGTCGGCACTGCGAGAAACTTTCTGAAAGAAAACATGGTCGTCAAAATCTTGTTCTACCAAGGCACGCCACTGGAAGTCTCCCTGCCAAATTTTGTCGAACTGGAAATCACTGAAACCCCACCTGGCGTAAAAGGCGACACCGCAAGCGGCGGAACAAAGCTTGCGACGCTCGAGACAGGTGGAACCGTCAAAGTCCCTCTGTATATCGAAGAAGGTACCATCATTAAGATAGACACACGGACAGCAAGTTATGTCGAGCGAGTTAACAAATAGCACGGCAATAAACAGGCAACATCCCTTGCCACGGATGACCATTTTCTCCGCTTTAGCCATGAGGGCAACAAATGGATCTCAAGGAACTTAAAGAACTCATCAGCTTAATGGACGATGCCAAGCTCTCTGAGATAGAGCTGGAAGAGGATGGTAGACGGATTCGCCTCAAAAAGGCTTCTGCCGAACCCATTGTCATCGCCCCGATTGCGGCCGGACAAAACGAAACGGTGGCAAATACGGCAAGCCAAGCTGCTGCTTCCGAAAAAAACAATGCCCTTCACCACCAAGTCACCTCACCCATCGTCGGAACCTTTTACACCGCAGCCTCTCCCAATACAGACCCCTATATTGCACTCGGCGACTTGGTCAAAAAAGGACAGGTCATTTGCATTGTAGAAGCCATGAAACTCATGAACGAAATCGAGTCTGACATAGATGGGCGCATTGTCAAAACCTGTGTTGAAGACGGCGCGGCTGTCGAATACGGCGAAGCACTCTTCCTCATTGAGCCCGCCTGATGTTTCGTAAAATCTTAATTGCAAATCGTGGTGAAATTGCGTTTCGCATCATCCGTGCGTGTAGGGAGTTAGGGGTCAAGACGGTCGCCATTCATTCAGAGGCTGACGCGGACTCACTGCATGTGCGTTTTGCCGACGAAAGCGTCTGTATCGGTCCTGCCGACCCCGCACAATCCTACCGAAATATCCCAAATATTCTCAGTGCCGCAGAAATTACGGGCGCGGAAGCCGTTCACCCCGGTTATGGGTTTTTGGCAGAAAATGCCCACTTTGCAGATGTCTGTGAATCTGCTGGTATTAAATTTATCGGCCCCTTACCTGAATGCATCAGCATGATGGGAGATAAAGCCAAGGCCCGTGACATCATGGCAAAAAATGGAGTTCCCATCATTCCGGGAAGCGAAGGTATCCTTTCAGGAGAGAATGAAGGATTTGAGCTTGCGCGAAAAATTGGGTATCCCGTCATCATCAAAGCCGTTGCAGGGGGTGGTGGACGAGGCATGCGCGTCGTGCATGAAGAAACAGGTTTTTCGGCGGCTTTTCACGCCGCACAATCGGAAGCAGGCTCAGCCTTTGGCAACGATGGGGTTTACCTTGAAAAATTTTTTATAGAACCCCGTCATATTGAAATCCAAATTCTCGCAGACGACAAAGGAAAAATGATTTATTTTCCAGAACGAGACTGCTCTATCCAGAGACGCCACCAAAAACTCGTAGAGGAATCTCCTTCACCTGTCGTCGATGATCGACTAAGACGCGAGCTCGGCAAAGCCGCAACGGCTGCGGTGACCGCCTCACGTTACGTTAATGCCGGCACGGTTGAATTTCTTTTGGATCGAGATCACAATTTTTATTTTATCGAGATGAATACACGGATTCAGGTCGAGCACCCCATTAGCGAATGCGTCACAGGCATCGACTTAGTCAAAGAGCAGATTAAAATCGCCTCAGGCAAACCGCTTTCCATCAAACAAAGCCAGGTCAAACTCAATGGACACAGTTTTGAGTGCCGCGTCAATGCCGAATCTCCCGTGACCTTCAGACCTTGCCCCGGCAAGATCACCGCTTTTCACGTGCCAGGGGGGCCGGGCATTCGTGTCGATTCTGCCTCTTATATGGGCAGCGTTATTCCACCCCATTATGATTCCTTGGTTGCCAAATTAATTGTGCATGACCAAACACGAGATGAAGCCATTGCAAAGATGAAAGGCGCTCTTTCAGAATTTGTCATCGAGGGGATTGAAACCACACTACCGCTGCATAAAAGAATCTTTGAAGATCCGAGTTTTATCAAAGGGCGGTTTTCGACTACTTTTCTAGATCACTTTCTCGAAAATTCCAAAACTTAAGCTCACATTTTGATGGCACTTCCTCCGCTCTATCTCATTGCTGATCCCAACCTTTACAAAAAAGGGGTGACACTTGATTTGCATTCATTTTTTGAAGGACTTCGTGAGGCCATTTCCGGAGGTCTAAAATTTGTGCAATACCGAGACAAGTCTCGTGCGCGGGGCGAGATGTTTCAAATCGCAAAACAAATACGAGAAATAACAAATACGGGCGGCGCACACCTGATTATCAACGATGAAATTGATCTGGCTCTGGCCGTAAAAGCCGATGGGGTTCACCTGGGACAGGACGACTTTCCTGTGAAAATGGCCAGACAACTTTTAGGAAAAACCGCCGTCATCGGGCTTTCGACACACAATCTCGCACAAGCCTGTGAAGCCGCCACCCAAACAATTGATTACATCGGT
Source organism: Candidatus Manganitrophaceae bacterium (assembly GCA_013151935.1). GTDB lineage: Bacteria > Nitrospirota > Nitrospiria > SBBL01 > JAADHI01 > JAADHI01. The sequence goes on from JAADHI010000123.1 coordinate 7,776, forward strand.
TTCGGCCCTATTTTCTCAACAACAACAAAAAAAGACCACGATCCCACAGTCGGGATTTCAAAAATTGTCGCAATCCGAAAACAGATCTCCCTCCCCATCTACGCCATCGGCGGTATTCAATTTCCAGCACTTCAAAACATCATCAACGCCGGAGCTTCTGGTGTTGCCGTGGCCTCTGCCTTAAAAGATGCAACCAGAGACACAATCTCTCTTTGGCAGGAGACACTCAAGAATGCCCTTAAAAAAAGAGGCATTTAACCCGATGATCTGAGACTGAGTAGAGTAAGAATCACGCCCATCAAGGGATGCCCCTCCAGCAAGGCTGCGCTTTCTGAAATCATTGTTTCATCATCATTTTTAGATTTGATGTAGGGAAAAGACATCACGGGTAAGGCTGTTTTTTCACGGATTATTTTGACATTGCTCGCTTCTGAACTGTCTTTTTGTTCTGTGCTTTGATTGAGTACAATCCCTAGGAAGGAAAGACCACGCATCTTTCCATATTCAAGACTCAGCAAGACATGATTGATTGTCCCTAAACCACTCTGGGCGACCAGTAACACGGGAAATCCAAAAAGATGGACGAGCTCACTCATGTCTTTATCTGCACAAATTGGCACCATCAATCCCCCCGCGCCTTCAATCAAGATGGCTTCATGTCGTTCAGAAAGTTGCCGATGACAATCCTCGATCAGAGGCCATGAAACATCCGGCTCTCCCTGCAATACAGCGGCATACGGGGCCACAGGAGCTTGAAAACGACAAGGATTGATCAACTCAATTTCATCCTGAAGTTTTGCAGCGTGCTGTAAATAAAGGGCATCCCTTGGCTGAAGTCCCCTCTTTCCCACATCACAACCAGACTCAATGGGTTTCATGACGCCACAGTCATAGCCCTTGTTCACCAGCGCACGGACAATTGCTCCCGAAATCAGGGTTTTACCCACGCCTGTTCCGCTGCCTGTCACAAAAATACCCTTCTTTTGAGTCCTCATCCGATACGGCTGTCCAAATGAAAAACCTGTCCCGAAACATGGTTCATTTTTGAAAGCATCAGCACAAAATGGGAAACCTCTTCTAAGGTCGAAGCACGTCCTAGGACATTTTCTGAAATGAGCTTTTTGGATTGTGAGGGACTTAAAGCCGCCGTCATGGGGGTGTCGAGATAACCCGGACAGATACTATTAACCTGAATCCCACTTTGACCCCACTCTTTTGCTGCACTGAGAGAGAGACCAATCAGACCCCGCTTTGAGGCAGCATAAGCCGATTGTCCTGCACGTCCGGCAAATGCAGCACCGGAAGCAATATTGATAATATGGCCTTTACCTTGTTTTTTCATTAAATTCGCAGCTTCTCGCATGCTGTAAAAAACACCAGAGAGATTCACCGCCATCAATAGATCCCAATCTTCCAAACCTTCTTTATGAAACAAGGCATTTCGATTCATGCCTGCGCTATTGATTAAAAGATCCATCCTTCCCCATCTTTGTTTGAAAGCACGGAACATCTCTCGCACATCATCTGCATTGCGCAAATCAGCGGAAAAAGAATGGGCATCACAAACACTGGAACTAAAATCTGCGACAAGGGCCGCCCCTTCTGACTTTTGTTTAAAAACATGCAAACCCAGACAAACCGACTCTTTTGAAAAAACAGAACAAAGTGCTTGCCCAAGTCCCCCTGAAGCCCCTGTGATCAAGACTGTTTTCATCTATATCACCTTTAGTCGCTGACCGATACACTCCAATTCATGTAGGAGCACATCAATTTGTTCTTTTGTATGACTTGCCATGAGCGTGACTCGGAGCCTTGCGGTGCCTTTTGGCACGGTGGGTGGTCGAATTGCAGAGACCAAGATATCTTTTTCAAGCAACTGTTTTGAAAAAAGCAGGGCTTTTTCGGGGCTTCCGATTAAAAGAGGGACAATCGGGGTTTCACTGCCCAAAATATCAAAACCAAGCTCAGAAATTTTTTGGACAAAATAAGCCCGATTTCTCCAAAGCTGCTGAATCAAGCTGGGATCATTTTGAAACAATTCTAAGGCAGCCAATGCGCTTGCAAGCACACTGGCTGGAAGTGCCGTCGTATAAATAAAGGGACGCGCCTTATTAATCAAGAGGTGAATCAAATCTTCTGTCCCCGCCACAAAACCGCCAAATCCCCCCAAAGCTTTGCTAAATGTCCCCATTTGAATCAAACGTGCACTTGAACACCCAAAATGCGCCGCCGTACCCCCACCATTTTCACCCAGCACACCCGTTGCGTGTGCGTCATCAAGATAAACCTGTGCATCGTAATAATCTGCAAGACGTAATATTTCTGGAAGTGGGGCAATGTCACCTTCCATGCTAAACACACCGTCACTCACAATCAGCACATTTTGCCCAGCGTTTCGCTTTTGTAGGAGCATTTCAAGTTGAGCCGTATCCCGATGTCGATAAACCCGAAAACGGGCATCCGAAAGACGACAAGCATCCACAAGGCTTGCGTGATTGAGGCGATCGGCCAAGATCAGGTCACCTTTTTTTACGATCGCCCCAATCGCCCCAAGATTAGCCATATAGCCCGTACTAAAAACAAGGGCAGCAGCCGTGCCTTTGCACTGTGCCAGCTTTTTTTCGACTGCTCCGTAAAGACCTATATTTCCGGAAACAAGTCTTGCCGCCCCTGCGCCACTTCCCCAAGCTTCTATGGCTTCAGTGGCTGCCTTTTTAAGCCTGGCATCATTGGCCAACCCGAGATAATTGTTCGCACAAAAGACCAGGACATCGCGCCCCTGAAGCCTTACAGTCGCACTTGCTTCCGAATCAATCTGCAACAAAGCGCGATAAAGTCCCTCTGCCCGGAGCTGCGTTAATATTTCTTTAAATTCTTGCATTTTTTTACGTCCTTCAGCGTCACTAAATAATCTATTCCTGCTTTTGCTGTCAAGACACCGCCTCTAAAATTGTCTTGACATCCCATAGGGCCATAGATACAATTAAAACAAAGCTTACAGGTCTCTTTATTTATAAAAATCCTTTAAAAACAAAGAGATCCAGTGAACCTGGAGGGGCGAAATGTTCGAAAAATTTACAGATCGCGGCAGGAAGATCATCATTCTCGCGCGTGAGGAAGCCGAGCGTCATCAGAACGATTATTTGGGAACCGAACACCTCGCTTTGGCCATCCTCAGGGAACGTGATGGGGTCGCAATTGCCGTCATCAAAAAAATGGGACTTTCAGTAGAACAAATCCGACTGGAAGTGGAGCGAAATCTGCCCAGTGGCAGCAACACCATGACTTTTGGTGAAATTCCTTTTACCCCTCGTGTCAAAAAGGTCATCGAATATGCCGTTGAAGAGGCAAAACTTCTGGGACACAACTACATTGGCAGCGAACACCTCCTCCTCGGTCTGCTGAGAGAGGAAGAAGGCATCGGAGGAAAGATTGTTCGCAGCTTGGGGGGTAACCTCCTGACTGCACGACAATTAACAATCAATCTCCTGAGAAAATCGACCCCCCGTGAAAAAGAGAAAAAAAGCAGTACACCCGCTTTAGATGAATTTGGACGCGATTTGACCAAATTAGCCAATGATGGTGTGCTTGATCCAGTCATCGGTCGTCAGGATGAAATTCAACGCTTGCTTCAGATTTTGAGCCGCCGGACAAAAAATAATCCTGTTCTGATCGGAGAATCCGGTGTGGGAAAAACCGCTATTGTTGAAGGACTTGCGCAACGTGTCGTCGCAATGGATGTGCCTGAAAATCTATTCAATCATCGGGTCATTGCCCTTGATTTAGGTTCTCTTGTTGCAGGAACAAAATACAGAGGCCAGTTTGAAGAACGCCTCAAAGTTGTGATGAAAGAAATTTCTACCTCTGGAAACGTCATTATCTTTATTGATGAATTGCACACCCTGGTGGGTGCAGGGGCAGCAGAAGGCAGTATCGATGCAGCCAACATGCTCAAACCCGCCTTGGCCCGTGGAGAAATGCAGTGTATCGGAGCCACCACTTTGGACGAGTACCGAAAACATATCGAAAAAGATTCGGCCTTAAAACGCCGTTTTCAGGCCATTCATGTCCAGCCGCCCACAACAGCACAAACCGTCCAAATTATTAAGGGTTTGAAAGATCGTTATGAATCTCATCATCGCGTCAATATTTCCGATGCGGCAGTTGAAGAGGCCGTCCGACTTTCTGATCGCTATATTTCAGATCGTTTTCTGCCAGATAAAGCCATTGACGTCATCGACGAAGCGGGCTCACGCGCACGTTTAATTGCCTACTCCAGACCCGATGAACTTCGCACCCTTGAGCAAGAATTAAAAGAGATCATTCACGAAAAAGAACTGGCCATTCGTTTGCAGGATTTTGAAGAAGCCGTTCGTTTTCGTGAAGAGGAAGAACGGATTCGCAAACTGCTTGAGGAAACCAAACAGGAGTGGAAAAAGAGTCAGGAGAAAAATCGTCCCACGATCAATCAGGAAGAAATTGCCTGTGTTGTTTCAAAAATGACGGGCATTCCACTTTTCCGGATCGAAGAGGAAGAAACGCAAAAACTCATCCATATGGAAGATGAGCTCCACAAGACAATCATTGGTCAGGAAGAAGGGATTGCAGCCATTTCCAAGGCAATTCGGCGCTCTCGTGCCGGACTAAAAGGCAATCGGCGTCCCATCGGCTCCTTTATTTTCCTGGGTCCCACAGGCGTCGGAAAAACCGAGCTTGCACGGGCCTTGGCACGCTTTCTCTTCGACACCGATGAAGCGCTTATCCGTGTCGACATGTCGGAATATATGGAGAAATTTTCAAGTTCGCGTTTGGTCGGAGCCCCTCCCGGTTATGTCGGTTATGAAGAAGGGGGACAGCTCACTGAAAAAGTGCGTCGTCGCCCGTATTCCGTCGTGCTTTTTGATGAAATCGAAAAAGCTCACCCGGATATGTTTAATCTCTTACTTCAGGTGCTGGACGACGGATATCTCACCGACAGTCTCGGAAGAAAAATCGACTTCAGAAATACTGTACTCATCATGACTTCAAATTTGGGCACCCGCGAATTGGGTAAAGGCGGAGGGCTTGGTTTTCAACGGTCTTCCGAATATAACGAATTGCTGCGCATGAAAGATACCGTTCAAACTGAGTTGAAGAAGGCCTTCAACCCAGAATTTTTGAATCGAATTGATGACATCGTGGTTTTCCATCCCCTTGAGAAAAAACATCTCGAGAAGATTATCCACATCCTGCTTAAAGAGTTGAACGAACGGCTCGCCGAAAAAGGCTTCCAGCTCGAAGCAAGTGATGAGTTGATTGATTGGCTGGTTCAGGAAGGCTATGACCCGATTTATGGTGCACGTCCCATGCGTCGGTGTGTGCAAAAAAAGATCGAAGACCTGCTCTCAGAAGATATCTTAAAAGGCCGCTTTAAAGACTGCAAACGCATCAGCGCCATTTTAAAAGACGGTGCGCCTGCTTTTGTCGAGCTGGAGGAAATGGCCGAAGTCTAACACACCACTGCTTTCTCTAAGAAAGACACAAAAAAGCCCTGATTGCAATGATTTGCAATCAGGGCTTTTTTATTTTTGAAAACCAGGGGCGTTCTCAATGAACAAAGCATAAGTTCATTACCCCTAAGAACACCCTTTTAGTCGAAACGATAGGTGAGTCCGATATTGATCAAATAATCCGGGGATTTAGAGTTGAGACCATAACCCACGGAGGAATCTAAACTCAGCGTCTGATTGGCTTTCAGTGAAAAACCGCCTGCAATCACAACCACATCAGCGGCATCTGGAGCATTGCCCGTGTCGACACGACCATAGAGTTCCCCAATCAATTTCATTGGAGACGCATTATCAAGGGAAAACTCCAATGCAAGGGCATAACGAAGCTGATCCGACAAATCCAGACCCGCCGGATTGCCAATAAAAAAGTAGCCAAAATTGATATGAGCAGTCACGGGAGCAAACTCTTTGCTGGCAATGGACAAAAAACCCACATCAACGACACCTGAAGTCCCTAAGGTTTTGCTCTCCCCCGCTGTCGGGAATTTGATAATCATTTGTCCCGCAATCGAAAGGGGATTAGCCGCCCGCCCCTTGATAAAACGAATTTTTGTATTGAGCAAAATATCGCCTTGTTTATTCTTTTTTTGACCATTAGACTCGGCAAAAAGATAAGGAATTTCAAGATCAAATTCTAAGTTTTGGATCAAGCCATACCGTAAATTTAAACCCACTTGTGATTTTTTCTCATTTGCAGAACTGCGGTCAAGCAAGAGGCCTGTTTCCACACGATATGTCCCTCTTTCAGTCGGAATCGCCGTTTCCGTCGCTTGAAAAGGTCTTTCAGCAAAAACACGGGGCGGCGTGGAAAAGCCAATCAAAAGCAGCAACACAGGGATCAAGTAATTTTTCATAAACGACATACTACGGATGGGCCAAAGCGCTGTCAAGCCTTCATCCCCATATCGAATCCACCTCAAAAAAATTCCAGAAGTCTCTCGGAGAAATTAAGGTCTTACTTGACAGCAGACAAGAACGCCCTTCAAAATAAGGACATGACAAATGCCTTAAAAAGTTCAAACATCATCATCGTACTTGCCATGCATGGCACTCCCCCAAAGGATTTTCCAAAAACAGAACACAAAGAACTCTTTGAAATACGGGCAGCGCTCAAACATGCAACAAACCCCTCAAAAACACTGAAAGCGCGACACGATTTTCTGGACAAAAAAATGCGTTTGTGGCCTCGCACAGAAAAAAATGACCCTTTTCATTTTGGATCAATGGCCCTGGGTCATCAGCTCGAAAAACAGTCGAGCTTTAAGGTGATTGTGGGGTTTAATGAATTTTGTGATCCCGATTTAGATAAGGCCATCCGAGAGGCAGTGGGACTCGCGGACAAAAAAGTTTTGGTGACAACACCCATGATGACACGGGGTGGCAGCCATTCAAAAGGGGATATTCCTGCAGCAATCGCGGGAGTGCAAAAGGATTTCCCGAAAACAGATATTATTTATGCTTGGCCTTTTCCAACCTCAGAAATTGCAGGTTTTCTCTCTGCTCAAATACAAGTCTTCCTTTGAAACAAAAAAACCAGGGGGGACTCCTCCTAATGACAGCTTTCTCTTTGTAATGGTGCGATCACTGGAAGCGCGTTCTCATTATTAGCTTTTGACGACTGAGGTTGAGGATATTTAAAGATCTTGTCTTCGTAGTTTTTAACGATGACCTCGTCTTCATCTAAGTGTAACAGTGTACCTTCAGGCAAAATCGCAACCTTGCCCCCACCTTGTGGTGCATCAATCACAAAATGCGGGACGGCCATGCCAGAGGTGTGTCCTCTCAAGGCTGAAATGATTTCGAGCCCCTTTTCAACACGTGTGCGGAAATGCTGTGTGCCACGCACCAAGTCTGCCTGATAAATGTAATAAGGTTTCACTCGAATTGCCAGTAGCTTCTGCATCAACTGTTTCATGACCTGCGGATCATCATTGATGCCTTCCATAAGTACCGTTTGACTGCCCAAGGGCACCCCTGCATCCGCTAACATGCCACAAGCATGACTCACTTCCGGTGTAATTTCATCAGGATGATTAAAATGTAGGTTCATATAAAGAGGATGGTACTTTTTGACCATCTCACAAAAGGCTGGCGTGATCCGTGAAGGTAAACTCCCCGGCACCCGTGTGCCCAAACGAATAATTTCAAGATGTGGAATCTTGCGTAGCGCAGAGAGAATGCGGTCGAGTAGTTTGTCTACGACCATGAGGGGATCACCCCCCGAAAAAATAATGTCCCGAATTTCAGTGTGCGCCGTAATATAGGCAACAACTTTGTCTAGATTTTCAGGCGTCAGAGTACCAGGAGAACCCACAAAACGTTTTCGAGTACAAAATCGGCAGTAAATTGGGCATTGATTGGTCACAAAAAGCAGCACACGGTCTGGATAACGATGAACCAATCCGGGCACGGGACTGTCTTTTTCTTCATGCAAGGGGTCTTCGGCCTCACATGCAGTATCTGGATAAGCCTCCTCTGGAGAGGGCACGACCTGCTTCCAAATCGCATCCCCTTTTTCTTTAATTTGTTTCAAGAGGTAAGGCGTGATCCGCATGGGGTACTCAGAGACGACTTCCCGAACCGACTCAGCCGGTACGCCAAGTACTTTTTCCAGGGTTTCGACATCATGAATACTTTCTTTTAGGTCTTTTTGCCATTGATCCAATGTGGCTATTCTCCTCGTTTTTGGAAACCTTGATCTATCTCTAAAAGGCCTCTTTCGCCTTCCTTAATGGTCCTTAGTGCTTCCGTATTTCTTCTCCAAATATGGAAGAATCGTCTCTTCATCATCAAATATGAGATCACCGTCTACCAGTACGGGGACCGTATATTGACCCGAAACCTCAAAAACTTCTTTGCGGGCTCCACGCCATCCCGGGACTTCTATCTTCTCATAGGTCAGACCGAGCACGTCAAGTTTTTCTATCACCATTCTGCAATAGGGACAACCTTCTAAATTGTAAAGTTTCAAGGGCTTCTCCACTCACTAATCATCAGAAATAGCGCAAGGGGCCATAACCGCATCAACCATGCCGTGGATCAATTTCTTTTCCGCAGAACAGACTGTAGCAAGTACACCACCCAAATACGCCTCTTTACCTTCAACAAAATAATAGGGGGAAAGCCGCACCCGCCCCATCATTTCAATACAACGGCCTTTTTCAAAATCCGCATAGTCTACTCGCACTTTTTTACCTTTGTGAAACTGTTGCAAAATGTAGGGCGTTTCAGGAAACTGCCCCAAAGCATGGTCAATGGTTTTGCGCCAGTCTGCCTCCGACATGTCGTGCCCCACGGAGACACCTCGACTGCCCCAAGCCCATTCAGAAAAACCGGAGGGTTTGATTGTAAATTGACGTTCTTTTTTTGTTGCATCTCCGAGTCGCCGAAAATCACTCACAGGATTGCCCCCAATTTCAAGCCCTGGAATGAGGGCCTGAGGCGGAACATCTGCCGGGTCGAGTATCCATGTTTTTGGAAAGAGTTTTTCCAGCACCGCATGGGTTTCTTTGCTCAAATGGCGCTGCCAAAATTGTTTCAAATGCGGGTGGTGAAAGAGCGCAAAAAGCAATTTTTCTTCCAAATGAGCCTTGGGGGGAGGACTGAGTATCACTTTTTTCTTTTTTGCCGCGTACAGCATCAGCTCTGCTTTCGGAATATTTTTGAGGTCAAAAAGTTCAAAAAATCGATAAAGCAGATCAATTCGCTCTGACTTCCCTTCAAAATCAACGCAAAGCCCCGCTTCGGAAAAAGAGACTTCTTTGGGCGTCACCACAAGGCTTCTCAAACCTCTTTTCTTGAGTGCTTTCGCGAGCCAGGTCATTTCGGGACGATAGCTCTTAGATTCTTCTGAGACAACAATAACCAACAAGGGATCACCTTGATCAGAGCGGGCACGAATCATTCGTTCAAAACCTGTCAGTATGCCAGATGCGCCACCAATCAGTTTTGAGGAAAATTCGGGGTTTGAGGCATAAGCTGCACTCAAGACGGCTGTTTGACCAATGCCTCCTGGCACGGCATCTAACTCAGCGGCGATCATACCATCGTCTGTCGGAATCAAATCGGGGCGAATCACAAGCGGCAGATCTCGCTTAAAACGTTTCATCCGCGCGTATTCCCGCACAACTTCGGGTTTCCCCTGGTTCAGATAGTCTGCCACCCAAAGTGGGGCACGATGATTGAGACTTTCAAAATAGAGTTGATTACTGGCCTCGTAAAAAGCAAGTAAATGTTGACCAAGAGATTCAAGAAAATGAAAATCGGTAGAACTGAGAAAAAAAGGACCTGTACTGATACGCCAGAGGTCGTTTCCGTGATCAGTATCTCTATCGGTCTGAGCAAAGACAGTCCCATCCGCTTCGGAGCGGAAAAGCCCAGCTTGTCTTAGCGCATCCCGAATGGAAGCCGCTTGTTTGATCCGAATCTCCTCCGGTAAGTTGGAGGAAGTGGAATCAATCATTCCCAATGTCTAAAGGCTCCAGAAAGACCATACAGTTAATATAACACCGAGCAAATGGCTCTGCAAGCGAGATTTGGGCACTAAATCAGGAGGGAAACAAAGAAATTTAGGGGGGCTTGTTTTATTTTCAGGACAAATCAAAATCCACTGCCAAAACAAGATAGCCTCCTTCCACAGCGAAAGAAGGTCCCCTAAGTGCAAAAACTAGAATGCAATCTGATACTGTGCTCTAATTCCCTGGTCATCGGTATCATCCACGTCCTTTGAAATATTGGAAATATCAATCTGCAATTTACGACGGTGCCCTGCAAAAAAGAGATTAAAACCTAAGGTGATTTCTTCTACATCGCTGTTCGCAATATCAGGCCTGAAACGGGAATAGCGTGCGGCGACTTCAATTTTTTCCGGAACGATAAAGATTCCTCCCTGAAGATAAGCTCCATCCGCATCAGCATTCCGGTCATCATTCCGGAAATAATACTCGCCCTGAATAGATTTCCCCCGATATTTATAAGAAAACTCAAGTCCCAAGGTTTTGGCGGAACCCTGGTTTGCAACACCTTCATTATTCCCTGCATCGTAAGCATAAGCCGCCCCCAGCGAAAACAAGGGGTTTTCTGTATTGGCAACATCTGATTCAGAGATAGACATTTCCCCCAGTGGATTAAAAACAATCCGCCCCATACTAAGGTATTGGCTGGTATCGTTATCGTCTTCTTTGTTAATCCCGTTCCCGTTGAACAAACCGACAAAATACTGAAGTTTTCCGTCATTGTGTGCACCGCTCATCATAAGGCCTATATCCCTGGCATTGGTTTGATTGGCATTGAATGCTTTTGAGGCCAAAGAAGTATCCACAAACTGGAGATCACCAAAAAATACCATTTGCTGACGGTTGAAAGGGACTTTGAACTGCCCGATTTTCACCCTGACATTTTCGTAATGTTTGATATCAATCGCAAAGTCTTTCAGCGCGGTCTCTTTTGATCCGTTATTCTTTGGATTATTTGGGTCAGCCACTTCCAACTGAATCACATAACCAAACTTAGGACTGTACATATATCCAGACCAACGCAGGCGTCCTTTTGCAAGCTTGAAAGTGGAGGTATTGGGGCCATTTTCGTCATCAATATACGCATGTTGAAACTGAATCCAGGCACCAAATTTTATTTCGAATTGATCTTTGACATTCAGCACAAAACCCTTGTCGTAGCCCACCTTTATCCCATCTTTCTCAATAAACATGGGCTCGGCTTTGGCTTGAGCTTGCCCTAAGACAACAAGAAACAAGGTTAAAACAGCCAGTACAATCCTCTTATTCATGGTTTTTCCCTTTTGTATTTTCATGCACCCACATCAAATAGTCTTCCGTCCCTGAAACAAGCGGCACGGCAATAATTTCAGGCACGCTGTAGTGATGATACTGCTTGACCACACGGGCCACTTGATCAAACAAGTCTTGCCGGGTTTTTAAAATCATCAGCACTTCTTTTTCCCGACAAATTTCTCCCTGCCATGAAAAAATAGAAGTCATGCCAGGCAGGATATTGACACAAGCCACCCAATGTCCTTCAAGCAATTTCATCGCAATTGTTTCCGCTTCATCCTGACTTGAAGTCGTCACAAAAACCACAATTATGTCCATCCTGGAACCTCCCAAAAGTAGGCGTCTTTATATAAGGAAATCACATCAAAAAAACAAGTTATTGCGCTCAGGGTGTTGTCACATTGACATTTCAGAGACACCTTTGTACTGTCTGCCATGTCTCCCACCGCGAAACACCACCCGACTTACACTGTATCAGGATCTGGCCCACCGCTCCTGTTATTACATGGCCTTTTTGATAGCCTGCAAACCTGGGACAATCTCGCCCCCCGACTCTCCCAAACGTTTAAGGTTTACGCCCTGGACTTGCCTGGTTTTGGGAAAAACCTTCTGCCCGCAGATTGGCCCGAAAGTTTATCTGGAATAACAGAACACCTCATCTCTTTTTTAGACGACTTGGAGATTGAACGCATTTCTCTCGTGGGAAACTCAATGGGCGGCAGCCTGTCTCTGGCACTCACACAAAAATACCCTGAACGTATTCACAAGATCGCCCTCTTAAACCCCTACGGACTGCCCGAAGTTCCCCAGGCTGTCTTCAGCGCACGACGGAAAATGCTTGGGACAATTTTGCCTTACCTGCTTCGCGCCGGAGCCATTAAATTTTGTATCAAAGGCATTTTTTCACGTTCACTTTATGACCAATCTCTCCTCACCCCCACACGCATCAAGCGCCTTGCTGAACCCTTTTCAAGCCTGAAACAGCTCAAAAACCTGTTCCGATTTTTACGCGCAATCTCACCAGAAAAAATTCAAGAAATAGACAGAAGACTTAGAGAAATCCACCAAGCCATACTCATATTGTGGGGAACAGAAGATGGATGGCTGAAGGAAGCCCACTGGCAACATTTGGCCAATCGTCTTCCTTCAGCTAAAATCATAAAAATCGAGGCCTGCGGACATCTCCCTCAAATCGAAAAACCAGAGACCGTCGCCAAAGCCTTGATCCCCTTTTTTCTTGAATAACAAGAAAAAATCGCCTCTCTAAACAGGGCAACAAAAAGGGCTAAATCGCCCGAAAGACAAAGCCTAAAGTGATTTTTTAACCGAGACCGACTTTCTGATACCGTGAAGGGGGAATGACTAAGAACGTCGTATTTAGGGGAAATCGGCCGTTTCCTATTTGTTTACAGCCTTTAGTGCTTATGATAGCATGAACGGATTTTGGATCTTGAGGCGTAGTTGGCGTTTTGTTAGCACATCGGAAGCTGTTTTTTCTTTTGTTTCTCATCCTCCTTGCTTTTTCTTCGATAGCTCAGGCTCGAGACAAAGAAATTGAAATTAAATCAATCGAGATTAAAGGAAATTCCCGGATCGATCCAATGACCATACGCTCGAATCTCAGCCTGCAAGAAGGAGACATTTTTTCTCCTGAACGGGTACAAAACGACGTGAGAAGTCTTTATCGCATGGGGTTTTTTGAAGAGGTTGATGTTGCTTCCGAAGGGTTTGAGGGAGGCATTGCGCTTTCTTTTATCGTCCGCGAAAAACCTTTACTTTCCGATGTCATTTTTGAAGGAAACGATAATCTCGAAAAAGATCGCTTAAATGAAGCCCTCCAAATTAGAACCAATAGTTTTTTGGAAACACAAAACATCAAGCGTTATGTCAAACAAATTGAAGCGGCCTACGAAGCAGAAGCCTATTACAATGCCACCGTCATTCCCATTGTTCAACGTTTATCCGACAATCAGGCCATCTTAACCTTTTTGATTGAAGAGGGTGATCAGGTCTATATCCGCGACATCACCATTACAGGAAATAACGTTTTTGAGTCAAAAGAAATTAGAAAACAAATGGAAACAGACACCTATTTCTGGATGAGTTCTTGGATCACCGAATCAGGTCGCTATAAAAAAGAACAACTTTCCTTCGACCGGGAACGCATCAAAGACCTCTATTTGGATAAGGGCTATTTTAATATTGAAGTGGGAGAACCCGAGGTCACACTCAACAAAAGTAAAGAATGGTTTGACATCACCCTCTCTGTAACAGAGGGCGAGCAGTTCTCGATTGGCATCATCGATTATCAAGGGGCAGTGGTATTTGACTCGGAAGCCCTTTCCGCCCTGACCCAAAGCAAAACAGAAGCCATCTTTAACCGGAGCAAAATACGAAAAGACATCGCCGCAATCACCGAACATTATGGGCAAAAAGGCTATATCTACACCAATGTCGTGCCTGATTTACGACCAAACCCGGGAAATCGTACCCTGGATATTACCTTTCACGTTATCGAAGGCAATCCCGTCAAAGTCCGGGAGATTCTCATCTCAGGGAATAACAAAACCCGCGATAAGGTTATTCGCCGAGAAATCCGGGTACATGAACAAGAACTGGTCAATACCAAGGCCTTAAGACGTAGTTTCCAGCGATTGAATAATTTGAACTACTTTGAAAGCATTGACCTCGTGCCAAAACGGGTCGCACCTGGCTGGGTCGATCTTGAGGTCGAAGTCAAAGAAAAACCGACGGGCACGTTCAGTGTGGGTGGCGGTTACAGTTCGCAAGATAAATTTATCGCCACCTTTGACATCACCATGGGCAATTTCCTTGGAAAAGGACAACTCTTAAAATTTAAAGTCCAAACGGGCGGACGGCGGGATACCTATACCCTCACCTTCAAAGAACCTTATCTTTTTGACAAAAATCTCTCCGGCACAACCAACCTTTTTAACCAAACCCGATTTTTTGGGGTTTACGACGAAAAACGCACCGGGGGGGATTTTATTCTGGGAAGAGCCTTTGGTGAATATATGCGAGGCAGCGTTAGCTATACCATTGAGACCCTGGAAGTCACGAATCTGGATCGGCAATCCGTCTTAATTGACCCGAATAACTGTCGTGTGCCAAGCGATCCAAACACCTGTGCCACCACCCTTGATGAAAATATCGGCACGCCAGCGACAATATTTGATCGACGTGTCCCTCGACGCGTCATAGAACAGGCTGCATTAGGCAATACCTTGACCAGTTCCATCGGTTTTTCACTTTCTCGGGATACACGGGATTTTTTCTTTGATCCTAAAGAAGGTGGACGCAACTCAATCTCTTTTGAATATGCAGGCACCTTCCTCGGGGGAGAGAACGACTATTATAAAATCATTGCGGATTCCAGTCGTTTTTTTCCTATGTGGTGGGAACATGTTTTTTCGCTACGTGGCCGCTTTGGTTTTGCCGAAGGCATCGGAACAAAGAACCTGCCCGTGGGAGAACGTTTTTTTGTCGGTGGCATCAATACCGTCAGGGGGTTTAATTTTGGAGAAGCCGGGCCCCTGAGCGACACAGGAAACCCTGCCTTCCGTGGAGAACCCGAAGGCGGAAACAAACAACTTTTTTTCAACGTGGAATACCTGATTCCCATCGTGAAAGAAGCCAAGGTTAAATTTCTGCTTTTTTATGACTACGGTGCCGCTTTTCGCGAGGGGGATGCAATCAAGCCCAACGAAATGCGTGAAGCCGCTGGCATTGGCATACGATGGATTTCGCCCGTAGGGCCACTTCGTTTGGAGCAAGGCTACAATATCAATAAAAGACCCGGAGAAAAGAAGAAAACAATTGAATTTTCAATTGGTTCGCTGTTTTAATGACGCGAATTTTCTACAGGAGAACACAACAAGGATCGCGGCAGATGCCAGACTAAAGACCGCTTTCCCCATTGATTTAATTGGAAACATGAATATTGAACCATCCACAATACAAAGGGAGAAAAAATGAAAAAAGTTGTTATTTATGCCGTAGTGATGTTGCTTTTACCGTTTGTTGGCACAAGTTTCGCCAAAGACATGAAGGTCGGGTTTGTTGATTCGGAAAAAGTTTTTTCAACTTCAGATGAGGGTTTACAGGTCCAAAAAAACGTGGAAGAATTTGTACAAAGCCGACAAACCATCGTTGATCTTGCAGAAAAGGAACTTCGACAACTCGAGGATGATTTCAAAATTCAGGCCTCCCTGCTTTCCCCCGATGCCGTCAAAATGAAACAAGAAGAAATGCAAAAAAAGTTTAGCCAATACCAGAAAAAAGCACGGGAAATGAACAAAGAAGTCCAAGACAAAAAGCTTGAAACCAGCAATTCATTTTTTAAATCATTAGAATCCGCAATCAAAACGCTCTCCAAGAAGGAAGGCTACGATTTTGTGCTAAACAAAACCAAGGAAGGTGGCGCGGTACTTTTTTCCAACGATGCAGACGACATTACCGATAAAGTCATCGCACAACTCAACGAAACAACAAAATAGAGACCTTCAAGACTTCTTGATTTGTCCGCCATGAAAATCTCCTTAAAAAAAATTTCAAAATGTCTTGATGGACAAATCATCGGCAATGAAGATCTCTTGCTCGAAGGTCTTGCTTCAATTGATGAGGCCACGAAGGGGCAAATCACTTTTGTTTCGCACCCCAAGTATGAAAAAAAAGCAAAGGAAACAAAAGCAAGCGTCGTGATGACACGCAAAGTCATTAAAGGGCTTTCTACGACTTTTTTGATTGTTGAGGACCCCTATTTCTCTTTTGCAAAATTGCTGACACTCTTCCACCCGCCCAGGAAAAAAACACCAGGAGTCCATGCCAGTGCCACACTGGGCGAGCACCTTGTTCTCGGAACAGATGTGGTCATCGGCCCATCGGTCACCCTTGAAGATGGCGTAACGATTGAATCAAATGCACAAATCGGCGCAGGGGTCTTTGTCGGAGAAGGAAGTTCCATAGGAGAAAATTCGATCATTTATCCTAATGTCACCATTCTAGAGGGAGTGAAAATCGGGAAGCGAGTCATTATTCACAGTGGAAGCGTCATCGGAAGTGATGGTTTTGGTTTTGCCTTTCATGGGGGAAAACACCACAAAATCCCACAAACGGGGGGAGTCGTCATTGAAGATGATGTCGAAATTGGAGCCAATGTGACAATTGATCGTGCGGTAATGGGACAGACGATTATCGGTCAAGGCACAAAATTCGATAACCTCGTTCAGGTCGGACATAATGTCAAGATTGGGGCACACAGTATTCTCGTGGCCCAAGTGGGTATTTCAGGCAGCAGTCAGCTGGGCAATTATGTGACACTGGCCGGACAGGTTGGGGTTGCAGGGCATGTTAAGATCGGCGATCAAGTCATCGTTGGTGCAAAGTCAGGGGTCACAAAGGATATCCCGGCAGCACAAACGGTTTCTGGTTTTCCGCCGGTTCCCCATAAATCCTGGCTGAAATCTCAGGTTGCCCTTCAACAACTTCCCAGCTTACGGAGCCTTGTCAACGAACTGAAACGACGCGTGACCCAACTAGAAGACAAGCTCGTGCGAGAAAAAAATGATAAGGAAATGGCATAATGATGGACATTCAGGAAATCGTGGCGATTTTACCCCACCGCTACCCTTTTTTACTCGTGGATCGTGTACTTTCATTTGAGCCCAGCAAAAAAATGGTCGCGCTCAAAAATGTCACGATCAACGAACCTTTTTTTCAAGGACATTTCCCCGGACACCCCATTATGCCCGGTGTCTTAATCATCGAATCCATGGCGCAGGTGGGAGGTATTCTGGCTTATAAATCGGCCAATGGGAAAGAAGGACAATTGGTCTATTTTTTAGGCATCGACAAAGCAAAATTTAGAAAACCCGTGCTTCCCGGTGATCAATTACGCATAGAGGTCGAAGTCCTGAGACAACGCCCTCCCTACTGGAAACTCAAGGGCATGGCCTATGTGGGTGAGCAGCTGGTTGCCGAAGCCGAATTAAAAGCCATGCTGGAGAAAAAGGGTCCGTCGGAGGATGCCTCGTGAATATTCATCCGACCGCCATCATCCACAAGAACGCAGTGCTCGATTCAAGTGTTACAGTCGGCCCCTATTGCACCATCGGGGAACACGTCAAGATTGGGAAAAATACACACCTGCGTTCTCATATCGTCATTGATGGCTGGACAACCATTGGAAAAAACAATGTTATCTACCCCTTTACCTCCATCGGACTTGAACCTCAGGATCTCAAATATAAGGGCGAAAAAAGTCGTTTAGTCGTCGGCGATGACAACACAATTCGTGAATACGTCACCCTGCATCGCGGCACAGCACCAGGCGGGGGTATCACCCAGATTGGAAACAACAACGTACTCATGGCTTATACACATGTGGCCCACGACTGCATCTTAGGCGACCGCGTGATTATGTCGAATGCCGCCACGCTTGCAGGCTGCATTACGGTTGGAGATGATGCCATTATTGGCGGGCTTTCCGGGATACATCAATTTGTACGTATTGGCTCTTATGCCATGGTCGGCGGGTGCTCGGCCGTGGCGCAAGATGTGCCACCCTATGTACGTGTTGCGGGAAATCACGCTAAACTCTACGGCCTCAATAGCATCGGGCTTAAACGTCATGGGTTTTCCTCTGATCAGATCAAAACCCTAAAATTGCTCTACAAGCTGCTCTTCCGTTCCGGCTTAACCTTAAAAGATGCCGTGCAGCAAAGCCGGGAAAAATGGCCCAATCTGCCAGAAGTCGAACGATTTCTCTCCTTTGTTGAAAAATCGGAACGAGGCATCTGTCGGTGATGCAAGGCAAGATTGGCCTCATTGCGGGAAATGGTCAATTCCCCATGATTTTTGCGGCAAGGGCAAAGGCATTAAATTTATCTGTCCTGGCCGTTGCGCATGAGGGAGAAACAGACCCCGCCCTATCAAAACAGGTGGACGAGATCCTTTGGATACGCGTCGGTCAAATTGGAAAACTTATTTCTTTTTTCAAAAAAAAAGGCGTCACGGAAGCCCTCATGGCCGGGGGAATCAAAAAAACCCATATTTTCAAAATCCGGCCGGATTTCCGAGCCTTGAGTATTTTGAGTCGTATTAAAGAAAAAAAAGACGACGTATTGCTCAGAGCTTTTGCCGACGAACTGGAGCGGGAAAATATCACCATACAACCCTCCACCTTGTATCTTGGTCCACTCTTAGCACAAGCGGGAGAATGGACACGCCCTTTAAAAAAAGAAGAACGATCCGATATTGAATGGGGGTTTCGTCTGGCAAAAAAAATGGGTGCCCTTGATATCGGACAATGTGTCGTGGTCAGAAAAGGGGTCATTCTTGCGATTGAAGCCATTGAGGGCACCGATGCCGCCATTACACGCGGGGGTACACTCTGCAAAGAAAATGCTGTGGTCATTAAGGCTTGCAAACCCCAACAGGACTTCCGCTTTGATCTGCCCACGGTCGGCCCACAAACCATCCGCACCATGAAAGCCGTCAAGGCTTCCGTGCTCGCGCTGGAAGTCGGCAAGAGTCTGGTCCTTGATAAAGAGCAGTTCTTAAAAGAGGCGCGTGAAGCAAAAATCGCCGTCGTGGGTTGGAAAGACAATACTGAAACAAATGAAATGGAAACGATATGAGCAAAAAAAAGACAAAAGTCGCCGTCGTGGGTGTGGGTTCCTTAGGCCAACACCATGCACGTGTTTATTCTGAGATGGAAAATGTTGAACTTGTGGCCGTTGTGGACAAGGATGAAAAACGCGCCGCGGAAATTGCCGCAAAATTTGAGTGCGCTGTTTATACTGATCTTAAACCACTCTATGGGACGATTGATGCAGCAAGTATTGTCGTCCCGACCTCGGCACATCACACCGTCTCTAAGCCCCTGCTCAAAGAAGGGATCCACCTTTTACTTGAAAAACCCATCACCAGCACCCTTCAAGAAGCGGACGACTTAATTACCACCTCGAAGGCCAGCGGAGCCCTACTTCAGGTGGGACATATTGAGCAATTTAATACCGGTGTGATCCTGCTGAAAAAACATCTGAATAATCCTCGTTTTATTGAATGTCACCGTGTTTCACCCTTTGTGGGACGCGGAACGCGGAACGGATGTGCACGTGATCCTGGATTTGATGATTCATGACATCGACATTATTTTGTCTCTGGTTCCCTCAGCATTAAAAGAAATCCGCGCATCAGGTACCGCGGTGCTGACAACAATGATTGATATCGCAAACGTCCGTCTTGCTTTTGAAAATGGCTGTGTGGCCAATATCACCGCCAGTCGTATCTCGCTGACCAAACTAAGAAAGATCAGAATTTTTGAACACGACGCCTATTATTCCCTGGACTACGCGCAACAAAAGATGGCGGTCTTCCGTCGCGTATTTGAAGACGATGGCAGTCCTAAAATCACTTCAGAACACTTTTCCACAAATAAAGAAGAAC
>JAADHI010000058.1 GCA_013151935.1 Candidatus Manganitrophaceae bacterium
AAAGATTTTGCTTTGGCCCGTTACGAAGCAGATGGCAGTCTCGATACGACCTTCGGTGTTTCAGGCCAGGTAACGACTAGAATCTCCGGAATCCAGAGCACGGGGCACGACATTATCAACACAATTGCCATTCAACCTGTTGATGGGAAAATTGTAGTGGGCGGCTCTGCTTTCCAGGGAAACATTGGTGCGGGCGATGACTTTGCCTTGGCACGCTATATGCCTAACGGCACCCTCGACACAAGCTTCGGCACCAACATGAACGGCATTGAAACACGTATGAGCACCGTCGGGGATGAAGTCATCAACGGACTGGCCTTGCAGAGCGATCATAAGATTGTTGTCGCTGGAACGGCTTTTACCGGAGTCAACCAGAACTTTATTGTCGGACGTTACAATACAAACGGAACCCTGGATACCAGTTTTGCTACAAGCGGTATCGGCACCACGCAAATTGGAACGGGAACGAGCGTTGCAAAGGCAGTGATCATGCAAAGTGACGACAAGATTATCCTCGCGGGAAGCGCCGAGGTTGTCTTTGTGAGTCCTACAGAAACGAGCACAAGTTTTGACTTTGCCCTGGCCCGTTACAATGCAAACGGCAGCTTGGATACCACATTTGGAAACAATGGCATTGTGACAACCGCTATTGGCACAGGGCACGATTTTGCCAAGACGATTAAAATCCAAGCCGACGGAAAAATCCTTGTTGCGGGAACCGCTTTTTCAGCTACGCTGCCGGGACAGTTTGCCTTGGCACGCTACAATGCTAATGGCAGTCTGGATACTGGATTTGGAAACAATGGTATTGTCATGACGCCGCTCGGCAGCACACAGACTCCAAGAGCTGCACATGTTTTTGACTTGGCGATTCAAACATCGGATGGGAAAATTATTGCCGGAGGGTTTTCTTCTGGCATTGCAAACAGCCGGGACTTCACCTTTATCCGCTATAATATCGATGGCACGGTGGATACGAGTTTTGGCGTAGATGGCATCGAAATTTCTCCCTTCAGCGCCCAGATAGATGAAATTCATGCCCTAGACGTATTGTCCGACGGCACCATCCTAGCGGGTGGACTCATCTCAAATGACAATGGCGAAAACACAAATTTCCACCTCGCAGCTTATACGCCCTAGTCTAATTGACATCCTTAGGTCACCTGAACGCGCTGCTAAAAGGACTGCCCCATATTTAGATAATAATGAATTTTTTGCTCATCTTCTCGTGGAGAGGCGATCGGGACGGCAAGATCCGCACGAAGAATCGCTGGATAAACCCCAAAAAGATCCACGAAAAATCGAAGTCCCGCGCCCACATCGGACTTAAACTGATCGACTTTGAAAACATTGTGAGCGTCATCAACCATGCCCGTATCAGCAAAAACCACACCCTGCCAGGTGTGCGTGTGCATCAGACTTAGAAAATTGATGTCCGTTTCGTAGAAAATTGGAAAGCGATACTCTACGGAAAACAAGGACATGTTTTGTCCTTCAAACACGAGAGGCGTGTAACCGCGCATCGCGTTAGATCCTCCAAGATAAAACCGACTCTGCTCAAAAAGCCGACCAATAGACTGCCCAATAAACATCCTCGCTCCAAGTTCTCGATAATTAGAAAAGGCCACGATGCGTCTTAAATCAATTTTGAGTAAGAGAGAATTGTCGTAAATCTGTGAAGTAAACTGCTGATTATAAGTAAGACCGACAGACAAAGAAGGAAACGTCGTCGTCAAACGCCGAAGAGACTCCGTTAAAAGAGGGGACTGAGAGCTGAGATAGGTATACCCCAAAGAAAAAAAACCCGCTTCTGCTCCTGGTTGTGCAAACTCAAGGTCTTCTTTGATTTTCTCCTGAGTCAGTGCTGACGAAAGAATGTGATTTTTTTTCAAGACGTGAGAATACCCTAAATGAACAAGATCACTCGAATCATTTTGAGAAAATGTGAGTTTGATCCAATTTTTAGAATCATACAGCCGCTGAAAGAGCAATCCCACATTGTAACCTAAAAACTGCGTTTGAAAATCATAATTGAGACTTAATTGATCTAACAAAACCTTCCAGCGATGCGGTTGGCGATTGTTCAGACGATTGGGATCATTAGACAATTTTTTCGGATCAAGTTCCACACTTTCAATCGGGCTTCGCGTTTTTAAGTTAAAACGATGAGTCTCCCCCACACCATCCCAGATGAGCGGCATTTCTGTTCCATCCGCGCGCTCAACACGGACCTGAAGCGGCTCGATTCCCTCCCCATTTTTTCTGACTTGGATCGCAGTTTCATATATGCCGTCTATTTCTTCTGTCTTGATGTCCACAATTTCAAAATCGAGTTTGAGTCGCGCCCTGAGCCACTGATCAATAAGCCAATTCAAGTCCTGTGCACTCGTTTCTTCAAGTACCGTTCTGAAAGAAGCAGCCGATTTATCTTCTTGCGCTAAATATGCAAAAATCACACGATCTATCATATTATCCCCCAATAAGACCCTCAGCTTTGAAAAAATATTGGGACTTTCAGAAGGCGGATTATTAAAAAATCGAACATCCTCACTCACAATTGGTGTAACAGATTCACGAAAATAAACCTGACGTAGGGGGAGGGTCGGAGAATACAAAATTTGATCGATTACGGGGATAAAGGAAATGGGTCGGAGCCATTCCTCTAAATTGAATACTTTTCCGTGACGATGACGCATAAAGGCTTCTGTATCCCTTTTTGCCAGACCCTCAATCACCCACCAGACCTCTTCGGGCCGTTTCTCCCGCCAAAGCAGACGGTAAAGCCCGTAAGCCAAACTGGCCTCATGAAAACGCTTCAAGATGGGAAAGATCTTAAAAATCCGATTATTAAGAAAGAGCATCTTGGTTCCCGGTGTACTTAAATCCTGATATAAACCCGCACTGGTCAACTGCAGCAAAGTCGACGGGGGAGATCCAAAACGTTTGATATAGAATTGCAGCGCAAGTTCAGTTAAATTCATCACTTGTTCGGCGTAAGACTTGTTTTTGGACAAAGCATGATAGCTGACGTCAATCGACCCAACTTTTGTCTCGTAAAGCCTCAAATCACGAGCAATCGAAAGAGAAAAAAGGGCAAGGTCCTTCCCTTTCATCGTCAATGTTTGCCAATCGCCCTGAATACTTTGCAAAGACGGCGGACTTGATCCAATAAGCAGCAGATCCTTTTTGAGCCTGAGTTGAATGTGATAATCGCTTTTTTGTGGGCTATCATGAAAACGCCATTCGCCTTTTTCAAAATTAGCGAGATAAGGATGCCAACCCCCCTGCAAGACTGTGAGGTCTTTATAGTAGGAAAAGGGGCCCCATTTCTCCGGGATTTTTGTCCTGAAGCGCACTAAAAATTGAAATGTGTGCTGTGGTAAAACGGGTTTTTCCGGCACGACTTTAATGATAATACTCCGCTCATAACGAACAGGAAAAAAAGAGAGTGTCTGTCCCTCCATATCTTGAATCGAAATAATTTCCACACCACCGGGATTGAAGGCAACAGGATAGGCTTTGCGATAAAAAGAGACATCTAGATCGGGATGTTTTCCTCGGTAAAGGTTCGGATAGAGAAAAAGGTAGAGCGCCGTAACAGGTTTGGCGCTTTGGTTAAAAAAGGTAATGCGTTCATCTCCCACGATTTCGTGGTCTTCATCCTTATAGTCCGCAACGATTTCGTAGCGCGTATTTTCGGCAAATACGGGACCAGAAAACAGAATCCCCAGAATCAAAAAAAGAAGGGCGCACATTGTCCCATTATACCAAGTTGTAATCAATCCGTCTGTGCGCACGCTCAAATGGTACTCAGCTTTCAAGTCGACCGGAGGACACATGCATGGAAATTATTCAATATTTAATGTAATTAATCTGATTTATTGCAAAAAAGCAAGATTACAAGTAACCCTCTCCTAACATTTTGTGTTATTAAACTCTCGTTTTGGTGTTTTTGTGTTGTCGGAACATCTTCGAATCTCATTCTCCTCGAACTTACTCCTATTGAGATAGACCACCAGATCTAAGCCAGAAAATTTCATTTCTGGTCTATTTTGAATGTCGTGGACAGTGTCGTCCCCCCCTTTATATTTGAGGTTTTCAACTTGATTTTAGTATTTCGTAAATCTGTCATTAGACTTCTGCTTTTTGTTTTCTCAACACTTTTTGCTGCGACACCGGTCTTGGCCGAACAAGCAGCCTTGTCTTGGTCTCCAAACACGGCCCCAGATCTCGCAGGATATGTGCTCTATTACAAAGACGACTCCAATGGTCTTCCCTTGACAAAAACACAGTTCACCGAAAAAATTGTACTTCTCGCCAGTCAAACAAACTACACCAAAACCGGGCTCACCGAAGGGACACATTATTTTGCACTAAGCGCCTTTGATACCTCGGCTAACGAGAGTGACCTATCTGTCGTTGTTCAAAAAACCACTTTATCTTCTGTTTTTACAGAAACGACGCCCGGCCAGAAAGGAACAACCGCCGGGGGAGGCGGTTGTGGCATGGTCTTTCCAAAGACTGAGAGCAAGCCTCCTGGCCCAGGAGATGCCGCAATCATGGTGTTCCTCTTCACGGCAGCTTGTATCCTCTTGATAAAAAAAACCTTGCAAACTGTATCACGTCATCGTTTTGCTCTCACTTAGAGATAAAATCTTCAGATTCAGAGCCTCAATTAAAGCCTGAATTCCACCACCACTTTCGTGGCAACACCTTAAGCTTAAGCCCTTGCCCATGCTTGTATTCATTCAACAATTTTGCCTCTTGCGAGGAAGCGGCTTAAGCTTGACATCCTGGGAGCCATGGCCTACTATCTCCCTATTTTTTTAGGGAGATATGGCGCGTGAAAGAAATGGATCAGGTTTGGTCTGATCACAAGACCTTCTTGTCAGAAGCGGAAGTCCAAATTCAAGAAGGACTGCAATCCAAGGTTGCACTGGTCAATAAGGTCACCCACCACATCTTAAGCAGCGGCGGGAAACGTATTCGTCCACTGCTGCTCATCATCAGCGCCCATCTCTGCGATTATCACGACAAGGAACGCATTTACCTCTCAAGCGGGATTCTGGAGTTTATTCATACCGCGACCTTGCTGCATGACGATGTCATTGACAATGCCGAAGTTCGGCGTGGCATCGCGCCCGCACGAATTCTATGGGGCAACCAAGCCAGTATTTTGGTTGGAGATTATCTTTACACGCTCGCACTCTCCCACGCGGTTCAGATGCATAGTTTTGAAATGAACACCCTCTTGGCCAGCACCTGTCTGCGTATGGCTGAGGGCGAGACCCTGCAACTCTCTCACAATGGAAACCTCAAGATGGGCGAAACAACCTACCTTGAGATTATCGAACTCAAAACGGCCATGCTCATCTCCGCGAGCTGTCGGCTTGGCGCAGTGATTGCCAAAACATCGGAAGAAAAAAAAGAAGCCCTCGGTCAGTTTGGGAAAAATATCGGCATCGCCTTTCAAGTTGCGGACGACACGCTGGACTATGTGGCTGATGGAAAGCGCCTGGGGAAATCTCTTGGAGAAGACCTAAGAGAAGGGAAGATCACCCTTCCTCTGCTACACTTACTCAAACATTGTAGAAAAGAAGACCAGGATGGACTCAATGAAATCATGGATTCGAAAAACTTCGATCACAACAATCTGAGTAAAGTCATCAAGTTGATGCGGTCCCATGGCTCCATTGATTATGCCCTCAAACAAGCACAAGACTATGCAAATAAGGCAAAATCAGCGCTGTCTGTTTTTCCGGATTCCCCCCAACGCCAATACCTGATGACCATTGCCGATTATGTCGTGCAAAGAGACCACTAGCCCGGAATCACTTCAACACTCAGCGAGATTTCTCGTAATATATTCGCCACACGATCACAGGCCTCCACAGCCCCCTCGAAACAGACCGCTTTGCCTTGTGTATGGATTTCTACCGCAATCTCAAAAGCCGCTTGAAGTGCGGCCCCTGTCGCTTTTTGAATTTGGAAAATCACTTCGTCAAAAGTATGTACTTCGTCATTAAAAATAATGACCTGCCAAGGAATGGCTTCTTCAAGCGCTTTGTCGGTGAGGGTAAAAACATCGGGGCGATCAAGGACGTCGGGACTCATGACGTACTCGATATTGCGAACAAAACCCGTTCTATCGCATTCCATTCTGTCAATAAGGGAGAGCAGGTGAATTTATGACAGATGTAAACCGACACCGGCGCAGTGTCCCCTTTAAGATCCACCTCTGGTTTTTCTGTCATCCAATACCGTGTTTCGGGAATCTTATTGAAAGAAATGAGTTTATTTGGAAAAAAAACCTGATGTATCTTAGAAAGCAGGGCCTCCGTTTCAGATCCGGTCGCATCTCCAATCACATGAATTTCTTTCGGAGGCCTCAGATAAAAATCTGCCGCGACAATAAAAGTGCCTAAAGCAAAGGGATTTGCATCCATCTCTTGAGCAAAGCTCAGCAATGTTTTTTCAGCTCGCTCAAAATAGCGTTTCTCCCCCGTGAAATAAAAGAGCCGCTGTAGCACTTTGGCTGCCACGGCATTTCCAGAAGGGATGGAATGATCAAAGCAGGGGCGCATGCGATCAATAAGCACCTCGTGATCATGAGAGGTAAAAAAGAAGCCGTCTTTTTCTGCATCCCAAAACCGTTCAAGCAAATCGTCAAGCAGGGCTTGTGCGACTGCAAGATATTTTGCCCCAGCGCCGGTTTCGTAGAGATCAAGTAAGGCATCAGCAAAAAGGGCAAGATCGTCCAAATACGCATCAAATTTTGCAAGGCCATCTTTAAAGCTGTGTCGCAGTCGCCCATCAATATAAAGGGACTTCAGGATAAAATCGGCGGACGCAAGCGCCGCATCCAGGTAGCGCCTGTCGCGTGTAACGAGATAGCCCGAAATAAAAGCCCCAATCATCAGACTATTCCAAGAGGTCAAAACCTTTTCATCACGCAAAGGTTTTGTACGTTTTTCTCGTTCTGCGTAGAGTTTGGCCTTTGCCGAACGCAAAACCTCTGTCACCGCAAGCACACTGGCCCCGATTTCATCGGCCAATTCTGCAACAGAAATTTCACAATGCGGGATCGTTTTGCCTTCAAAGTTTCCACTTGGCGTAATTTCAAGATACTGGCAAACGATTTGCGCCGTATCTTTGTCCAGTATCGCCCCAATTTCTTCGGGAGACCAAGTATAGTAGCTTCCTTCCCCTCCTTCGCTGTCTGCGTCTTGTGCGGCGTAGAATGCGCCTTTTTCATCCGTCATTTCCCGAAGCACATATTCCAATATTTCTATGCCAATATTTCTAAAAAAAATATCTTGTGTGGCTTGATATGTTGAAAAATAGAGTCGGGCCAACTGGGCATTATCATAGAGCATCTTTTCAAAATGGGGCACTTGCCAGGCTTCGTCGACGCTATAACGATGAAAACCACCTCCGACTTGATCATAAACACCACCATAGGCCATTTTTTTCAAGCTGTGTGTCACCATCTTCAAAAAATGGGATTGACCCCTTTTTTGATATTCATGCAGAAAAAGGGTTAACACGGGTGTACTTGGAAACTTAGGGGCAGTCCCGAAACCCCCATGGGCAACATCAAAAACTTTCTTCAAGCGTTCCGTCGCAGTCTGCAAGAGACTGCCATCTATTTCATTTTTTGAACGATCACCTTTTACGCGACGCAGGGCATTTTGCACCCCGACGATTGCACGTGTAATGTCTTCAGGTCTCGACTGATAAGCCTCCGACAGGGCGAGGAGGATTTTAGGAAAACCCGGCAATTGATAACGATCTTCGGGGGGAAAGTAGGTCCCGCCGTGAAACGGCACTTTTTCCGCACTCATAAACATCGTCAAAGGCCAGCCTCCACCGCGCTTGATAAAACATTGCACCGCATTCTGATAAACCTGGTCTAAATCGGGCCGCTCCTCACGATCCACCTTGATATTGACAAAGTGCGTATTCATAATTTGTGCGATGGTCTCGTCTTCAAAAGATTCGTGCGCCATCACATGACACCAATGACAAGCAGAATAACCAATCGAAAGCAGGATAGGTTTCCCCGTCCGCTTCGCTTGCTCAAAGGCCTCAGTCCCCCAAGGGTACCAATCCACCGGATTATGGGCATGTTGCAGCAAATAAGGACTGGTTTCGTCAATCAGACGATTTGTGTGCGCTTCTTTTGGCATGGGTACTTGTAACCTTAACGGCCTTAAATCTCTACAAACTTTGCGTCACATAGTAAAGGGATTGATTCCGCTTTGTAAACACAGAATGTAACGGCATGTCACTTTCAATGGCCTCTTTAAATTGACATTCCAACACCCCTTGAGCTACTATATCTTCCTTTTTATGGAGTTTGTTCATGAAGCCAGAGAAAGATCTTAAAAGCATCCTAAAAAACCTAAAATACCGCGATGACGCGCAGGTTCAAAAACAGCTTGTTGACCAATCAATCGACCTCAAAATTCGGATGGGACGCATCAAACGAAAAATTGTGGTCATGAGTGGAAAAGGGGGTGTTGGAAAAAGTATGACGACCGCCAACTTAGCCCTTGCGTTTGCCAGAGCGGGTCACAAGGTTGGCATACTTGATGTTGATCTCAACGGCCCCTGCATCCCCAAAATGCTCGGCGTTCAGGGCAAATTTGAAATCACCGAAGAAGGCGCGATCCCTCCAGTTGGCCCTTATGGTATGAAAATCGCCTCCATGGAATTCCTACTCAAACAAGAAGACACCCCGGTGCAATGGAAAGGGCCCATGGAACTTTCTCCTGTCTGGCTCGGCTTAATGGAAATGAATGTGATTCGAGAGTTCTTGGCCGATATTTCCTGGGGAGAACTCGATTACCTCTTTACAGATTTACCCCCCGGAGCTGCGGCAGATAAGCCCCCCGTAATCGCAGGATTTATTCCTGAACTGGACGGTGCCGTCGTTGTAGCCACCCCTTCTGAAGTCACCAAAGCGGTTGTAAAAAAATCCATCCATTATGCCAGAGGTGCGGGGATTCCAATGTTGGGCCTGATCGAAAACATGAGTGGTGCGATCTGCCCCGAATGCAGCACAACCGTTACCCTCTATGAAGGCGGCTGCACCGACATTTGTGCAGAGATGGATCTCCCTCTTTTAGGAAAAATCCCCTTTGATCAAAAATTGGCCAATGCCTGTGATTACGGCAAACCATTGGATACAGAACACCCTATCTCTAAAAATTTTAGCGACATCGCAAGCCATTTACACGATTTTTTAGAATCGAAAAAATATTAAAACCAATCTCGCAATACGGAGGATGATATGAAATTTGTCTGCATGAAATGTGAAAGCTTTATGAGTTTTAACAATGTTCAGACCCCCGGAGAGCAATCATTGGGGGTGACCTTCACCTGCCCAAGCTGTGACATGCAAGTCGCGATGGTAACCAATCCCGGGGAAACCGCGATGGTTAAATCTTTGGGCGTTCAGCTTGGTGGCAGAACCGCTCCGGCAACCCCGATGGAATTGACCCGGAACAGCCTCAAAGAAACACCAGAAACGACGACACCCTCTGCGACGGCACAACAAGCCATGTTAAAAACAGAAACCGCAAAGACGGAACAAGGTGAAGGCGGAGGCTGCCCTTTTTCAAGTATGGTCGCACAAATGGGTGGCATGGATACCGGTGAGGCAGAAAAAAGTGTCCCCCCCGCCTTGTCTTGGTCTGAAGCCGCCGAAGGTCGTTTAGAAGGGGTCCCTTCTTTTATGCGTCCCATGATCAAAATGGGTGTCGAAAGTTATGCCCAGAAAAACGGGATCTCACTCATCACCCCGGAGACCATGGACGCCTCAAAAAATGATCCAGGTGATATCCGCTGGTCAAAAGGGGCCGAAGCCCGTCTTGAAAATATCCCCTCTTTTGTCCGTCCCATGGCGAAGAAAGAAATCGAACGTATCGCCAAAGAACGCGGTGAGACTGAAATTACAGACGCAATGATGGAAGAATCCAAAGAAAAATTTATGGGAATGGGTTATTAGCCGCGCAACACAACTTGAAGCGCGGGCCTTCATTGCCGCGCTTGAGCACGAAATTTCAAATCATGAAGCGGTGCATCATCCTTTTCTCAAGCGCTTCAGTACAGAGAAGTTGAACCAGGAGCAACTACAGACCTTCGCGCTCCAGCATTACCAGCTCGTCAAAATTTTTGTCAACTATATGACCAATCTTTTGCCGAAAATTCCAGACAGAGATGCTGCCGATCTTTTCCGAACGGTTTTTGACGACGAATTTGGCCAACACACCATTTTCAGAAGTCATCCCGCCCTCTACCGTAACTGCTTAAAATCCTTGGGTTTACCCGATGATGCCTGGGGACGCGTTAAACCACTTCCCGAAGTCAGACAATACATTGAGGCTCACCTTCGGCTGACGCGGGATGCGGATTTTCTCATCGGTTTAGGGGCCGTCGGCCCTGCCCACGAATTTGCGATCCCCACCATGTTTGACTACATCATCCCCGGCCTTCAAAACAATAGTGCCCTAACGGACGAAGATGTGGAATATTTCTCCATGCACATTATTGAAGACAAAGAACACGCTGTCGTCTTTAATAAGCTCATCGTCAGACACGTTAAAACCGAAGAAGGGCAATCCCTCTTGCGTGATGGGGCGATGCAATCGCTTGCCTACCGTAAAAGATTTTGGGATGGTCTTGAATTGGCCGTCTTCGGAAACAACACTTAACAGATCTTCATTCCCGCCTTAGCAGGAATGAAGATCAACAAAACATCATTTCTAAAAAATTTGGGGAAAGTTGGAGGCGGCGAGCGGAGTTGAACCGCTGAATGACAGTTTTGCAGACTGCTCCCTTAACCACTTGGGTACGCCGCCGATAAGATTTTCCAACAAAATTTAGTGGATAGGTACTGTCTTTCTTAGTAGATCACTCTTTTAAGGGCGCGTACGGGTTTTTTGGATTGGTTGCAACGACTTTTCCATTGCTAAAAACAATCACATGCGTATCAGGGTAAAGATGGTTTTTCATCACTGAGCCTTTTTCATGATAGATCCATACTTCCCTTGTTTCCTTGTTTGGCATCCAGCGCCGATGAAAACCGTCCGGTTTGCCCAAGGCTTTTTCGACGGTTTCTTGTGTCGCCCCAGATAGCATAGTGCCTGAACGACTACAAGCCACCATCGTCAAAATAAGCAAGAAAAGAATCAACAAACCCGGGGGTCGAAAGCCCTTCATCAACACAAGCCCTTTCAAATTTGGAAGGTGATTGTATCTTGATTCACAAAATAATGTCAATCAAAGGAGCCGTTCTGGCCCAGTAAAAAGGCCGTTTCCCTTTTCGGAAAACAGCCTTTGTAAAATGGCTCCCCAGGCCGGATTCGAACCAGCGACAAGACGGTTAACAGCCGTCTGCTCTGCCACTGAGCTACTGGGGAATGTTGGAGGATTTTATCGGCCCGGACGCCTAAAGTCAAGAAACAGAACTGAAAATAAAAAGGCAAGAGAGCATAGCCGATCAGCCTATGCTTTGTTACAATAAACAAATGATGTAATTAGGGGATATAAACACATGACAGAAAAGATCAAATCCATTTTAGAGAAACGCATTTTGGTCATGGATGGCGCCATGGGCACCATGATCCAGGCTCGCAATTTAAGCGACGACGATTTTGGGGGTGCTGCGCTTGAGGGCTGCAACGAAAACCTCAATATCACCCGACCTGATGTCATTCAATCCATTCATGAAATCTATTTCGACGCGGGTTCGGACATTGTCGAAACCAATACCTTTGGCGGGGCAGGCATTGTCTTGGCCGAATATGGCCTTGAAAACAAGGTACTCGAAATTAATCGACGCGGCGCAGAAATCGCGCGCGCCGCAGCCGATAAATTTTCGACATCTGACCGACCGCGTTTTATCGCAGGGTCGATGGGTCCCACCACAAAAGCCATCACCGTCACGGGTGGTGTTACTTTCGATCAATTGGCAAACGATTTTGATCAACAGGCCAGAGGATTGATTGAGGGCGGTGTTGATCTACTACTTCTGGAAACGGCGCAGGACACGCTTAATTTAAAAGCAGGCGTCATTGGCATCATGAACGCCCAAAAAATCCTTGGCACGACCACCCCCATTATGATTTCAGCAACGATTGAACCTACAGGAACAATGTTGGCCGGTCAGGGCGTCGAGGCGCTTTATACGGCGCTGGAACATTTTCCGCTGCTTTCCATTGGCCTGAATTGTGCCACCGGCCCCGAATTTATGACCGACCATATTCGTGCACTTTCTGCGATGGCCGCTTGTCTGGTCAGTGTTTACCCTAATGCGGGTCTGCCCAATGAAGACGGGGAGTACGAAGAAACCCCCAAAGGGCTCGCAGAGAAACTCTCCCGTTTTGTGGACGAAGGCTGGATCAATATTATTGGCGGCTGCTGCGGCACCACCCCTCAACATATTGCAGAGATTGCAAAAATGGTTGCAGGTCGCGCACCTCGACTTGCAAAACCGCTCAAAAAAGTAACGGTCTCCGGGATTGATTTTTTGCAAATCGAAGATGAGATGCGTCCGATTATTGTAGGGGAACGCACCAATGTCATCGGAAGTCGGAAATTCAAACGCCTCATCGTCGAAGGAAAAATTGAAGAAGGCGCTGAAATTGGCCGGGCACAAGTCAAAACCGGCGCACAAATCATCGATGTTTGCATGGCCAATCCTGACCGGGATGAAGTGACTGATATTGATATTTTTATTCAGGAACTCAATAAAAAAGTCAAAGCCCCCATCATGATCGATTCGACCGATACCGAAGTCACCGAGGTCGCGCTCAAACATTGTCAGGGCAAGTGCATTGTCAACTCCATCAACCTGGAAGAAGGCGAAAGCCGTTTTGAAGAGATCGTACCGCTACTCAAGAAATACGGGGGTGCGATTGTGGTCGGCTGTATTGACGAAGATCCCGATCAGGGCATGGGCGTCACACGCGCGCGAAAAATGGAGATCGCCAAACGCTCCTATCAACTGTTGACCGAAAAATATGGCATCGCCCCACAGGATATTATTTTTGATCCCCTCGTTTTTCCCGTCGGCACGGGCGATGACAACTACATTGGTTCTGCGGCCGAGACGATTGAAGGCATTCGACTCATCAAAACAGCCTTTCCCGAAGTCAAAACGATTTTGGGGATCAGCAATGTTTCTTTTGGCCTGCCGCCTGCCGGTCGTGAGGTACTCAACGCGGTTTTTTTGTATCACACCGTTCAGGCCGGGCTCGACTACGCCATTGTGAATTCAGAAAAATTAGAACGTTATCCCTCTATCCCTGAATTCGAACGCAAACTTTCAGAAGACCTACTTTTTTGGCGCGGCGATGATCCTGTTGCGGCCTTTGCTGCCCATTTCAAAACAAAAAAAGCAGTGCCAAAAAAAGACAAACCCAAACTACCTTTGAATGAGCGGCTGGGCATGTATATCGTGGAAGGTTCAAAAGATGGTTTGGTCGATGATCTCAATTTAAAACTCAAAGAAATGGCCCCGCTGGAAATTATTAACGGCCCCCTCATGACGGGTATGGCCGAAGTCGGACGGCTTTTTAATGCCAATGAATTGATTGTCGCTGAAGTCTTGCAATCCGCGGAGGCCATGAAAGCCGCCGTGCTACACCTTGAACCTTTGATGGAAAAAGGAGAGACCAGCAGTCGAGGAAAAGTTATTTTAGCGACCGTAAAGGGCGATGTGCATGACATCGGCAAAAATCTAGTGGAAATCATTCTCTCCAACAACGGTTTTGAAGTTGTCAATTTGGGCATCAAAGTGCCACCGGAAGCTTTGGTCAAAGCCGTGCGTGAAAACAATCCCGACATGATTGGGCTTTCGGGGCTGCTCGTTAAATCTGCGCATCAAATGGTGACCACGGCCAAAGATTTAAAACAGGCAGGCATCAACTTGCCCATCCTTGTAGGAGGGGCCGCCCTGACCCGACGTTTTACAAACTTAAAAATTGCAGGCTCTTATTCTGGCCCCGTGCTCTATGCAAAAGATGCGATGGATGGGCTTTCTTTGGCCAACCAGCTTTCCAATCATTCCCAGCGCGACCTTCTACTTGAACGCATTCAAGCAGAAGCGGTAAAAATAGCAAAGGAGAACGAATCAGAACGCAATAAAAACCCTCTAAAAACAGGGGTGTCCCCTAAAAAATTGCATTCCAAAGTCCGACGGGACGTCTCGATTCCAAAGGCACTCGATTTTGAACCACATGTGATTCAAGATGGCCCGCTATCTGAGATCTTTTCGTTTATCAATCCCGCCATGCTTTATGGAAATCATTTGGGTTTAAAGGGCAATCTGGATAAGCTGCGTTCCGAAGGAAACGAAAAAGCGGAGAAACTTTTTAAATCGGTTGAGTCCATGAAAAAAGAAGTGCTTGAAAAAAATATGCTCAGCGCGCAAGGAATCTATCGCTATTTTCCCTGCCGGGCTGAGGGAAACGACCTGATGATTTATGACCCCAATAATCTCGAAAAAGTCTTGGAAACCTTTTCATTTCCAAGACAACAAAGCGGGGAATATCTCTGTCTCTCCGATTACTGTCGTGAAAAAACATCCGGCGAATGGGATTCTGTCGCATTCTTTGTCGTCACACTGGGACAAGGAGTCCGCGCGCTTTCAGAAAAATGGAAGACGGATGGGGAATATTTACGATCGCATTTGCTTCAAGCTCTTGCGATTGAGGCAGCCGAAGGCTTTGCCGAAGTCCTGCATCAGAAAATCCGCACAGGCTGGGGTAGACCCGACCCAAAAGATCTCAGCATTCGAGACATCTTAAAAAACAAATATCAAGGCATTCGGGTCAGTTTTGGTTATCCCGCCTGTCCTGAGATGTCGGATCAGGAAAAACTTTTCCGGCTTTTAAATGTGAGTGACGAAATTACTGTGAATTTAACCGAAGGATTTATGATGGATCCCGAAGCTTCCGTTTCCGCAGTCGTTTTTCATCACCCGGAGGCCAAGTATTTTCGGGCAGATCGCTAAATATTTTGCTTCAGGGCGCGGTTG
Organism: Candidatus Manganitrophaceae bacterium; assembly: GCA_013151935.1. Classification (GTDB taxonomy): domain Bacteria; phylum Nitrospirota; class Nitrospiria; order SBBL01; family JAADHI01; genus JAADHI01. The sequence continues at coordinate 15,047 of JAADHI010000058.1, forward strand.
AGAAGGTTCGAAGCAGACTGTCTGTTACGCCGCCATTTCCGTCTTTGGCGGTAATTTTCCAATTATAACTGGTTTCAGCAAGCAAACCGCCCACCGTCGAAGTCAGTTCTGTGCCACCACCACCTGTGCTCGGTGGCGTACTGCTGCTGCCGCTCCCGCCGCTGTCACATGCGCCCAGAAAAACGATCCCAAGTACAAAGAAAAAGCTTCGCAGCCAAAAGCTCTGCTTTTTTCGTCCCGTTTGAGCGGCCATCAAGATAATACCCACAAGGAAAAAAAGTCCGCCACTTGCAGCATAAAGCGAAGTCTCTTGCCGGGTTATCTTTGAAATGACGGTGGGTGTAGGACATGAGGTAGGGTAGTCCGCCGTCTTACAAAGCAGCAACTCATAAGTGAGGGTATCCCCATCCGGATCGCTTGAGGGTAACCACTTAAATTCGACACTACTGCCAAGCAGCCCCGTCTCCCCGTTTTGAGGAGAAACTAAAATGGGTGCCGTCGGTGGATTGTTCGCCCCTCCTGCGGCTAGGCCCGTTCCAGTCAGTGTGATATTTGAAAGACTTGCGGGAGACCAAGCCGGGGTTCGGCCTGTCACGAAGAGAGTATCAAGCAAAATTCCCGTTTCAGAATCGATAATAAACAGCGTGCCATTATCGGTGTTCTCGGAGCCCGCAGCCCTGCGAAAAATGATTTTATCGCCATCCGGCGACCAAGAAGGCTGGCTATCTTTGCTTCCAGAGGGCGCAATGGTTAATTGAATATTTGTATTCAATCCCCCCTCGGCTGCCGCCCTACTGATGCCATTTGTGGCATCTTCCATAAAAGCAATCTGTCGCCCATCAGGTGACCAAGAAGGCGTGAAGCCACCCGAGACAATCAGGTTTTGACTCGCAGTCTCCGTATTTTTGGTAAAAATGTTATTTGGATCTTGTACCGGAAGCCCTCCTGGAAGGGCTTGACGGTAAACGACTTTTTGACTATCTGGCGCCCAGTCCGGGTAAGAAGCCTCTCCCGAAACGGAACTCACACTCAAAACCTGACTGAACTGCAACACACTAAGATCAAGAAGAATAAGTCCGCCGTTCCTGGTTTCTCTCATCACAATTTTATTCCCGTCAGGAGACCAATCCGGCATCGTTGCACGACCACCGGAATCAAGGTCTGGAACAAGGGGCACTGCTCCGCCATTGCTCGGCATCCGGTAAAGGGTATCATTTCGGTGAAAAACCAACTGCGTCCCATCGGGTGACCAACTCGGAAAATCATCCCCTGTGCCGGATGTAAGCAGGGTCGTTTGTTTTGTCATAACACCATAAAGACTGATGCCATTCGTGCCGTCATCATGAAAAGCGATTTTTTCTTCTTCGAGGGAGAGATTTAAAAAAGCGGTGCGAAGCCCTATGGTATCGGGATTAAAGCGGATCGAAACCGTACAGTTATCATTGGCGGCAAGCGTTGGAATTGTCGTCAGACAGGGCTTGTCGCCGCCATTAAGGTCAAGAATGAAAGCATCAGCCCCCTCGCCAGAAATTCGGATTGCAAATAAGGGTTTTGCAGTCCCGCTTGTATTAGTGATGGTCACAGTTTGTTCTGTCGTGCCACCCGCACCAACTTCCAGGGAGCCGAAGGGCATTGATAAATCAGTCTCAGGCAAGACACTGTCTGCAATGCTAAGATCTGCTGATGAGGCAGAACGGGGGGGAAAGATGACACTCAAAGCCACTAGCCCAATGAACAAAAAAGACCAGAATTTCTTTACCTTGCCTGTTTGCATGCGCAGCTCCACCTGAAATTAAGTAATAACTTCAATACAAAATCAATTTTTATCAGAATAGTTTACCACTAAGATGCTATTTAGACAAAAAATGGGCTTTGTACCAGAGAAAGGCAAGGAAGGTCTTGCTATCCACAATCTTCCCCGAAAGCGCCTGTTGATGGGCTTCTTCAAAGGACAGTGTAACGATTTCAATAAACTCACCCGCATCAAGAGATTGAGCAGGCAGCGCATCCAAGTTCCGTCCGAGAAAGACCTCTATTTTCCCACTCGAAAAACCCACCGAGTGATAATACATAAACATAAAATCAAGCTGTTTGGGGTGATAGCCAATTTCTTCGGCACATTCTCGCCCCGCCGTCTCAAGTGGTTTTTCACCCGGATCAATGACACCCGCGGGAATTTCCAAAGTGATTTGTTTGATCGCAGGACGATATTGACGCACAAGATAGACATTGCCCGCTGTGTCAATGGGCAAAATCCCCACGGCATCAGGAGGGACAATGATTTCTCGTTTGGCCTCTCTTCCGTCCGGCTGACGCACAATTTGCTCTTCTGCACGTAAATAACGTCCTTGATAAACGACCTGTGTACGGAGCAGGGTTTCAGTGAGATCCATTTTTATGTTTTCCGGGACAATGTTTCGGCATTTTTGGCATTGACCGCAGGTGCGTAAAAGCGGCTTGTATATTCTTTGACTGCACGACGTATTGAAAACTGGGGGACTATTGTACGAATGGTCTCTTTCATTAAAGCCGTCCAACCCCGGGGAACGTGATCTGAATCCCGTCGGTAATAAAGCGGAATCACTTCATTTTCCAATATTTCATACAAACTATTGGCATCGGCGACGTCAGCCTCTTCTTGAGAAGGTGCAGGATCACCACCAAAAGCCCATCCATTCGAACCGTTATGGGCTTCAGGCCACCAGCCATCCGGGATACTCAATTGTGGCACACCATTTAAAGCGGCCTTCATCCCGCTGGTGCCGCTGGCTTCGAGTGGCGGACGCGGCGAATTTAACCAGACATCAACCCCTTGCACTAAAAAGTGTGCAACGTGCATTTCGTAATTTTCAACAAAAACGATGTGTCCCGCCATCTTAGAATCTTTTGCCAGATTGTAAATCTCTTGAAGCAGACGTTTTCCAATATCATCAGCCGGATGTGCTTTTCCGGCAAAAATAATTTGCACCGGGCGTCTGACATTGCCCAGTATTTTTTTGAGTCGTTCCAAGTCGTGAAAAATTAAATTCGCCCGTTTGTAACCCGCAAAACGTCGTGCATAACCAATCGTTAGGGCCTCTGGGTCAAGCAAAGTGCCTGCAGCAAGCAATTGTACGGGTTCAGCCCGATCACGCAACCAAGCCATACGTGCCCGCTCCCGAATAAAATTAAGCAGCTTGCGTTTCATTTGTTGACGAGTTTCCCACAAGACTTTATCCGGGATATCAGAGGTGCGCTCCCAAAGTGCCACATCATCATGACGTTCTGCCCAGTCCGGCGCAATATAACGACGAAAAAGTTCAATCAGCTCTGGAGCGATCCAAGTCGCGGTATGGATGCCATTTGTAATTGAAGTAATGGGAACATCTTTTTCTTCAACATCAGGCCAAAGATGCTGCCACATTTTCCGGCTGACCTTACCGTGTTGTGCGCTCACGGCATTTTTCCATTTAGAGAGCCCCAAAGCCAAGACCGTCATATTGAAGGCCTCTCCCCAATCTTCCAGATGTTTCCCTAGCGCCCAAAATTTTGCTTGATCCAGACCCAATTCTGGCCAATAACTTGAAAAATATTTTTCGACAAGATGAGAGGGAAAGGCATCGTGACCCGCAGCAACAGGTGTGTGTGTTGTAAAAACGGTCGTTTTCCGAATAATCGCTGCTGCTGTATCAAAATTTTCGCCCTGGGCAACACGCTCACGAATACGCTCCAACATCTGAAACGCGGTATGGCCTTCGTTGCAGTGCCACACCGCGGGCGAAATACCCAGTGCACGCAACAAGCGCACCCCACCAATGCCCAATACAATTTCTTGTCGGATCCTTAAATCTTGGTCCCCGGCATAAAGTCTGGCAGAAAGTTCTCGATCCCAGGGTTCATTTTGAGGGATATTCGTGTCCATGAGAAACAAACACGCGCGACCCACTTGAACCTTCCAAGCCGCAATATAAATCATGCGTTTTCCCATAGGGATTTGAATAAAGCTTTCACCTCTTTCATTAAATTTCACAGGTTCTATCGCCACACGGTTCATATCAAGTGGGCGATAAATGGCCTCCTGCCAACCATCCGCCTGGACACGCTGCTGGAAATAACCCTGTGGATACAAGAATCCGATACCGACTAAGGGCAAGCCAATTTCTCCTGCCTCTTTACAATGATCTCCCGCAAGAACACCCAGGCCACCGGAGTAGATGGGCAAAGAATTATGCAGACCAAATTCCGCAGAAAAATAGGCAATGGTCTGCTCAGAAAGTCCGGGAAAAGTGTCATTCACCCAGGTTTTTTTTGTGGTGTGCAAATGATCAAAGCGTTTTAAGACCCCGTCGTAATAACGCAGAAAACTCGGATCCTCGACGGCCTCTTTCAGTCGTTCCGGCGTAATGTCTCTTAAAATGGCGACCGGGTTATGATGTGTACGATCCCAGAGCACCCGGTCCAACATTTCAAAAAGGTGTCTTGCTTCTGGATCCCAACTCCACCAAAAATCATAAGCCAGCTCTTTTATGCGTGCAATTCGATCTGGGATTCCAAAAATATCCGACATTCCTTCCCCTCCTCACGGGTGATTAAGGGGTTCAAGGCCATTGCTTTTGACATAAAACAATGGCCTTGAACCCCTACAAAAACATTAAAAGAGTATATCGCAAGTCATCAAGCCTGTCAGTTATAAAGAATGTGTTCCTGCCCACAAAAAAACCCAAGGGACGCATTGGAGGAAGGGGATTTTGAACAAACACCATTCAGGCCAGACTTAATCAGAGGTCCCTCTAATGAAAAACGGTTTGACGATGATCAATCATGCACCGTATCATCAGTGAAGTTATTTTTAACCTCAATTTTATGGAGTCAAATGTGTCGGACGATCAAATTTCACCCTTGGCGCTCAAACAAAAACTCGCAGACGGCGAAAACATTCTTGTTTTGGACGTCCGTGAACCTATGGAATACCAAACGGCAAAAATCGAAGGCTCCATCTTGATTCCGCTTGGAGAACTCGCTGGGAGAGTCGATGAACTCGACCCGAATCAAGAAATTATCACCCTATGCCACCATGGAATGCGCAGCCAGGCCGGACTGGGGATACTCGTGAGTCAAGGGTTTAGTGCCGTAAAAAACCTAAGTGGCGGAATTGATGCCTATTCTCAGGTCGCAGATCCAAGCATTCCGAGATACCGTTAGAAACGGGTAGGATTAGTCTGAGATATAGCCCTTGATGTAACGATAGATCATCCAAATCACAAGAATCGTTAGTAGAATAATGTAGGCATTAAAGAGCACAAAAGCCGTGGAGCGATCTTTAAAAAAATAATGTCCGATATAGAGAAACCCTGCGCAACCCCCTACACAAACGAAAACAGCGAGTTTAAAAAACCTCCCCCCTTTTTTAGAGAGCATCATTCCCCCCAAATACATCCCGGCCCGTGTCGGGTTCAAGTCATTTTTTACCCTGACCGTATTGATTTTTCCTTGTAATGGTTCGTATTGCACGCAAGAAATCACCTTGACAGGATGCTAGCGCTTTTTAATCACCTCTACGTCTTTTTCCAGGGCAGAAATTAAGGTCTCAATTTGTTTTTCCAAAGCGGCGACATTCGTTTCCCCTTTGAGTCCTTGCATCCACTTTCTGATTTCGCTGAACTCTTCTTCCTGCTTGAGGGCGCGGGGTTCGCCAAAGTTTTCAGCAATCGCATTTCGCAGTCCTGATTCCATAAAAAGTGCTGAATAAATCCCCATCATTTTAGTGACGGCCGAACGCTTTTTATTGCGTTCCCATTTTCCTAAAGCCTCTTGTAAAGATTGCCCCACCGCTTTGACTTCTGTCGACCAATCCTGCTTGGCATGACTTATCATCTCGCGCGACAAACCCGTGGCAGACCTTAAAGCAATCGAAACCATTTTTGTCTCCGCACCAATGCTGATTTTTCTTACATTGCCAACCAACTCCCGTCGTGTAAAGCTTTGATGCCAGGATTCGAGTCGGTAGTTTCCGGGCGGCACATTCGGTATTTCAAACTGACCCGATCCATCTGTCGCGGCATAAAGCGTCGTCGGGGAAACAAAAATGAGGCCTTTCATTTCGGGGTGGACATTGCACTTCAGGGAAACAAGACCGCTGTTTTTAAGGAGAACCGATTTTGTCGTTTTGGGTAAATGTGAGCCAATGTTGAAAGAGTTAGAAGGACTTTCAGAACGAATATTGTGTATATGATCGTCTTTGTTTTCAAAAAAGACAGTCGATCCCGTTGTCACAATGCTAAAAGCAGGTGAAAACTGGAGGTCTTTTTGAATGATTGTAACATTCACTGGCTGAGGTTTAGGGGCTTCTGCATTGTCTGGCAATAAATAAAGCACAATGTTAGGGATCTTTTCCCCATTGATCGTCACTTCACCTTTGAGCCTTCCTTGTTGGGCCATCGCAGCTTCAGCGCTGATGAGAAAAAAAACAAAGCCGGTGAAAAGAGAAAAAAAGAGGGGATTTCGTTGTCGCAATAAATTCAACATGGGCTGGAGACTATTGAATTTTGTATCCCTTTGTCAACTCAAAGCCTTGGAGCAATTTTTCAAAAAGGAGCCATTTGTATTTAAGACCATTTCATAAGATAATGAAACCTGAAAACTTCAATCAAAGAATCTATGAGAAAAATGAAATCAGATCCGCGCCATGAAAAAGTCCAATCACTCTTAAAATTGGCCAACTGGTCCATACAGGACCACACAAAAACTGCACTTACAGAATCGCTCGGGGTTGCTGTGCGAGATTATCCCCTAGCCCGTGATTACGGAAAAATCGATTATCTACTTTTTTTAGAAGGCAAGGCCGTGGGACTCATAGAACTTCAAAATACGACACAAACAAAAGACACGCCTCCGAAATTACAAGGCCTTGCGACTGAGGCCCCAAAATACAGCAGAGGCTTGCCCTTCACGCTACGTCTTTTTACACGACCCTTGCCTTTTTTATATCAGAGTCGTGGATCTGCAAACAGCTTTACGAATATCTTTGATCCCCACCCAAAGCCCCGCCATTTAATTGGATTTCATCGGCCTGAAACCCTGCGCGGCTGGCTCGAAGATGGGATGGTTGGCGAAACCCCACGCGACATGGCTGCAGAACATTTCCCTGAGCACCGCAGACGCGGTCGTAGCTTTCAAGAACGCATCATGATCAACATGCCCAAACTATCGACTGAGGGACTTTCCCCAGAACAGCATAAAGCCATTTCAAATACAGAAAGATCTTTAAGCGAAAATCGTATGTCCGCACTCATTGAATTACGCTCGAGCAAAGAACGTGCAGTTCCCATGATTCGGATGATTGAACGTCTGCTTAAATTTGCCGATGCTCGGCGCGTGCTTGTCCTCGTTCATACTGAGAAAGCCGCCCAGAAATTAAAAGTAGATCTAAGAACGCAGATCTCGTGCATTGATGGACTCCCTTTTACCGAAGCCTTTCCGCTGCAACACTTAAAAGAAAACCTTGTGTCCGATAGTCGGCTTTGCATCGCAAAACTTTCAGACCTTCACAATCTCCTGGGAAATCAAGAGACTTCAAAAAAAGAAACGCCACTCCAATATAATAGTGCATTCCCAATCGAAACGTTTGAAGTCGTCATCCTTGAATCCTGCGATGTATCCCTCACAAAACGTGTTCAAACAACCTTAAGGTATTTTGATGCCTATTTGATCGGATTTACTCAAAAAGTCTCTCAAGAAACCGCCGATTTTTTTGATCAGAATTTGGTCATGCGCTATAAAAAACCAGAAACATCTGCTTTATCTGAGGGCTTAAATGTCATTGTCTCTGATTTCTCGTCCTGCAATGGTCGGAGCTAAGGCACTTTCATCTTCGATTTGTTCTGAAAATAGGAACCTGATGATCCCTACTCTAGAAACGGAACGCCTTATATTCAGAGCCTTCAAAGCGGAAGACGCAGAAGCTTATCACCAATGCTGTGCCGACCCCGAAGTTATGCAATATCTCGGAGAGGGTGAAAGATTCAACCGAGAAGAAACCTGGAACCGCATTGCCTTTTTTCTCGGACATTGGCAACTGAGAGCTTATGGCATGTGGGCTGTGGAAAATAAACTTGATCGTCAATTTGTCGGTCGCATCGGTTTTCATCAGCCCCTAAACTGGCCGGGATTGGAAATCGGCTGGCTCATCAGAAAAAAAGACTGGGATAAAGGATACGCCACAGAGGGCGCACAAATGATTTTAGATTATGGACGAGAGCAAATGAAGCTAAGAGACATCATTAGCCTCATTCAACCCCAAAATATCCCCTCAATGAAGGTGGCCGAAAAAATCGGCGGACGGGGAATAAGAGAGATTATTTTTGCGGGAAAACGAAATTTGAAGTATGCGTATGAATAGGCGTTTTTTTTCGTCTTTGACTTCTTATTTTAAAATAGCAACGCTTCTTTGCCTAGGACTGATTCTGCCCCCTGCGCTAGGTATTTCCAAAACACATGCCGAAACCCGCCCCCAGCACTTCCAATTCGAGCGCCTCAACAAAAACTATGAGAACATTGCTCCCAAGATCAAAGAAGTACAAAGCGGACCGCTGATTATTCGGCTTTCGTCTCCTGAGCATCAACTGACCTTACACAGCCATGGGCTTGAAATCCAGCCTGTGGGCGGGAATAACATCCACAAAATCAAGCTTTCAGCCGAAATCGAAGGCACAGGACGGCTTTTAGCGGAAATTGATTTACTCGGTCTTCGCCAGACGATTAAGGATCGTTTTCAAATCCCCCGACAGAAAAAACAGCTTACAGGAGAGGTGCGCGTAGATCGGGAAACAGCAGGCTATCGTATTACACCTATAAAAATCCCAAAAAGCATCAGCATCATCATTCAGAGTGATTTAGGCTTACAACTCGTACTTTGGTGCAAGGCCCTGCCTTTGC
>JAADHI010000153.1 GCA_013151935.1 Candidatus Manganitrophaceae bacterium
AGCCGTTTTTCAGTCTCAAGTCGCAATTTTTTTGAAAGACTGCCGTGATGCGAGGTGATGTGCGCTTCCCCGATTAACGCCGAAAGATTGTGTGTCACGCGCTCAGCCAAACGACGTGTGTTAACAAAAATGAGTGTGCTGCGATGTTGCTGAATTAAAGTGCCGATTTGTTCGTACACTTCTTTCCACTGTGTATTCGAGCAGACCGCGGAGAGGGGCGTCCGTGGGCTTTCAATGGCGAGATCCAGCTTGCGCAGGTGTCCGGTATCCACAATGGCGCAGAGGGGCCTGCCATTTGAATCCATGCGATCCGCCCCAACCAGAAATTGCGCCATTCGCTCAATGGGTTTTTGTGTTGCCGAAAGCCCAATTCGCACAGGTCTGCGTTCACAAAGCGCGTCCAAACGGGCCAAAGAAAGCGAGAGATGCGCGCCGCGTTTGTCGCGGGCTACGGCGTGAATTTCATCCACAATAACGGTTTCAATCCCGCTCAAAATTGCCCGGCTGGATGCTGCGGTTAACAGCAAATAAAGGGATTCCGGTGTTGTAATGAGAATGTGCGGAGGTTTCTTTAACATGGCGCGGCGTTCGGATTGCGGTGTATCGCCCGTGCGCACAAGCACACGGATTTGGGGAACAAAAAGTCCTGAGGCTTCGGCACGCTTAGTGATGGCCTCAAGGGGTTCTTCGAGGTTTCGCTGTATATCGTTGCTCAAAGCCTTGAGGGGAGAGATGTAGAGCACACGCGGCCTGTCGGGGAGTCGCCCCGAAATGCCTTCACAAAACAGGCGATTAAGACAGGCCAAAAAAGCCGCGAAGGTCTTTCCAGAGCCTGTCGGGGCAGCAATAAGTGTGTCCTGATTTTTTAAGATGGCCGGCCAACCCGCAGCCTGGGCCTCCGTCGGCTGAAGAAAACGCTCGGCAAACCAACTTGCAATGATGGGATGAAAAGATGTGAGCGGCATGGGTCGATTATAAGGAAAAATAAGGGAGAGGGAAATAGGCAATCATGAAGATTGATCAGAGGACTCAGGCTTAGAAAAATGCGGTTGTGGGCCGCCTTGCCAGCTTTTGGTGCTTACGGTACATTTGATTTGATGGGAGCGGAGCAAAAACTTCGCGGCTAAGGAAGTAGACTCTTTGAGACTCCTTCAAAAAAAACCATCCATAGCTTGATCATAAATCCCCTCAATTAGACAAGGATTGCGCTCACAATGAACCCTGAGATCAATGCACCCAAAAATGGAAATACCATTATCCTCAGCGCAATTTGCGTTGTTTTCGCCCTCGGAATTTTTCTTTTAGATATTTCTACACCCAGTGGCGTGGCCGGCGGTGTTCCCTACGTCATTTTGGTCTTGACCTCTCTCTGGTCCACAAAAAAAGCCTTTACCTTAATCACAGCAATCACAGGTACACTTCTAAATTTTTTAGGGTTTTTTATGTCCTTTGATGGAGGGATGTTATCCATTGAAGTTTCAAATCGCATCCTTGCCGTATTTATGATTTGGGTCACAACAGCACTGGCAGGATATTACAAAAAAACCAATGATGAACGTGAAGGGCTTATTCGCGACCTGAGTCACCTCAATAAGGAGCTCAACGAATTTACCTATGTTGTTTCACACGACCTTAAAGCACCCCTTAGAGCCATTCACAATTATTCGGACTTTTTACAAAAGGACCTCAAAGGGACATTGGGAGAAACGCAAGAGATGTATCTTGAGGGCCTGGGTGAAGCCGTTTGCCAAAGCGAAGCTTTTTTAGAAGATTTGCTGCAACTTTCTCGTATTGGCAGAAAAAAGGTCATACTCAAACAGGTTGATTTATATCCCTTTTTGAATACCCTCATTGCGGGCTTGGCTTTGCCGAAAGAAACGGAAGTGCTCATAGAAAAACACTGGCCGACGATCTCTGCAGAACCGACACTGCTCCGACAAATTTTTCAAAATTTAATTACCAACGCTCTAAAATATAACAAAGCCCTCAAAAAACGTATTGAATTTGGATGGTCTGAAAAAGGGAAACAAGCACTTGAAATTTTTATCAAAGACAATGGCATTGGCATTGAGGCCCGGTTTTTTGAAAAAATATTTATGCCCTTTCAAAGACTGCATGCAGACTCTGAATATGAGGGAACAGGGATTGGTCTCGCGACCGTCTCTAAAGCGGTCTCAAGACTGGGGTGGTCTGTGTGTGTGGAATCCGTACCCGAACAAGGGAGCACCTTTTATCTCACCATTCCAAAAAAAAGATAAGGAGCAGTAATATGGAAAAAACCTCTTTTATCGCGCTCATGGCTGAAGACAATAAACACGACATCATCGCCACAAGACGCGCTTGGCAAGAAAACAAGATTGCAAACACGCTCTATGTCGTCAATGACGGGGAAGAGTGCCTCGACTACCTTTATCAACGCGGAAAATATTCCGATCCAAAATCAGCACCCCAACCCGGTATTCTTCTTTTGGACATTAACATGCCCAAAATGAATGGACATGAAGTTTTAGACCAAATCCGGGGAGAACCCAAATTTTGTAATTTACCGGTCATTATTTTAACCACATCAAAGGCAGAAGAAGATCGTGTGCGTAGCTACGACTTGGGCGCGACAGCCTATATTAAAAAACCAGTTGGATTCGAAAATCTCTCCCATGCGGTTAAAACAATCAATCTCTTTTGGGAAATGGTTGAGTTACCAAAACTTGCAAATGCGCTCGGATAAAAACAAACGCACAATACGAATTCTTCTGGTCGAAGACAATAAACATGACTGGATTTCATTTGAGCGGGCATTTCACAAAAGCCACCTCTCTTGTGAGATTACCGTCTGTAAACACGCAGAAGATGCAATCCAAATCCTTGAAGACAATCCCGATGCCTTCGATGTCATGGTGACGGATCATGGTTTGCCCGGAATCTCCGGTTTGCATCTCTGCGAAAAGCTCATCGATCGCAAGACCCCGATTCCCCTGGTTTTATTGACCGGTGCGGGAAACGAAGAAACCGCAGTGAAAGCCCTCAAGATGGGCATTGATGAATATGTCATTAAAGACGCCTCAAGTCATTATTCAGAGCTATTGCCCTACACCCTCGAAAACGTTTTAAAAAAACATTTAGAAAAACAACGCCGTATCCATACAGAAGAGGCCCTACGCAACAGCGAGCAAAGTTTGGCAGAAGCCCAGGAAATTTCGGGCATCGGCAGCTGGACTTGGGAGATTTTGAGTGGACGACATGCCTGGTCTGCACAGACCTATAAACTCCTTGGTTTTAAGCCTAATGAAGTCTCACCTTCTTTTGAAGGAATGTTGGCGGTGATTCATGAGGAGCATAGAGATATTTTCCGTGAAGCGAATGATGACGCCATTCTTACGAAGACTTCCTACGATATTGAATTACACATGCTCGTAGAAAATCAGGTCAAGCGTATCGTCCGGGCACAGGGCAAGGCCTATCTCGATCACTCAGGAGACGCTTATAAAATTTCAGGAACCCTCCAGGACATTACCGACCGGAAACGGATTAGTGAAACGCTCACTTTATCTGCAAAAGTGATCGAAAATATTGTAGAAGGGGTCATGATTACGGATTGCCATGCCGTAATTCAATCTGTTAATCCCGCATTTTCCGAGATCACTGGGTACAGCACTGAAGAGGTCGTTGGGAAAAACCCCTCAATGCTGAGATCTGGAAAACACGATAAAACATTTTATGAGACGATGTGGTCAGTCCTCCTTGAAAAAGGGCGCTGGGAAGGTGAAATTTGGAATCGTCGAAAAAATGGAGAGGTCTATCCAGAACGACTCACGATTACCGAAATCAGGGATTCCTCAGAGCGTGTCACACAGTACGCCGCCGTTTTTTACGATATTACTGAGATAAAACAAAATGAGATGAAAATTGAGTACAAGGCCTACCACGATGCCCTCACGGGCCTACCCAACCGTCAGCTCTTTTACGATCGTCTCCGACAAACCATCAAACATGCCAAACGCGCCAATACAATTTTTGCACTTTTATACATCGATTTGGATGACTTCAAAATCATCAACGACAGTAAAGGCCACTCCTTTGGAGACCTTTTCCTAAAGGAATTGGCGCGACGCCTTCAGATCGGGGCACGTTCGGAAGATACCGTTTCACGCCTGGGTGGTGACGAATTTACGATTATTCTGGACAAGCTTCAAGAAGAGGAGGAAGCCGCTCTAGTGGCTTCCCGCATCGTCAACTCAATCTCAAAACCTTTTATTCACCGTAACGAAGTGATATATGCCTCCGTCAGCATCGGCATTGCTTTATATCCCGACAATGGGAAGTCCACCGAAGTCCTGCTAAAAAATGCGGATATTGCGATGTACCACGCCAAGGAAACCGGTAAAAATAATTTTCACTTTTTTACAAAATCCTTGAACGAAAAAATCCTCAAACAAGTCGCACTTGAAAAAGCCCTGAGAAAAGGCATGGATAACGCCGTGCTGGAAACATATTACCAACCCATCGTTCGACTACAGGATCGCCGTATCGCCGGCATGGAAGCCCTTGTGCGCTGGCCTCAGAAAAACGGACATTTTATTAGTCCTGTGGAATTTATCCCACTGGCGGAAGAAAAAGGCATGATTGTCGAGATCGACAAACTGATGATCAAAAATGTCTGTAGCTTCATCCAAAAAATGAACACAATCGGCACGAAAAATACTCAGGATATACGTGTCGCTATCAATATTTCCGCAGTCGATTTCGAGCACATGGATCTTTGTGAATATCTCACAACGATTGTGGGGAAATATGGGCTATCCCCAAAAAATATCGGGATAGAAATCACAGAAAGCGCGATCATTCGAAATATCCGGGCCACCGTGCGCCACTTAAAAAGACTCCGCTCCCATGGCTTCAAAATTTCAATTGACGACTTTGGTACGGGTTATTCTTCCCTCAACTACTTGGCCCGTTTGCCCATTGATATCCTCAAAATAGATGGATCTTTTGTGAAGGGGCTGCCTGGCAACAAAAACAACAATGCCATCGCAAAAGGCATTGTTTACATGGCCCATGAAATGGGGATTGAAGTCATTGCCGAAGGGGTTGAAACAGAGGAACAGCTTGATTTTTTACGTGAAATCGGCTGTGATTTTGTCCAGGGCTATATTTTTAGCCGCCCCCTTGAAGCAAAAAA
>JAADHI010000027.1 GCA_013151935.1 Candidatus Manganitrophaceae bacterium
AGCAAGGTATAGATTTCCGCCAAGGCTTTTGTATCACGGGCGCGAAAATATCGTCCCCCTGTTTTTTCGGCGATGGCGGTGAGCGTCTTTTCATCTAAGTCGGCTGAGGGGTTTATTTTACGGGATCCAAAGAAAGAACGCACGATCATCTCATCCGCGCCGATTCCGATAGTGTATATTTTTAAATCTTCCGCCGCCGCCATTTCTGCCGCCTTGAGTGGTTCGACCTCGCCTGCTGTATTTGCGCCATCGGTCAAGAGAATCATGACCCGCTGACCCGTATTCACATCGTTTTCGCGCAGACGTTTCACGGCCAAACCAATGGCATCACCAATGGCCGTTTCCTGCCCGGCCAAACCAATGACAGCCTCCTGCAAGAGGGTTTTTAAAGTCTTACGATCAAAAGTAAGGGGTGTTTGCAAATAAGCCTGACGACCAAAAAGAATCAAACCCAGTCTATCTCCCACACGTCGGTCGATAAATGCGCTGGCGACGGCTTGTGTCGCGATCAGACGGTTGACCGTTTTCCCATTCAATTCAAAATCTTCCACTTCCATACTACCGGAGAGATCCACGGCCAACATGAGATTACGACCACTTACGGGGATTTCAATCGGCTCCCCTAACCATTGCGGTCTGGCACTCGCAAGCACCAACAAGAGCCACGCTAAAAAAGCCAAGCATAAAATCAAACGCCCCGACACGTGCTGTCGCGTCGTACTTCGCATTTCAGAAAATTCGGATAAAAACGGGACACGCAAAGCGGCTTCCTGAGCAGGCGCAACCGCCGGTAAAAATCGCCGTAAAATAAAAGGTAACGGAATCAACCACAAAAGCCAGGGCCACTCAAAATGAATCATGGATGTTTTCCTTTTAGAAGCGGCAGGGCCTTGATCCAATGTTGACAAAGATTCAATAACTGCTCCCCTTGCAAAGTCGACTGGGCTTGATACGGTGCCGTAATCAGGGTACGACCTGCGCCTTGGCTAAAACGCTCGGACACATTGCCCCAGTCCAGACAGTGATCCAGAAATGCGAGCCATTTTTCACCCGTCAGTCCTGCAACTTCGCTCCGTGGAAAATAACTTAAACAAATACGACGCAGTAAAATTGAAAGCGATTTCACAAGTTGATGTGCATCCTTTTCCCGCAAAAATGTCGCCGAGATTTCTTGTAATGCCTGAATGGCTGCAACACGAACACTGCGTCTGTATTTGATCAGCCGAAAGAGCCACACAGAAAACACCATCAAAAAACACAAGACCAACAAGGCCCACCATCCGGGGGCGGGTGGCCACCAGGAAACGGCATCGGGCAAATGAATATCGCGTAAGCTGAGTGTCGCCGCCGGGCCGTCCACTTTAAACGCGCCTCCCTTTGCTTTGTTGCCCCAGTCCACGTTGCAGGGTCAACAAAGGATCATCATTTGTCGAACAGGACAAATGATAGATCCCGTAGCGTCGTGACAAGTTTTTTAAATCGTCTTGCCGGGTCTGAAATTTTTGTCGATAGCCGTCACGTAGGCTTTGATCATGGGTATTTAAGGAAAGGGACTTCCCGCCCTGGCTGAGACGATAATGACCCGCAGGCGGCAGGTTTCGCTCTAAGGCGTCTGAAATAGAAAACATGAGTACGTCACAATGTCTCGAAAGTTGCGCCAAATGGGCCTCACTCTGCTCCCCCATGGCACGAAAATCGCTCATTAAAAAAACAAGGCTGCCAGGTCGGGCCACACGGCGCAGACGGATCAGTGACTGGCAGGCTGCCGTTTCGGCTTCTTCCTGCGTATGCACCTGTGATAAATGCGTTTCTCGCACATGATATTTTACCAAGGCCTGTATGAAATGCAGTACCCCTTTTTTACCCCGCTGCGGACGAATTTCGTGATGCTGTGTTTCCGAAAAAACAAGCCCGCCCAAACGGTCACCGTGACGCACCGCACTCCAAGCCAGAAGCGCCGCCGCATGGGCGGCAAAAACAGACTTAAAAACCCCACGCGTCGCAAAAAACATGGGCGCACGATAATCCACCCAAAACAAAACGGAACGCTCTCGCTCCTCACGAAAACGCTTGGTGTGTGGTTTTCCCGTGCGCGCCGTCACACGCCAATCCATCGTACGGACATCATCCCCTGGCTGATAAGGACGGACCTCATCAAACTCCATGCCACGTCCTTTAAAAGGCGAAAGATACTGCCCACCCTGTTGGGCACGAATCTTTGATGATTTTAAGGAGAGGCCTGCTGCCGGAGCATGCATGGCAATCAAAGCTTCTTTAGTGAGCTGCACGGGATCTGAAATCAAAGCACGCTTAGACGATTGATCCGGAGCAGCCGAAAATAAGGTCTGGGTTTTAAATCCGAAAGACATGGCTTGTTTAAGGAACAGCGATTTGTGAAAGTAGCGCCTCGATAAAGCGGTCGGGCGTAATGCCTTCGGCTTCCGCTTCGTAGCTCAGCAAAACCCGGTGACGTAGGACATCAAAGGCCATGTTTTGTATATCCTCCGGCCCGACAAAATCCCGACCATCCAACCAGGCGTGCGCACGGGCACAACGATCCAGGGCGATGGTGGCACGTGGGCTTGCGCCGTACTGTAACCATTTTCCCAGGCTTTCATCGTAAGCTGCGGGATTTCGTGTAGCTAAAATAATTTGTAATAAATAAGCTTCGATATTGTCCGCCATATGCAGATCCAGAATTTCTTCACGGGCGGCAAAAATACTTTTCTGTGAAATGGGGGTAAAGACTTCTTTTTGTTTTTCCTGACGGGCCTCGCCCCGTGCCAGGTGCAAAATGGCTTTCTCTGTTTCGGCGTCAGGATAGTCGATATTCACATGCATCAAAAAACGGTCGAGTTGGGCTTCAGGCAAAGGATAAGTGCCTTCTTGTTCAATGGGATTTTGTGTCGCCATGACCAGAAAAAGCTCCGGTAAGGGGTAAGTCACAGAACCCACGGTAATTTGACGTTCTCCCATGGCTTCAAGCAATGCAGACTGCACCTTGGCGGGCGCACGATTGATTTCATCGGACAAAACAAGGTTGTGAAAAAGCGGGCCTTTTTGAAATTGAAAGGAGCCGTCCTGAGGCCGAAATATTTCGGTTCCGGTCAAATCGGCGGGCAAGAGATCGGGTGTAAATTGAATGCGATGAAAGTCCGCTTCAATGCCCTCCCCCAAGACCTTGATGGCGCGGGTTTTGGCCAGACCGGGAGCACCTTCCACCAACAAATGTCCATCGGCCAAAAGCGCAACCAGAAGCCGATTGACCAATAAATTCTGGCCGATAATTTTTGTGCTGATGTGAGCACGCAGTTCTTGTATGGTTTCCTGATGCGTCATTTCTGTCCCTGAATGATTAAGGTGTTAGTTTATAAAAAGAAATGTGAATTGACAAGATGCTTTTTGAAGAAGTGAGCAGAAATTAAAAAATATAGACTTATGAAAGGAGAATGATCTCTCTCCTTTCATAAGTCTTGCGGTCACTCTAATGCATTTGGAGCAAATCAGTCTTCCGGAAATTTTGCCGCGTAGTCTGCCATAGAGGCCTTAATAACGGTCTCGGCGTGCACTCGCCCGTAGGCCTCACCGATATGCACGGTGCTTTCTTTTCCAGGGATTTGTTTGTAGGTCAGAAAATAGTGCTGAACCCGCTCAACAAGAATTTTCGGGAATTCGGAGATGTCTGTGATATGGCCCCAGGCCGCATCTTTTACAACCACGGCTATAATTTTGTCATCGGCCTCTCCATCGTCCAACATGGGTACACCACCAATCACACGGGCATTCAAAATAATTTCGGCGCGTGTGACCGGTCTTTCGCTAAAAATACAGATGTCGAGTGCATCGCCATCCCCAATATCAGAACCTTCCATCAGTTTTGCAACACCATCACCACAATAGGTTCTTGGGATAAAACCATAGAGGGCAGGCAATTGAGACGAGGCACGCAGTGGCCGGTCCAAAGTCAAATAGCCCGTATCCTTGTCAATTTCGTATTTGACCAGGTCGAGCGGTGTCATTTCAATATAAGCGCGAACAATTGTAGGCGCTTCGGGGCCTAGTTCCAGGCCGTGCCAAGGGTGTGGCCGTGATTTGGAAAACGAATCAGACATGAAATACCTCTTATTTTAGTCAGGCTGAACAATCAGCTTTTGGGCTTAGAAAAACGCGTGCAGTGTAGGGGATTACGGTCAATAAAGGCAAGTAAAGAAAACACGGCGTTTTGTCTGTTTTTGATCCAGGAAGCACTATTTTAATCTTCTTATTCTTGTGACATCAAGGATGAAAATACACAATTTTTTGCATCTCTCTCCCTTGATCACAAAGACATCGACTTCTTTAGAGGTGGCTTTTTCGCTGTAAAACCTTCTTTTTCGCATCCCACATCCAAAAAACATTCGCACTGAGATGGACACCTCCGATCCAGTGATCAGGCTGTGGTGGTGCATGTTTTTCTCCATGTAAGACGGTCTTGCCTAAAGGGCTTATGGTGAGGATTTGATCTTTTTCGGGAGGGCGACTTAACAAGCCTCCCCCCTTTAAATGAAGTAAAGGGTTTTCTCCGTCGAGCAGCGTGTTTAAAATCTGCCAGAAACTCCAATCACCCAAAAAGAGACGTTCTTCGGTTTCCCTGTACTGCTTAAAAATTTTGATGGGGCACGTTTCCCCGGCGCCGATAATTTCCAGGGCCTTTTGTGCTGTACGGGACAAACCATTTTTCGGACTCGGATATTCCTCCAGCAAACGCAACACAGCTCCATTCAAAAAAGGCAAGGTCTCCGTATTTTCATTTAAGAGTGCGGCCCAAAGTTCCGGGGTCGATTCACGAAAAGCTGCCCAGGCTTTTGTTGCCAAAATAAGTTGTGCCGCTGTGATATCTTTTTCGTAAGGCCACAAATCAGTGATTTTTTCGGGTGGAATCATGCCCAGATATTGATCGGTGCAAATCATCGTAAGTGCTGTATTTTTCTGGGCCTGCCCGGAGAACCAATGCAAAATTTGTAGCATTTGCAATTGATCATAAAGGTCATGTTCAAACCATAAAATCACTTTTGAATACGTTCGAAATGCCTTGAGTCTTTCGTCTCGTTCTGCAAAGTTTTTTTTGGCTTCTGTCAGTGTTGCCCAGCCGCAGTCTGCGATATAAGAAGCCCTGACTTCTGAAAGCGCTTG
>JAADHI010000120.1 GCA_013151935.1 Candidatus Manganitrophaceae bacterium
TGGGATAAGGAATGGGTTTTCTTTGATTCTGTATTCCAAGCTCTTTTCCCGTCCGGATTTTTTCTAATACCTTGAATGTCCCATCCTGATTCTTTTGAAATTTATAATGGATCTCTCTCGTCCAGAGATGGTCTTCTTCTTTTGGGCTTTTCCGAAATTCCTCTAAGTATGTCAATTCAAGATTGTTAAAGAAGGGGGAAGGTTCAATTGCCTTCTCGCACCCAAGTACAAAAATAGCCGCTATGAACCCATAGGGGATGATTTTAGTAGTGGACATCACGTGAGTCTACTCACCCGCCTCAAGTCCGCTCACGTTGGTCTTCATCAGAATAATTTCAATCTCTCCCCCTGCACTTACATACGTTCCCACTTTAAATCCTGTGGTTGCATCAAAATAATCTTCTACCTTGCCAATAGAAGCACCAGCGGTATTTTCGACCACTAAAACTTCCCATTTTTTCCAACTCATCCGCTTCATAACATGATGATCTTCGTCAAAAACATCTCCAATTTTCATCTTATTTACAGGAATCCAGATAGGGGAAAAGGATCCGATATAAGATCCATCGCCACTACTTTTGTATACTTTTCCATAAGTATCTACGGACCATTCAGTCACAGTATTCCCTAGTATGCCTCGACCTATTGTTTCAATCACTTTAAAATCTTTGCTTCCTAACAATTCGATCTTGTAAGTAAAAGTGGTGCCACCCATAATTGCATATTCCAAAGACATACCCTTTTTTAAGGGCACAGGTTCCTTATATTTTGAACAACTTAGTGAACTTATAAGGACGGAACAAACAAAAAATGGAAGGAACCAATCTTTATATAACACCTTCAAATCAGAAATTCCTCCAAGCCTAGCCTCCGAAACCATCCCAACATCACTGAATCAACGTAATCAACGTGATTCGTGCATGATACAAAATCTCAAAAGCAATATTAACCTTGAATCCATCCACCGGACTGAGATTGACAATATGCCCCCAATGTAGCTGTCGTTTAGTAAATTCCTGAAATGCGGGATTTTTCTGTCCCGCAATTTCAGGATAGCTATCCAAAAAGTCTTTAAGTGTAAAAATAATGGGTTCAAGGAACACTCTATTGTCTTTTCCAATCAGCTCCTCCGCGAGGGCGATTAGCGCAGCGACATTTCCCGCGACCGTGGCACTCCCGTTGAAGCCTCCAGAAATCAGATAACCCCCAACACCTGTTTCCAGATCAACTACATTATACCCAATCCCCGAATAATCAACATGTTGGATATTTCTATTCGGAACAATGACCATCTTGCCTGCATTAATAAAATTACGAATATCCGCCTTGTCCTGTGAGGATATTTGTAGCTCATCCACTCTCTGAACATTCTCAGAATCCAAAACATACGCCGGAACAAGCTGGCTATTTGCCAAATCAAGAAATTTTACGGTTGAAATCGCTTCAAGACCCATGATGGACTCAAAGACAAGATGTTCCTGTGCAGAAGCATTCAGCCCATTTCTAACCATGAACCAAAAAGTTGTGTCGCTGTTGCCATTCTTTGAAAAAGGAGAAAGAATATCTCGGTCTACATCCATATTGAGTCCAACAGACGATATACTGACCGGAATACCGAATAGGAAATCTGCATTAAAATTCAAACTAACCATTGATTCAGAAGGATGCCTCAATGCCATTACTCCGCTTGCCTTTGATGCCTCTTCCCTTAAGAAGCCTGAATTGGCAAAATAAAACATGGCCATCAGATAAAGTAACTCTCCCAATCGATCATCTCTTTCATTTGCTGTGTCAGGCTGCCAGCGATCCACACGATCCTTTAAGGATTGGAAGGTCACTTTGTTTACATCCAAACCAATCGCATGATATTCTCCAGACTGAACCGTATTGACGACTTGGTCCCCAATGCCCGTTGGGTCACTAAAAGTCATTTCGAATAATTGATTTGTCCCCATTCCTATTGCTTGCCCCGAAGCAATCGTTTGACCTTCTATTTTAAGTTCTGGAATAACCTCAATAAGATAAAGGGGAAGCCCCAATATGCCTTCAGCATCAGACATAAGCTGGGCATCTGGCGGAAAAGCGATTACAGATTTTAAATAGTGCGGAAGTGCTCAAGGATTTGGAGGCATTACCGAGTAATCGCTTTGAAAAGTTAGTCGGTGATCGACTCGGAGAGTATCGCATTAGGATTAACATGCAATGGCGGATTTGCTTTAGCTGGGATGATGCCCCCTATCACGTGAAAATAGTAGATTATTATTGAGGGGAAGTTAAGGAAGAACAATGAGTAAATTTGATGATCCCTTCCCATCCAGGAGAAATTTTAGTTGATGAACTGGAATTTATAGGCATTACAGCATCGGTTTTAGCTGACAAGATAGATGTCCCTAAAAACCGTATGTACCAGATCATTAATAGACAACGGAGTGTTACTGCTGACACCGCCTTACGTCTTGCACAGTTTCGGCACCTCTCCCGATTTTTGGATGAATTTACAAAAATCTTACGAACTGGATGTCGAGCGACAGAAGGTGAGAAAAAAGATAGAAAGTATTATCCCTTATGCGGCAGCATCTTAGCGAATAGCCACCTGCCAACTTATAGATAAAAGTTAACAAGTCGTATTTTGCCACTTTTCCCTTTGCATTCAAAGCTTTAGAACGGTTTTTGGCCGCTTTCCGTAAACTTATTAAATTTATCTTGCCAAGTATCAACAATATCGCTCTAAAACTGAGCAATTATCGCTTGCTTCACCCGATCCAGTGGACGGGACTTTTTGAGGAATACGAGATAAAAATGAGTGCACTGTCGCCCACATTGAAGCGTTCAATATCAGCAAAGGGCATCACGCTTACTTGGGTTATTTGAGCCCAATGGCATTTGAAAAAAGGTGTTTTTTTTTAAAATGCCCCCTCTGGGGTATCCCAGAGGGGGCATTTAATTCAAGCCAAGGTTTTATTTTTTCTCTGCGGCTTTTTCGTCTTGGTAGGCCTTGATTAAGTCTGCTGAAATTTGTTTTGGAACCGGAGCATATTTCAGAAATTCCATCGAAAATTCACCCTTTCCCTGCGTCCCACTTCTTAGATTAGTAGAAAAACCGAACATCTCGGAAAGTGGAACCTCGGCCTCGATTTGCACGAAGGTGTCGTTGTTTTGCGTTCCGAGGATAACGCCTCTTCTTTGATTGAGCAGACCGATCACCCCCCCTTGGAATTCGACGGGTGCTTCGCATCCCAATTTCATGATTGGCTCCAGAATGATTGGTTTGCCCTGAGGATAGAATTCCCTGAAAGCGGCGATCGAGCAGGCTTTGAAGGCCATTTCGGAAGAGTCGACCGCATGGAAGGCGCCGTCATTGAGAACGACGCGAAGACCCACCACAGGAAACCCGATGAGCGAACCACATTTGATTTGCTCACGAAACCCTTTCTCACAGGCAGGAATATATTCACGCGGGATTGCACCTCCCTTGATGTCTTCGACAAACTCAAAAGTCTCGATCGCGTCGGATGGCAGCGGCTCGATATATCCTCCAATTTTAGCGTATTGTCCGGAACCGCCAGTCTGCTTTTTGTGAGTGTAGCTGAACTCAGCCTTCTGAGAGATTGTTTCTCGGTAGGCAACTTGCGGTTCGCCGGACTCGATCTCACAGTCGTATTCCCGTTTGATACGTTCCATATAAATTTGAAGGTGAAGCTCGCCCATGCCGGAAATAATGGTCTGGTTGCTTTCATCGTCGCGGTGAATGCGAAATGTGGGATCTTCTCTCATAAAGCGGTTGAGCGCCTTGGAAAAATTTCCGGCGCTTGCCTTCTTTTTGGGCCAGACGGCCAGGGAAATGACGGCATCAGGAACAAACATTGAGGTCATGGTGTAGCTGACAGTGCCATCAGTGAAGGTATCTCCAGAAGCGCAGTCAACACCAAAGATCGCCGCGATATCTCCTGCTTCAGCAGAATCGATATCATGCATCTCGTCGGAGTGCATGCGAACCAGCCGGGAGACGCGAACCTTCTTCCCCGTTGCCGCATTGTGAATGGTGTCTCCTTTAGTGACTTTTCCCTGATAAACGCGCATGTAGGTCAACTGACCGTAGCGGCCATCCTCCAATTTGAAAGCAAGCATGACGAGCGGTTTGTCCGGAGTGCTTTCGAGGATGACTTTGGCTTCGTCGTTGTTTTGATCGTGTGCCTCGTTGTCAACCTCGGTCGGATTGGGGAGATAGTAGCCAACAGCGTCGAGCAGAAGCTGAACGCCTTTGTTCTTAAATGCAGAGCCCATCATCACTGGGATGAATTGAAGGGAGATTGTCGCCTTGCGGATTCCCTCGCGAAATTCGTCGGTTGAAACAGGTTCTTCCTCCAGGAATTTCTCGGCAATGTTGTCATCGAAATCACTGACCGCTTCAAGCAAATCATGCCGAAGCTTCTCGGCCTGCTCCTTCAGCTCGGCCGGAATCTCTTCCTCTCGAACATTCTCCCCGTTGTCCCCGTCAAAGTAGTAGGCTTTCATGTTGGTGAGATCAATCGTTCCTTGGAGATCCATTTCCGCGCCGATCGGCATGGCGATGGCGTGTGCGTTGTGGCCCAGCTTTTCACGGAGTTGCGTGATCACCCGGAAAGGGTCAGCTCCCGTCCGATCTAATTTATTGATGAAGGCAATCCGAGGCACTTTGTAGCGGCGCATCTGACGGTCAACCGTGATGGATTGGCTTTGCACACCGGAGACACCACAAAGCACAAGGATCGCAGCATCCAAAACACGCAGGGCGCGTTCTACTTCAATGGTGAAATCGACATGACCGGGGGTGTCGATGATGTTGATGACGGTGTCTTTCCACTCGCAATAGGTCGCGGCGGACTGAATCGTGATTCCTTTTTCCCGCTCCAAATCCATCGAATCCATCGTCGCACCCACGCCTGATTTCCCGCGGACCTCTTCGATTTTGTGAATTTTTCCCGTGTAATAGAGTGCCCGTTCCGTCAGGGTCGTTTTGCCGGAATCGATGTGGGCTGAAATACCAATATTTCTAACTTGAGTGATGATCGCCATGCACTTGCTCCTTGATAAGTTTAAATACAAAATAGAAACAGATACTATACTCCCTTCATGAGCCACTAAACAATTTATATGCCTCTATTGCAAAAAAT
>JAADHI010000045.1 GCA_013151935.1 Candidatus Manganitrophaceae bacterium
ATATAAGGACTTCTTTGAATGAGCTTTCCGTTTCCAAGTAATACTTCAAGTTCACCATTAGCATTGACCTTTAATCCTTGAATCCCTTCGTAGCTAAATTGCACGACTGAATGATCAACGCCCGGTTCAACAATGATGTCATATTCTAATTCTCGGTTGTTTCCATAAAAGCGAATATCAATCCCCTCGTAAATATCTTCATAGCGCACCGCACCGTAGGTTGGGACATTTTTTTGCCATTGATCAGGGTTTTTTCCTTTAAAATAATTGATGGTGGTGGGCTGTAAGTCTTCCGCAAAAATGACGGGGGTTTTATTGGCACCCCGCAGTGAAAGTTTAACCCATGCCGCCTCCTTCCCTTTTCTCTTAAGCTTGAGGTAAATACCCTCCGAGGTAAAATAAGTGGCATGGTCTTTTCCCATTTCAAAATAAGCAACATTTGGATCAACCTGTCCCTTATTTTCGACAAAATAAAGCGGAAGTTTGTTGTAGATATTGGAAAATTCTGGATTTGGGATATCGTCCAGATTTTCTTTTGAAAGGGCCGCAGCAGAAAAAATAGGAATGATAAAAGATAAGAACAATAAAAAGAAGAAAAGTCGCTTTAACATTTCTTCAAACCTCCTGTTTGAAAGAAAGAAAGATTTTTGATGTTTTCCGTCCAGCTAAAAATATCTCCAAAAATAAAACCCCTGCGCTATTTCAAAACAGAATCAGGGTTGCAATCAATGGGGAGCGTGGAATTATGTAGGAAATGTGACCCGAGTGAAGTGGCGTATGACTCGCTGCTCCCTGAAAATAGTAAGAATCCATGAATTTTAAAGAAATCGGCAAACAATGTCAATATAAGCGGAGTGTCAAAACGAAAAGCACGATCAAATAACAAGATCAAGGATTTGGCACGATTTCTACTTCAATCGCTGCGACCGCATAAACAAGCTCAGGGAAAAAATCTGCAAGGAGCGGCACTTCACCCTGGTTTTCAGGCAATAGAACATTTTCTCCATAAACCAGCACAGCGATTTGGAAACCTGAGCTCTCCATGATTGACCCCGTTTCTAATGTCAGGACGGCACTCAAGCTTGAACCTGGAGAAGAGATCGGTCGCAGCACGATCGGGTTTGACCAAGAAATCGTGTCTTTAAAATGAGCGCTTACAAAAAACTGCGTTCCTTCTGCGAAATCAGAAGGCACAACACTCACCATGATCTGACATACCTGTAAATCCGAGTTTTTTAAACAAGAAACCCTCGCACCGGAAACGGGCTCAATGGAGAGACGCGCTGCATTTTCCGAGACAAGAAAGTCCGAATTGATCCCTGAGACATTGGCGAGATTAACACCGGGGGCGCAAATCACGGTGTTTTCAACATCAACACATCCGCCCTCTTTTGTTACTTTTGCAATCGCATTCTGCTCTGCCTTAGCCCGCGCATCAAATCCACTTGAGCCGCTACCCGCGCAGGCACTGATGAGAATGCACACAAGATATAAAATGCCCGAAATTGCGGTCTGAAAAACCGATTGCATTTTCGTTACATTTTTACGATGGGCTGGATGTAATGAGTACATTGAGAAACTTCCCCGCCTCCCCTTCTTCGCTGGCAAATTCTGTGGTCAATTGATTAACCGCAGCATTGAGTTTCTGATAAAAGGCCGCAATTTGATCTTCTGGAATTTGAAGATAGTGATTTCTGAGATAGGTTTTTTGTTCTTTGAGCACGACTTTGCCCAAGAGTCCTTTGGTGAAAATCCCACAAAATTCAACCGCGAGCGCATGTTTCTCATCGGGGCTTTCTGCAATATAATGCCCACCCAGACGCCGAACTTTGCCTTCAGCCTCTTCGATAAGCCCTTGTGTCTTTAGAATATCCATTACCGTTGTGAGTAAACCTGAAGGGCGGTTTGCCCCCAAGGAAAGGATGCTGCGGTTTAGATCCGCCTGCCAGCGTGTCAAGGGGATCCAAGTCCCATCATCGGGCAAAGCTGCAATGGCACGACTGATCAGGGCCGCGACTTCTGCCTGCTCCAGCCCTTTGATGCTTGCTTGATCCTCCCCTTTGATTGCCTTGTGAAGTTCCCGGGAAAAGGCATAGAGCATGCGGTCCCGCCATAAAAAAACAAGCAGGGTTTCCGGCATTTCTCTACGGACTTGTGCCAGTCTACGCACGAGGGCTTCTGTTGGAAAGCGTTTACCCTTTTCGATATAGCTCAACATGACCGCCTCAACCCTGCCACCTAAAATCTCTGAGGCAAAACGTTTGAGCGTGTACTCCCGGCCCATCAAGACACGTGTTTGATAAAAAATATCTTTAATCCCTTTAAAAGGCGTGGCCTTTTGATCCATCTTTTTAATCTACCGGAGTCTGTTTTTTCTGTCAAACAATTTGTGCTTGAAATACAAACAAAAACTGTTTATATTCAAAACTAATAATGCTTTTAATGGCACTGATCTTAAATAAAACCTACAGGAGATGATCAATGAAACAATACGGTTTCCCGCTTTTTTACTTCATTTTTTTAGGATTTCTCTATACCTCCTGTAGTAGCAATAATTCTGCGGGAAATCCAAGTCTTGAGGGTCAACTCCCAGAGACGACCCCACTCGGAAAAATATCTTCGTTTGAAAGTGAAGCAGAACTGGAGAATTATTTAAAAGAAGAATTTGCCACCAGTGCACTCCCCAGAGTGGCTTATGATGCTTTTGCGCTTCCGGAAGTACTTCTAGATACAGATCGTATCGACACAGAAGGCCTGGCATCCGTGGCCGACAATTTTTCAGAAACGAATGTACAAGAATCAGGTGTTGATGAATCTGATAAAGTAAAAACGGATGGCACCTACTTTTATATCGCACAAAGACAATCGGTAAAAATCGCAAAAGTTGTTTCGGCCGATACCATGAAAAGCATTGCAGAGATTCGAGTAGAGGGTCAGGTTGATGCGCTTTATCTCCATAAAAATCATTTGATCGTCCTTTATACCCCCCAGAGTGGTGAAGGCATCCCTTGGGCCAATGATGACAGGGTGATCATTGCAACTGATGCCCTTATTGGGCCTGCGATTGTCCCGGTGCAATCAAAAAGAGGGGTACTCATTGTCGATATCTCAGATCCGACAAGCCCCGAACAGCTTAAAAACATACGTTTTGAAGGCGTTTCGGTCTCTTCTCGTTTACTCAAAGACAAGTTGCACCTCGTAATGCGTTTTTTCCCCATTTTGCCACAAATCCAATTAACCTATGATGGAAGCAAGGCGGATTATGAAACCCTCGTCGAGGAAAATAAGAGACTGCTTGACGCGCTCACGCTTGAAGATTTACTGCCCATGTACGAGGAAATTGATGCGGAGGGCAATGTCATCGAAAGCGGTGGACTGCTCTCTTTAGAAGAATTTTCGCGCCCTTTTGAACCCGGGGGTGGAAGCATTGTGAGCATCATCACTTTTGATCTTGGGAAACCTACGCTCCCCCACTCGGGGCTCGGACTTGTTGCCGATATTCACGCCATTTACGCTTCACAGAAATCACTTTTTCTGACAGCGACCCGCTGGAATCTCGATGTTTCTCCTATAGATAGTGCTGAGTCCGAATACGATTTAAGGACAAAAACAGTCATTCATCAATTTGATCTGACGACAGCCCGTGTCGTCCCTCTTGCAAGCGGTAGTGTTTGGGGCCGTATTTTAAATCGTTATTCACTCAGCGAATATAAAGATATTCTGCGTATTGCAACAATTACAGGTTTTGGTGTCGGCCCAAATGCGACATCACGTCATCAGATTTTTACGCTTAAAACGGAAGGCGATCAACTCAAAGTTATTGGAAAACTTGAAAATATTGCCCCTGGCGAACGTCTCACCGCAGCGCGTTTTGTCGGTGAACGGGGATTTTTAGTCACCGTCATTCAAATCGACCCTTTGTTTACAATTGATCTTTCAGACCCTACGACACCCAAAATTGCGGGGGAACTCTCTGTCCCGGGTTTTTCGACTTATATTCATCCTTTTGGAGAAGATCATCTCATTACAATGGGTATGAATGGTCGCCAAATTCAGTTATCAATTTTTGATGTGGGTGATTTTGAAAATCCGGCACTTACACACACAACACGTATCGGCAATGCTTCAGAGTGGTCTTCTTCCGAAGCACTCTATCAACCCAAGGCTTTTACCTTTTGGGAGACGAAACAACTGCTCTCCATTCCCGCAACAACTGCTGGCAACGAAAGAGAAAGAAGCGCGGCGCTTTATATTTATCGGCTCACAAAGGAAGGCGGTTTTGAATTTTTAGGTAAAATCAAAACAAGCAAATTTTTGGCTTGGACACGGGGTATTTTTGTGGATAAAAACGTGTATGCCGTACAAGAAAACGGCATTTTTAGTGCGGAAGTCGATGATATTCAAAATACAGCCACTCTTGATTTTTAATCGAGACTTCCAGTCAAAATTCTAATTTTTCCTGACACACAAATGTGCGCGACGATTTTCAGTCAGTATCGGGAGAATTACGCTCGTTTCCTCGTCCAGGAAATGTCAATTCCGAAATCGCTGATTTGTCCCACTCCCCGACTCCGAGATCGATCAAACGGCGATACTGCGCAAAAGTCGCTTCAGCCAGTGGCAATTTCAAACCCTGTCTCTCAGCAAGTTTTAAGGCAATGCCCGAGTCTTTTGCAGCATGCGCTGCTGAAAAATAACATTCATGATCCTGATCCTGCATGTCTGAGCCATCCGTTTCCAAAACACGAGATGCCGCACCCGTTTGAGAAAAAACCTCACGCAAGAGACCCACATCGAATCCCATGCATGCCCCCAAACCCAAACCTTCCGCAAGCGCCGCCGTATTCATATTCATCACCATGTTTACCAAGGCTTTGACTTTGGCGGCTTCACCCGCTGTGCCGATATAACGAATGGTGCTTGCGAGCGATTTGAGTAACACTTCGGCATCATCAAAAACAGCGCGTTTTCCACCACACATGAGATAGAGCGTGCCTTCACGGGCCTGGGGGATACTGCTCGCCATGCAAGCTTCCAGCGTTTCACCCCCGTGTTGATTGACTAAGGTTTCAAT
>JAADHI010000020.1 GCA_013151935.1 Candidatus Manganitrophaceae bacterium
TCTGCGTATTGTGGAAAAATTCAAAACCCTGGCAAACGAATACAAAGGTCGTGTTTGTTTTATTGAGGGTTATAGCGAAGCGGATGCTAAGAAAATTTATGCTTCGGGCGATTTTTTTCTGATTCCCTCTCGGTTTGAACCTTGTGGTTTGACCGATTTTATCGCGCAGCTCAATGGCAACATCCCGATTGTGCATCGTGTGGGCGGCTTAGTGAAGACGATTGACAATCAATATGGTTTTTCATACCTGGGCGGTGCGGACGAACTTTATCTGTGCCTGAAACGTGCGATTGTCGTTTATCGGAGCACCGGAAAAAAACGCTTGCGTACGATTCAGCGTGATGCCTTTGAAAACATTAAAACCCGTTTTACTTGGGACAAGGTCCTGCAAGAAAAATATCTGCCACTTTACGAGGGCATCGTGAAAAAAGCGAAACCCGTGTTGCCGTATTGAGCGCGTCTTCAAATCATTGCACTGCGTTTTCGGTGTCTCATAATAGCCATCCCATTTTTTGCCAAGTCTTCCTTAGATTAAAACAGGAAGTCCTGAGTTTCTGTCTTTTATTGATGAAATTCAAGCCTTTGAGCCATTTATTTCTTTTTGTGTTTATCTCAATTTTTTCGGTTTTTTATTTTGTGGCTCCTGTTGGGGCGCAGGTCTTCGATGATGATGAGCAGTCCCTCCGCCGCCATTGGTCTGTTGTTCTGGAGACAAGTTTAATTTTTGATGACAATGTTTTTTTGGAAAAAGTCAGGAAACAATCGGATCAGGTCGTGCAGTCCAGTCTTGTTCTTGGCTACGAGCGGGGTGACGTTTTTTTTAGTGCTTTGGCTGTCATTGACCGTTATCGAGAAAATAGAATTCTGAATTATAGCTACTACGAAATTGGGATGGAGACCCCCCTTGGCTCAGCTAGCACGATGGGAAGTATCTTTTTGAATTTTTCTCCCACGGCCCCCTTGGATACGGCCGAAGCAGGTGAGACCTTTGAGTTATCCTCGCGTGGATTAAATGTGTTCCTGGATCATGAAATGCCCTGGGGCAGCTTTGGGTTTTCGTTCGCCTTTAGTCAGCTTGACTACAGCAGGATTTTTGATGCCAAAGACTCGAAGATCACCGCCCTGGGGCCAGCTTTTTTTTATCTCTTGAATGAGGTCTGGACTGTTTCGGGAGATGCGACCTTTGAACGCGGTCGCGCTGTAGGAGGCCTGATCGGCCGTAGGCCGGATGACATCTCTTATCGTGCGACAAATTTATCGCTTCAAACGCGGTATTATTTTTCTCAAGTCCTAAACTTTCGATTCAGATATTATCTTCGTAACAAAAACTTTACGACGGAAGTGAATGATATTCATGCCGGAAGACGAGATATCACTCAGATTATCGGTCTCTACAGCGAAATCAGGCCTTCTTCAGACTTTATATTTCGAGTGGGTTCTGAGGAGACCTGGCTGATTTCCGAAAATAACCCTGCCGTAGAATTTAAAGCCCGCCGCTGGCTATTTTCAGCGGCCTATTCTTTTTAGCGGGTTTCGATGTTCCAGAATGCCTGGCTTTAAAAGATGATCCCTTCTACCTGCAAGTTCCGGCGATATTACAGTTGGGAAATGTTTGTTCTATCTCGCCGTCGTTTCCTTCATCAATTTGAACCCTGCCGTCGGGTCTTGCAATAATTGCGTGTAGGCCCTCACTTGTTGAAACGATGTAACGACCCTGGATGGCACATCTTCCCCCACTGGGGTAGAAGGGGATATCGGCTGAAGGTGTACTGACGGTAAAGGAGCCAAAGGAGCAAGGGGAACGGACTGCAACCAGCCCGGAAAGCGAAACTTCTTCTCCTAAGACTCGGGAAGAAAATCCTGGAATGATCTTGCTCCTGGTGTTGAGGCGCATGACAAGATTGCTAAAGCCAATGTTATAGTCATCTAGAGGGTGTGTGACGTGTGATTTTACGATGCCCCCATTTAAGGTGAGATGGGTTGATATAATTTTACAGCCAGGTGCAGGTGAATGGGTTTCAGAGACCTCTAATGTCCAATTGTGCAGTTGAACGACTTCTTCATGTTCCACCGGGGCTTCCCCATTTGTGTCAGTCCTCCCGGTCGTCGAGATATTATAGCTTATCCCTAGATTCTTATAGAATATTTGATCTTCACAGCCAGAAGCATCTTGCGGCGATATGGAGAAGGTGATGTTTCCTTCTTGTAAGATTTCTGTAAATGCACCCGTTCTCGTATTTGTTTCTCGTATGAGAAAATCAGTGAATGTTTGACTCATTTGTAGTGTCAGGGCAGTGCGTGAGATGTGAAGTGAAGTTTTTCCCTGTAGTAGCGTTGTTGTTGCATCACTTATTTCAATGCAGTCGTTATACTGTGTTGAAATAATATCATCGGTTTGGTCTAGGGGTGTGTCATTGTCATCGATTGTTCTGAGGGCACTGCCTGAGTCACAGGAGATGGTTTCTTCTTCAATTTTTTGAATTTTCTTTTGTGCGAGTGAGGTTTTTAGTTGTTTTAGGGCGCGTTTAATGGACTCCACATCACTGACTTGAGAGGTATTTCCTTTCTCTGCGTCTGTGGAGGCAGAGCGATTTGAGATAGGAGGCCGATCAACCCCGGTCAAAACCTTGCTTTGTCCCAAGGCTGTGAGAACCGCCTTTGTGGCAGCTTTTGATACGACGATCCCAGAGGGGGAACCCCCATTTTCAGCGCCGGAACCACCACAGGCACTTAAAAAAGTCGTGATGACTAAAAAGAGGGTGGATAAAAACATTTTATACTGCTGCATCTTTGTCTCCTAATAAAAAGCAATTACGGTAATGACATCGTTCGGTAAATGGTAAATTAGTAATTATATGGGCACGAATTGTAGATAGGGCAGAGGTTATTTGTCAATTTCAGCGTCTCAAACAAGATCAATTTTCGATTTTGCATGATTTCTATCTCTTGACCCATCCAGTCGGAGTGCTTATGATGTGCCGATTATGTTGAAGCGCTCATCACTTGTATTTATCCTTGTAATGCTCTCCGGGTTCTTGCTTTCAAGCTGCTTTTTGAAGGTGCCGGTCGAGCCTCCACCGCTCGGCATGGTGGTTGTGCCTGCGGGCAAGTTTATTCGTGGCAGTGACCGTGTGGATGAACATCAGCAGGGGAATGAACTCGGTACCTTAAAACCGTGGTACTTGGATGAACACCCACAACATGAGCTTCACCTGCCCCTTTTTTATATCGACCGTTACGAAGTCACCAACTCCGAATACAAACAATTTATTGACGAAACTCAGGCCCGTCCGCCCGTCTATTTTTTTGGCCGAGGCATTCCCACAGGTCGAGATCATTTTCCTGTCACCGATGTGAATTGGCATCAAGCGCTCCGCTACTGTGAATGGCGGGGAAAACGTCTGCCGAGTGAAGCCGAATGGGAAAAGGCCGCGCGTGGTCCAGATGGCCGTGAGTTTCCTTGGGGTTCTGATTATGACAATAAAAAACTCAACGCGGGGGATTCAGGTTTTGGGGACATCGTTCAAGTGGGTTCTTTTCCCGAAGGGGAGGGTCCGTATGGGGCTTTTGACCTTTCAGGAAACGTCTGGGAATGGACCGCCGATTGGTATCAAGCCTATCCCGGTGGTGATTACAAAACCGACCTTTTTGGAGAAAAGCAAAAAGTTTTTAGAGGCGGCGGATGGGGCGGTGTGGGGCACTATTCGCTTCCACTTTTTTATCGTGCCGCTTACCGATCCTCGCTTGCCCCTGAAGAAGCCTATGCGGACTTGGGTTTCCGCTGTGCTAAAACACCCTAAATCTAAATTCAAGTCCTTTTATTGATTCAATTTTAATATTTTTTGTAATCATTCAATTAAAGCTGAGTTTTTGACTTGACCGTACTTTTATAATTCCGCATCATACCTTTATGATCTTCGTGCGCTTTTCTTTTTTATTGATTCCTTCTGTTGTCGGCTTAATGATTTTTTCCGGTTGTGCGTTGAAGGCCGCTCCTGCTCGAGCACCACGCGGGATGGTTTCAGTGACTGCGGGCCGATTTATTCGAGGGAGCAATCGTGTTGATGAATTTCAGCAGGCCAGCGAAATGGGTAGTAAAAAACCCTGGTACAAAGATGAGTCTCCGCAGCATGAGATATCACTCCCTCTTTTTTACATCGACCGATATGAAGTCACAAACGTCGAATACAAATTTTTTATTGATGCGACACAATGGCGTTCTCCACCTCATTTTTTGGATCGAAAAGTTCCAAATGGACGAGAGCGTTTCCCCATCTCACAGGTCAATTGGTATGAAGCAGAGCGTTACTGTCGATGGCGAGGCAAGCGGCTTCCGAGTGAAGCCGAATGGGAGAAAGCTGCACGGGGTACAGATGGGCGGGAATTCCCTTGGGGAAATGATTTTGAGTTAATCAAGCAGAATGCCGATGCACCCGATTCTGGGGATGTTGCAGTCGTGGGCAGCTTCATAGAAAGCATGAGTCCTTATGGTGCGATGGACATGGCGGGAAATGTTTGGGAATGGACGAGTGATTGGTATGCTCCTTATCCCAATGGTACTTTTAAAAGTCCCTTATTCGGCGAGAAACAGAAGGTCTTCAAAGGAGGGGGCGGTGGGCGCGTCGGTCATTATGCTTTACCACTTTTTTATCGTTCAGCCTATCGTTCATCCATCGCTCCAGAACAAGCCTTTGCTGATCTTGGTTTTCGCTGTGCCAAATCCCTCGAATGAAGCTTGCTCAAGCGTTCTGTTCCGGCAATGAAGCGACATCGGCCCAATATTTTTGTATCCCCTTGGCGATATCCAGAAAATCACTGAATTTTATCGGTTTTTGGATATAGGTATTTGCGCCGAGTGCGTAGCTAGGTGCAATGTCTTCGTTGCGCTCGGAAGCGGTTAAGATGATGACTGGGATGGATTGTAGGTGAGGCGTATTCTTGATTTTTTTGAGGACCTCCAGGCCATTCATCCTGGGCAGGTTGAGATCCAGTAAAATAAGTGATGGGCGGGGAGAGATGTCCGGGGGATGGAATTTTCCCCGGTGATTGAGGTAGTCCAGTGCATCCTGGCCGTAAGAGACGACCACGAGGGTAAGCTCGGCATTGCTTTTTGAAAAGGCGCGTCTCGCAATTTCAATGTCATGAGGGTTGTCCTCAACCAGAAGTATACGCAGCGTTTTGAGTGGCATTATCTTAAAGGTCTTTCTTTAACGTAGTTTTAGTAGTTGTTATTTTTCGGTAGCGTGAAATAGAAGGTGCTACCGATGTCTTTTTCTGATTTTAACCAAATTTCCCCACCGACCTTTTCTACGACTTTTTTGCAGATGGCCAAGCCGAGTCCCGTGCCTTCATATTCTCCTTGATGATGGAGACGCTCAAAGGGACGCAGTATCTGCTCCTGATAGGCTGATTCAATGCCGATGCCATTATCTTTGACTGAAAATAGATAAAATTCTCCTTTTTCCTGGGCCATGACTTCAATCTGAGGTGGGCTGCTTGTATTGAACTTTATGGCATTAGAAATGAGGTTTTTAAAGATCTCGGTGACTTGAATGGCATCGCAAGGGACAATAGGCAGGGGTGGATTTTTTACAAAAACCACTTTTTTTTGTTGAATGGAAAATTTAAGGTCGTCTTTGACTTGTTCTAATAATAGATTGAGATTGACCTGGTCGAGAGTGGCTCCTTTCTGTGTGATCGAAACCAGCGTTAAGAGATCTTGAATCAGTGTTTTCATTCGTGTCACCGATTCTTTTAAAAAATTCAAATAGCGTTTGCCTTGTTTATCCAATAGTTTAGGGTAGTCTTCGAGTAAAAAACTTGAAAAAGCTTCGATGCCGCGCAAAGGTTCTTTGAGATCGTGGGAGAGCATGCGTGTGAAATCGTCGATGCTTTGTATGTTGTGATTCAACTTTGCTGTCATCTCAAGATCCTTGCTGTGCATGTAGTATTCCAAGGTCAGTATCATGTCAATTCTGAATATCTTACGGATGGCGTGATCGCGTGCCAACCCCCGGTCGGCTTCATCTTTGTAGGCCTTTGAAATCAGTGTGGAGATATGATTTTCATAGGAGGCATAGATTTCCATATACCACTTGGGTTTGAGCCCAATTCGGTGATGCACCGCCCCCGTTTTGAGCCGTTGCTCAAAATAAGCTGCATTAAAATTCCCTTGAAAAATTTCCATAAGATAGATTTTTTGTGAAAGTATAAGTCGGTCGATCGCTTCCTGATTTTTGAGCAAAATCCGGGTTTCTCGAACGGAGAGCAGGTGCTCATAAAAGGTGGAGATGATTTCTTCTTCATAACGCTGGGCAAAGTCCTGCATCTCGGAAAGCAGTTGGATGTCCTTTTTATTGAATCCAACAAAATCCATACGACGTTGTATTTCCTGCATGTCGATACCGATTTCTTGCATGAAACGAAAACCATGGGCCGACTTTTCATCTTCGCTATTGTTTTTCAAGGGGGTCTTCACCTTAGGTATTCCCGTTTGATGGTCATGCTCAAGAATTTATGTGTTCAGAGCCGTGCTGTTTGACAGTTTTAGAACGTGCCATTATAATCCAATTTGCCTTCACAGTGAAGTCCCTTGTTAGAGGGTCTAATGGAATATTCTGAAATCCCGATCTTGTTGGTGGAAGACAGTCTTCAAGATGTTGCCATCATTCAGCGGTCTCTCAAAAAAAGACGTCTAGAAAATCCCTTGTATTTGGCACGGGACGGTCGTGAGGCGCTTAAACTCCTGAATACCCATTCCGGGAAAATTGGCGTTTTGTTGCTCGACATCCATCTGCCCAAAATAGGGGGGATGGAGGTCCTGAAACATGCTAAGGATCTTGACCCTGAAGTTGTCGTGATTATGTTGACCGGGAAACCATCTGTGGAAACGGCCGTCCAGTCTCTACGCCGCGAAGGGGCTTTTGATTATCTTGAAAAATCAAAGGATGACCTGCCTCAGTTACTTGAGGTTGTCCATTTGGCCCTTAAAAAACGATTACTTTCTTTGCAAACCCATTGGACATTTGAGAGCGAAGTCGGAAGCTGTTTAATCGACATGACTGAAATTGAAAAGCGTCACCATCTCTCAAAACGTGAATTAGATGTGGTGAAGTGTCTTTGCCTGGGAGATACGAATCGAGAGATTGCTGAAAAGTTATTTATCAGCGCGCTTACGGTCAAAGTGCATTTGAAGAAAATTTATGAAAAGATGAATGTCCACAATCGCACAAGTCTCTCTTCAAAAATTCTTGCAAGCGCAATCGCACTTTGATTTTAGTGAAGATAAAAATTATCCTGAAATTCTTGCGATGGTATTACATCCGCGAAAGACCTTTTTGATGTAATAACTGGGGTGTTCTCGGTTTGAGATCACGACACTGTCGACAACGTCTCCGCAATGGACACAGCGAGAGATATCAAGTCCTCCTTGACTCGTAAAAATTTGTTCATAAACCATCATGCCACTACATCTAGGACACTGCATGTGATAAACCCCCTCTTTTTTGAAGTGATGATTATACTTTCCTTCTTACTTGAAGAACGGCTTAAACATCTTTCTATCTTGAAGGTTGGTGTCGCGCTTACGTGGGCAAAATAAAGAACCAGAATCAATCGCTGCTTATATAACAAGAGTGCATAGAAAATCACAATGCCCCAAAAGGGGTATTTTAGTAATTTAGAAAGGTGGTGAAGCGGGGGTGAATCCGCTTTATTAGGACACGTGTCGGGGTCGGTTTCTTTTTCGTGATCTGTCGCTGAGTTTAATGAGGTCGTCGCTAATGGCAAAAAGTGCGGGTACGAGAAAGAGCGTCAGTGCGGTGGCAAAAAACAGCCCCCACACAATGGAAATGGCCATGGGTGCAAGATAACCCGCTTGTCCTTTGGTTTGAAAAGAAAGGGTGAGCAAACCTAAAGTCGTGGTGAGGGTTGTGAGTAATATGGGGCGCATCCGCGCACGTCCAGACATGATAATGGAGCGCCAGTGTTTCATGCCCTTAGCACGCCCGTGATTGATAAAGTCAACAAGAAGCAAGGAGTCATTAACGACAATGCCCGAAAGCGCAACCACACCGATGAGCGAGAGCAGGCTTAGGGCTTGGTCCATAACAAAATGCCCGATAATGACACCTATAATGCCAAAAGGCACGGCGAACATGACGACCAAGGGTTGAAGAAA
The DNA here is from genome assembly GCA_013151935.1 of Candidatus Manganitrophaceae bacterium. Classification (GTDB taxonomy): domain Bacteria; phylum Nitrospirota; class Nitrospiria; order SBBL01; family JAADHI01; genus JAADHI01. Next base: position 8,180 of record JAADHI010000020.1, read on the forward strand.
AGACTTAAATAGTCCACCTAAAATCATGTAAATAATCAAGGCGGTAATGGTGTAGGCCTGAAGCAAAGAAGTCACGGATTTTCTTTGTTCTTCGGTCTCTCCTCCAAATTCAAAATTGTTGCCAGGATAGCGTGTGCTGAAGTCGCTGAAATGTTCCGTGATTTTCTGCGTGACATCACGAGAGGTCGTGATTTTTGTGTCGACATCTGCTGATATTGTAATGGTACGCCGATGGTCTTTTCGGTTGATGCTGTTGACGCCCTCAAAAATGACGGCATTGGCCACACTTTTTAAAGGCACCAAGTCGCCTGTGGCGTTTTTTATCTTGAGTTGTTCGAGATAGCGGTAGTCACTACGATAGGGTTCTGCAAATTTTACAATCAGGTCAATGGTTTCATCACCCCAGCGGATCTGTGTCGCTTCTTCTCCGTTGATGGATGTGCGTAATGCTTCGGCGATTGAGGCGGTATCCAAGCCATAGAGCGCGGCTTTGTCTTGATCGACACGAAACTGTAGCTCACGTTTTCCACGGGAGTAATCGTCTCGGATATCATAAACGCCATCAAGCTTCTCTAGGAAACCTTGCATTTCATCTGCCCGCATCCGGAGTTGATTTAGGTTTTCTCCTCTGACCTTGACTTCGACTGCTGCACCGACGGGAGGGCCACCTTCGAGTGCGGTTATTTTTAGTGCACTTAAACCCAGTAACCCCAGGACTTTATCTCGCATGAGTTGAAGCGTTTCGTAGCCATTTTTCCGCCCAGGCAGATCAAAATCCGCAAGTTCCACATAAACTTGTCCTAAATGGCTGCCGGTTTTGATGCGGCCGGTTTCGGGATCCATTTGTCGGCCAGAGAAAGAGACGATGGCATTGACTTCTTCGGAAGGGAGGGTTTCTGCAAGTTTTTCAACTTCGGCAACACGACGGGTCGTTTCTTCCAATTTTGTGCCTGTCGGGGTTTCGAGCATGATCATGAATCCGGGAATATCTTTTGTGCCAAAAAGCACAAATTTTTGAAAGTAATACGCCGTACCCACAAGACCCACAGTGATTAAAATGACCACAGTCACGACGAGGTAACGCCATCTTAAGACAAAGAAGAGGCCTTTTTGATAGATGCCTTGAAAACGAAGGAGCCAAAGATCTTCACGGTTTTTTCCCCTGGAGGATTGTTTGGGTCTGCGTGCAAAATCAGCCAAGTGTGAGGGCAAAATAATGAGGGCTTCTAAGAGAGAGATCACAAGAATGATGCTCACGACAATGGGAATAACTTTCATAAATTTCCCCAAAATACCCGTCATCATCATCATGGGAATAAAAGCGGCCACGGTTGTGGCAACGGTTGCAAGTACGGGCAAGACGACTTGGTTCGTGCCTAAAATTGCAGCCTGTACAGGGGAATACCCCATGCTCAGATGTCGATAAACATTTTCCGTTACGATGATGGCATCATCCACAACAAGACCCAAAACAAGAATGAGTGCGAAGAGGGAAAGCATGTTGACCGTTTGCCCAAAGAGCGGCATGGCAAGATATCCACCCAAAAATGAAGCAGGGATCCCGATGGCCGTCCAGAGGGCCATGCGCCAGTTTAAAAACGTAAAAAGCGTGAGACAAACCAGGGTGAAGCCAATGGCGCCGTTGATATAGAGGGTTTTAAGACGAGATTGTATCCACGTTGCGCTGTTTTGCGTGAGACTGAATGTGAGTGTTTCGGGCACACCAGGTCGCATTTCTGCAATGGTTTTTTCGACTTCTTTCATAATCGTGATCGCGTCACCCTTTGTGCGTTTAGTAATATTGAGTGTGATGGCGCGTTCGCCATTGATACGATCTGATCCCTTCTCCTCTTCATAGGTAAGTCTGGCACTTCCGATGTCACGCAGTCTCAAGTGGCGACCGCTCGCGTGTTTACGGATAATCATATTTTTCACATCTGAGATATTTTTAAATTCTCCGACCGTGCGAAGCAGTAGTTCTTCTTTTTTCCCTTTAAGTCCACCGCCTGCGAGGTCTAAATTACGGGTTTTGAGGGCCAGTAAAATTTCACGGATGCCCACACCCAAGGCGTACATGCGGTCAGGGTCGAGTTCGATCCAAATCTCCTGATCGCGATAGCCGCCCAAGGTTACGGAGCCAACGCCGTCAATTAAGGCGATGCGGTCTTCTAAGTCATCCGTTATTTCACGTAATGTCTTTTCCGGCAGGGGGCCGCTCACACCGATCACCACAATAGGGGCTTCAAATTCGATTTCGATGATGATGGGATCGTCGGCTTTTTCGGGCAGATTGTCGATGCGTTCGATGCGGGAGCGGGCATCCTGCGCGACATCTTTCATATTGCGGCCTTCTTCTAGTTCCAACTCAATCATGGAAATGCCTTCAAGTGAGCTGGATTCAATATGAGCAATACCTTTCACACTTTTCAGGGCTTTTTCGATGGGAATGGTGATTTGTTTTTCGATCTCTTCAGGGGAGACCCCGGCAAAGCTTGTGGTGATGGCCACCCGGTCGATGGACACAATCGGAAAAACCTCACGTGGCATCGTATTAAAACCAATCAAGCCTCCAATAACCATAATTAAGAGGAGTAGGTTGACGGGCACACGATTATTGATTGAAAATTCAGCGAAGCGCATATGATCTCTTTAGTGGAAATGATTTTCTTGCGTGGCTTTTATTAGAATACGCACTTTTATTTTGTTTTTTAAGGAAGTTCTGATTCAATCGCGATATGGTAGCAGATGCGTAAGTGATCTTGCTAATGGCCCATTCCCTCGGTTAAACTCGCGCTCAACTTTGGGTGAACTGCCAATATTTTTGGCCTTTATTTGAGTACTTCTTTAAATGAGTCGTTTTGATTTAGCGCGTCGTCGTATGGTCGAGAGCCAATTGATGGCACGTGGTATTCGTGACAAAGGTGTCTTAGATGCCATGCGAAAAATCCCACGTCACCTTTTTGTTGAAGAGGCACTACAGGATCAAGCTTACGGCGATCACGCCTTGCCCATTGGTGAACGTCAGACCATTTCTCAGGCCTACATGGTCGCGCTAATGAGCGAAGCCCTGGCACTAAATGGTTCTGAAAAGGTATTGGAAGTCGGTACAGGTTCGGCGTATCAAACTGCTGTGCTTGCTGAATTAGCCGAGCATGTTTATTCACTGGAGCGCATTGATCTTTTTATCGAAAAAACAAAAGTACTCATGAGGGATTTGGGTTATGAGAATGTTTGCATACGGTGTGCGGACGGCACGGTGGGTTGGGAAGAAGAGGCCCCTTTTGATGCCATCTTGGTTGCGGCAGGTGCACCGGAAATTCCACACGCGCTCATTGCTCAGCTTGCAATAGGCGGGCGTTTGGTGATTCCTGTTGGAGATCGTGTTTCTCAAGTCCTAAAAAAATTTGTGAAGCAAAAAACGGGGGCCACTGAAACATCACTCACGCCCTGCACCTTTGTTCCGCTAGTGGGCGAGGCGGGCTGGCAGTATGGAAAAGGCGAAGCGGGGGATCAACCCAATACGTTTTGAATTTTGTATTTTAGAAAAAGAACGGGATATTTATGTTACGTATCAACAACACGCTCACACGGAAAAAAGAACCCCTGAAGCTACAAAAACCGGGCGAGGTTTCGCTGTATGTTTGTGGGGCGACGGTTTACGACGATTGCCATATTGGCCACGCACGCTCGGCGATTATTTTTGATGTGATGCGGAACTACCTTGAATACAAGGGCTTGTCCGTGCGTTATGTCAAGAACTACACGGATGTCGATGATAAAATCATCAACCGTGCCGCAAAAGAAAAGCGGACATGGCGTGAAGTCGCCGATGAATTTATCGTAGCCTACGAGCGAGACATGCGGCGTTTGGGCGTGAAGTCACCCACCGTCGCCCCGAAAGCGACTGATCATATTCCCGAGATGATTCAGCTCATTGAAGGCCTGATTAAAAAAGGCATGGCCTACGCCGTGGCGGGTGATGTCTATTTTGAGGTAAACGCCTTTGAAGCCTACGGAAAACTCTCCCATCGTAATTTGGATGATTTGAGGGCGGGTGCGCGAGTGGAAGTGGATGAACGCAAAAAAAATCCACTCGACTTTGCGCTTTGGAAAAATTCGAAACCTGGAGAACCGACCTGGGAAAGTCCCTGGGGCAGGGGACGTCCCGGCTGGCATATCGAATGTTCGGCCATGGGCATGAAACATTTGGGCGAAACCTTTGATTTGCACGGTGGTGGGGAAGACCTGGTTTTTCCGCATCATGAAAATGAGGTCGCGCAGTCGGAGGCTTTCACCGGTAAAAACTTTGCGACTTGCTGGATCCATCATAGTTTTGTGACCCTCGATCAAGAAAAAATGTCGAAGTCTTTGGGGAATTTTTTTACGGTGGATCAGATCTTTAAAAAATCGTCTCAGTTTCCAGAAACCGTGGTTTCGGAAGTGCTTCGTTTTTATTTGCTTTCAACCCATTATCGCTCGCCCATTGATTTTTCTAATGAAAGTCTGAAGGTCGCAAAAAGCGGTCTCGATAATTTCTATGTGCTGTTTCAAAAGATAGATGAGCTTTCAGTCGATGCAGTGTCCGTGGCGGAAGATCCCTCGCTCGAAAAATATCAAGCCCGTTTTGAAGCGGCGATGGATGATGATTTTAATACGGCGAGGGCCATTGGCACACTTCAGGAATTACGTGCTGCTGCGAATCAGTTTTTAAAACAGGGGGAGTATAAGGAAGCTATTTTGTTAGGGAAGCGCTTACGGGCGCTTGGAAAAGTGCTTGGTTTTTTTCGTCTTACTGCAAATAATTGGCGTTATCAATCTTGGGAGCTGGCCTTGGAAAAACCGGAGGGCAGATTGGATGACGAAAAAATTCAAGCACTTATTTCAGAACGAAATCTCGCCCGGCAGAGCAAAAACTGGGGGAAATCAGATGAGATTCGGAAAAAATTAGCTGATGCAGGCGTGATTATCGAAGATCGCCCCGACGGCACGACGCGAGTAAAACGATGAGTAAAAAATCTTCTGTTATTTACGGGGTAAATCCCATTAAAGAGTCCCTCTTGGCCGATCACCCGATGAGCAAACTTTATTTGTTGCAAAATCGGCGGGATCAAACGATTGATGCCGTGCGTAAATTGGCCTTACAACGGGAAGTTCGCATCCTTCCGGCCTCACGTGAAAAATTGGATCAAATGGCACAGACGACAAAACATCAGGGTATGGTTGCTTTTTTGCGGGCCACGCCTGTGCACACTTTGCAGTCTATTCTTGAGAATGCACAAGGAAAAACCCCCTTCGTTTTTTTATTGGATGGCGTCGAAGACCCACGAAATCTGGGGGCGATTATCCGCACAGTAGATGCCGCGGGCGGCGACGGCGTGATTATCCCTGCACGTCGGGCAACAGGTTTGACCGCGACGGTGGCAAAAACCTCGGCAGGGGCTTTGGCTCACTTGCCCGTGGTGCAGGTGGGTAACCTTTCTCCGGTGATCGACCATTTAAAAAAAGAAGGCTATTGGGTTGTGGGACTTGATGTTGCGGGACAAACATCCTATTCTGACTACGATTTTACTGGGCCAGTCGCCATTGTCTTGGGGGGCGAGGGAAAGGGTATTCGTAAAAAAGTACTTGAACGCTGTGATGCCGTTTTGTCCTTGCCGATGCGAGGTCAGGTGCAATCTTTGAATGTTGCCGTTGCTGTGGGCATTGTGGCTTATGAAGTCATCCGGCAACGGTCTTTGAAAGAATGATCTTTATTTAAAAAAGGAACTATTGATTGAAAATTACAAGAAAAGCCCATTTGAAAATCGCATTTATGACCTGGGGATTGGTGGGCACGGGTCTTTTAATTTTTGGATTGAATGCTCTTTTTGGTCACTCCCTCGGTCTACTTAATTTCGCTCAGATGAAACCCGGTCTCGCAGAGGGTCTTGGGCTGGCGCTTGCTTTGATCGTTGGTTTTTTTAAAGGGAATTTTGTCTTGAAAAAAATAGCCTTGAAGTATATTTATCGGATTCAGAGGCTTTCTGACTTGAGCCCCTTTTACATGACTTTTGCTCCCAAAAACTGGATCCTGGTTATTGGGATGATTACACTGGGAAGACTTGTTCGTACTTTTGCTCCTTCACCTTTTGTGATTGGGGTGATTTACGTCACGGTTGGGTTTGCGCTGGTATTGGGCGCACGGACTTATTTGGCGGGTCATCCTCTTCCGCAAGCTGAAGCGAAAGCCTCAATCTAACTTTTAAGGAGAAAAATATGCCCGCAACAGAATCAGAGTTTAAAGGCAACGCCATGATCGTTTTGAGCCAGGGAGACGAAGATAAGTTTCCCTTTCAATTTGGTTTAAAAAAAGCAAAGCTCGTGATTGAATATATTGAAGACATTAAAAAATTTGTCGAAAAACACAGCGAATAAACGCTGATTCTTTTCGGCTGATTTGCTCTATAGATCGTCCGGCTTTCAATTCCCGTAAAATATGCGTGAACTTTGGATAGAGGTTTTGGGTGCGCGCCTGCGTTATTTTGAAGCAGGTGAAGGGCCTCCTTTGCTCTTGTTGCCCTCCGCTGCGGGCCGGGCTGCTGAATATTTTGAGCTGATTCCGCTTCTTGAAAAAACCGCCCATGTTTTTGCCCTCGACTACCCCGGTTTTGGGCAGTCAGATTCCCTGCTAAGTCTCCAGTCCAGCAAAGATTTTGCGCATTTTGTGGGGGAGTGGCGAAAGGCCCTGGGTTTTGAGCAATGTGATGTGGCTGGATTTTCATTGGGGGGCTGGCTTGCACTTCACATGGCTTTAAGTCAGCCGGAAACGATGGGTCGTTTAATTTTGATTGCGACATCAGCGGGTAAAGACGCCAATGTGCCCTTGATTAGTCCTGCGGGTCTTTCTTTCAAAGAAATTTTGGATCAGTTTTATGTGCGTCCAGAGGTCAAGGCAAGACTTGCAGGTCAAAAATTAAGTCCCGAAGAAAAAAAAGAAATCCATCGTTCCACACAAGCCTTTGATCGTCTGGTGGCAAAAGGGTCTCTATTGCCTCAGTTTCAGGACTGTCTGCACGAAATTACGCTGCCGACTTTGGTTTTGGCGGCAGATGGGGACAGGGTTATGCCGTTTTTTTATCAACAACAACTCCATCGGGGGATTCCGAAGGCGCAACTGACTGTGTTGAGTGAATGTGGTCACGCGATGATTGCGGAGCGCCCCCATGAAGTGGCGAAGGCCATGATCACATTTCTTCAAAACCCGTCTGGGGCTTGTGCCTGAAATGTGTTTCAGTTAGAATATAGCCACTTTTATATCTGCTCGCTTCTTGAGCAATTCCCACGGTTCTCCCTTTGATTTCTGGGTGTGTTTTGACTGATTCAAATAAAACAGATGAATCTGCACCGATTGATCCCCCCACACAAATTGTTTCCCCTCCAAGCGGGGGAGATGCTCCTTCGATTGACTGGTTAGACCTTTCCTCCCCTGGTCTTATTAACGAGTATCCCTACGACTTTGGTCGTTACCAAATCCTCGAGGAATTGGGCAAAGGGGGTATGGGCGTGGTGTATAAAGGGCTTCAAAAAGATTTAGACCGTCTGGTTTCGATCAAGGTGATTCTCTCAAATCGTCTGCTGGTCTGGAAAAATGTGCTTCGTTTTCGTAGCGAAGCCAAAGCGGCCGCGAGTGTGCGACACGCAAATATTGTGGGGGTTTATGAGGCGGGGAAGGTCTTGGGTCAGCACTTCATTGCGATGGAGTATATCGAAGGGGAAAGTCTTGCGAAGAGAAACCATCGTTGTCCCTTAAACGAGGAAGAAGCAGTTCGTGTCGTCGCACGTGTTGCCCGGGCCATTGCTCACCTTCATTTGAAAAATATTGTGCATCTGGATTTAAAACCTTCCAACATTTTGATGGATAAAAAAGATCAGCCCTTTGTTACTGATTTTGGTTTGGCGCGTGGACTGGGTGGCCGTGGGATTGGTGAAGATACTGAAGCCATACAGGGTACACCCTGTTATATGGCACCGGAGCAGGCCCGTGGAGACGAAACTGAGATCGGCCCACTTTGTGATGTTTATGGTCTTGGTGCAATTCTGTATGAGCTTTTGACAGGTGCGCCTCCTTTTAAAAATGACGATCCATTTGAAACTTTGGTTAAAGTGATTGAAGCAGAGCCGACACCGCTTCGAAAAGTTGCGCCGAACGTTTCGAAAACCATCGAAAAAATTTGTCTACGTTGTTTGGAAAAAAAGCCAGAAAAGAGATATAGCTCGGCTTCTGACTTGGCCGACGATTTGGATTGTTTTCTTGCTGGGGACGTGGTCGAATCGACCGCAAGCAGCCTGTTGGATCAAGTCAAATGCTGGGTACGCAGAAAACCCGCGCTGGCCTCTCATTTGATTTTAATGGGCTTTTTTTTATCTATTGAAATGATTTGGTTCCATGTTTTTAAAATCAGAACGGCCGCTTACCACGACCCTTTGGTCTTAATTTTTGTGCTTTGGGGACTGACTTCTGTTGTCTGTGAGTGGTTTCATCGTAAACCGCGTCTTGCGAGACCGACACGTTTTGTTTGGGCGGCCTCAGATGTTCTTTTTCTAACCGCAGTGGTTGCAAATGCCGGAGGCATTACGGGCCATCTTTTGATTTTGTTGCCGATATCGCTTGTGGCTTCAGGGCTCTGGTTTCGGCGCAGTATCGTCTGGATGGCGACTGGCATATCCTTGTTTTCATACGTTGTTTTGGTCCTGCACGCATCCTTTTTCCGTCCTGATGTTGAAATTTTTCTAGATCACCACTTTATCGTACTGGCTGTGCTCTTTTCGCTCGGATTTCTTGTCTCGCTGATGGTTCGCCGAATTGAACTCCTTCTCAGCTATGGCCGACGCAGTGGCCCCTTGATGCATCAGGAAGGCTAAGTTTCTTTTTCGGTCTATTCTTTAATGTCTTGCAGCCTTCTTTCTTCCTTAAAGATTGTCTCTCTCTTGTGTGAAAAAAGGTTGCTTTCATTCCAACTGCGCTGATAGAATCTGCCCCGAATAAGGCTATAAGTATTCTTTTTAGGGAGGATTAATTGAGATGGAAAAATTTAGAAGACAATATGTAAACTACCAATTTTTTAAGGTTGATCCTGCGTGGCGTCGTCTCCCGGCGGACGAGCGGGAGCAGGGCAAACGTGAATTTGATGCTGCTGTGTCCGAGTTTGAAGGTCGGGTCATGACCGTGCCTTATTCCCTGGTCGGGATTCGTCCCGAAGTGGATATTATGCTTTGGCGCATTAGCTACGTATTAGAAGACTTGCAGGACATGATGGTGAAGGTGCTGCAAACTGGTTTGGGAAAATACCTCAACACGCCCTACAGTTATCTGGCCATGACAAAACGTTCTACCTATGTCGATAAACATTCTCACGAGGGTCAGGAATCCAAACGTCTTATGGTTGTACCCGGTGAGGCCAAGTATCTCTTTATCTATCCTTTTGTGAAAACACGTGAGTGGTATTTGCTTACTAAATCCACGCGTCAGGGCATGATGAATGAGCACATCGAAATCGGTCACAAATACCCGACTGTCAAGATCAACACCTCCTATTCTTTTGGTTTGGATGATTACGAGTTTGTTGTCGCTTTTGAGTCTGATTTTCCGGGGGATTTTCTCGATTTAGTGATGGCGCTGCGCGACGCGGAAGCCAGCCGTTTTACTTTACTGGACACGCCGATTTTCACCTGTGTCCGTAAAAACCTGAAAGATGCATTAAACGATCTTGGAGGCTGATTTGGGTGATGCAGTAAACAAGACCGAGCGAGATGTTGTTATTATCGGTTCTGGTCCAGCAGGTTTGACGGCGGCGGTTTACGCCGCACGGGCAAACCTTTCACCCCTGTTGATTGAGGGCGCTTCGGCAGGCGGACAACTGATGATTACGACCGATGTGGATAACTTTCCCGGTTTCCCGGAAGGTGTGCAGGGGCCAGATCTGATTTTGCAGATGCGTCAACAAGCCGAGCGTTTTGACACCGATTTTTTGACGGGAGACGTGACGGAAGTGGATTTATCTCAACGACCTTTTCGCATTGTTGTGGATGATGAAACGACCTATCATGCCAAAACGCTTATTATTTGTTCTGGCGCGCGTGCAAAACTTCTAGGGCTTCCTGCTGAAAGTAAAATGATGGGGAACGGCGTTTCTGCCTGTGCAACTTGTGACGGTTTTTTCTTTCGGGAAAAAGAAGTGTTTGTCGTCGGAGGGGGAGATACGGCCGTAGAAGAAGCTATTTTTCTCACGCGCTTTGCCTCAAAGGTGACACTGATTCACAGGCGAGATACCTTGCGTGCATCCAAAATTTTGCAGGACAGAGCCTTAGCCCATCCTAAAATGGATTTTCTCTGGGATACGACTGTAAAGGACATTACGGCGGATGAAAGTGGCCGTGTTGCGGGTCTCGTACTTGAAAATCTCAAAACGGGTGAAATCTCGAAACCCAAGGCCGACGGTATCTTTATCGCCATAGGACATTCGCCCAATACGGCACTCTTTAAAGGGCAATTGCAATTAGATGACGCAGCATACATCGTAACAAAAGCCAAGAGCACATTGACCAGTGTGCCTGGCGTTTTTGCAGCGGGAGATGTGCAGGATACCTATTACCGTCAAGCCATTACCGCTGCGGGAACAGGTTGCATGGCGGCGATTGATGTCGAAAAATTCCTGGAAGAGGAAGGCGTCTAATTGCCTGCTCAAGACGAGACCCTAAAAATCGATAAAAACTCGAATGTTTTGATGGTCGCCGGAAGCGAAACAGATGCTAACATCTACTATGCCTCTCATTTTCTTGCCCCTGATCCTTTTATCTATCTGCAAACCAAGGGTACTTCTTACCTTTTAATGAATGATCTTGAGTTGGATCGTGCCCGTGCGCAGTCTGACGTGGCCCAGGTTTTGCCCTATTCAAAATATGAAGCAGAGGCGAAGACTGCTGGCATTGAATCTCCAGGTCTAAGCGATGTTCTGAGTCTCTTCATGTTAGAACAATCTGTTTCGCAGTGGATCGTTCCTGCAAATTTTTCATTGCGGCTGGGGGATGCCTTGCGGAAACAGGGTCATACACTTTTGACAAAAGATGAACCTTTTTTTGAAGCACGTGCGCTGAAAACTGAAACTGAGGTTGAGGCGATGCGCGAGGCACAGATTGCAGTTGAAGACGCGCTCGACAGCACACTTGACTTACTCCGGTGTGCGGAAATCAAAGACGGGCTGCTTGTTTTGGAGGGCGAAACCCTGACTTCGCAGTCCGTGCGGCGCCATTTGGACTTGGCCCTTATGGAAAAAGACTGTATTGCTCAGCATACGATTGTTTCTTGTGGTGTCGATGCTTGTGATCCCCATAACGAGGGTTCAGGGCCGCTTCGTGCCCATGAGTCGATTATTTTTGATATTTTCCCACGTTCTAATAAAACCCGCTATCACGCGGATATGACACGCACCGTGCTGAAAGGAAAAGCACCCGATGCCTTAAAACGGCTTTATGATACCGTGCTAGAAGGGCAATTGTTGGGTATTTCCCAAGTCAAAAAAGGGGTCAATGGACGAGAGATTCATCAAAATATCATGCATTGTTTTGAAAAAAAAGGCTACAAAACGGGTTTGATTGACGGGCGCATGCAGGGCTTCTTTCACGGCACAGGACACGGCATCGGTTTGGATATTCACGAACCGCCGCGTATTTCGAAAGCAGACCACGTCTTGCAAACAGGAGAAGTGGTGACCGTTGAGCCAGGGCTTTATTACCCAAACATAGGGGCAGTGCGGATCGAAGACATGGTTTTAGTTGAAGACACAGCTTGTCGCAACTTAACGACCTATCCTAAATTTTTAGAGCTAGACTGAAATATGAAAGCACTGATCAAACAATTACTGATTGAGATTGGAGAAAACCCCGAACGTGAGGGTTTGAAAGACACCCCGGAGCGTGTGGACAAGTCGCTACGTTTTTTGACCAAGGGTTACCGCCAGAATATTGGAGAAGTTTTTAACGATGCGTTTTTTCCAATTTCAAGCGATGAGATGGTGATTGTGAAGGAGATTGAATTTTATTCCCTCTGCGAACACCACATGCTCCCTTTTTTTGGGGTCTGTCACGTGGCCTACTTGCCCAACAAAAAAGTGGTGGGTTTGAGTAAATTGCCACGGGTGGTGGAGTTTTTTAGTCGAAGACTTCAAATTCAGGAGCAGTTGACTTGCCAGGTTGCTGAGGCCGTTTCAGAGCATGTCACGCCACACGGCGTGGGTGTTGTCATTGAGGCCCAGCATCTTTGCATGATGATGCGGGGTGTTGAAAAACAGCGTTCAAAAACCGTAACCAGTGCAATGTTGGGTGTATTTAAGAGCGACCCGAAGACACGTGCGGAGTTTTTAGATCTGCTACGTCGTTAGGGAACCCCAGACTTAACCAGCGTTTCCTTAGCTTTTTAGGTGGATCTCGTAGACTTTTTGTGCGGCAGGGAGTTTAAATTCGACTGCTGAATAGTTACGATCTTCAATCATTTCTTTTCGTTGGTCGTCTCGGCTGACGGTTTTTGAATGTTTTATTTCGATCCGGACTTTTCCCTGGTTTGGGATCCAGCCCTTGTAACAATATCGTCGTGTTCTGTTTTCACGTATGGCTTCGTTGAGTTCATAGAACAGTCCCCCCCATTGAAACTCCTGCACCGCATTGTAAGTCCCTTTTGCCCCTAAACGAATCACGACAGGTTCTCCTCCGCCACAATGTCCTTGCCTGCTGCTTAAATTTCGGCAAGCGGGGAGATTACAGGGGAGGGAATCAAAATAGGTTTGCCAACTTTTTCCTTCTCCTTGATGATAAAAATAGAGCTGTACTTTTCCCTCTTTTGTGGTATCGCGAATGCCTTGAAGATAAACCGTTTCCTCTCCATGATTTGTGATGCGAATGGTGAGTGGATTGGGACGTTTTTGAAAGGCCCCGAGATTTCTCGGTTGCGGGAGAATCAAGCCCGTTGGTGAGGCCAATTGCTCACTTGGCGCGTAAGTACTTTGAAGATTGGCTGTGGAAAAAATCGGGAATATTAAGATAAAAAGTGAAAATCCTGTGACCTTCATAAATCTATCCCCCAAATAATTATCCCGTATGCGAGCCTCTAATTCAAGGGTATCCCCAAGAATTACCTAGGTCAATGCCAGGCAATTCTTTTAGCAAAAAAATTTAAAGACATTTTTTTGCTAAAAGACTCTTGTTGTTTGTTTCCAAAATAGGATTCAATCTATTCCTTTTTCCCGAAGTCGTTTTGTTGACCCGTATATAAGCCTATGGTAGTGTCTTTTGCTTTATCTTTTGGAGTGTCCTTGGTGCCAGAAAATGTGTTTTTAAAAATTGAGGGCCTGTCAAAATATTTTGAAGGCGTGCGCGCTGTGGATGGCATTAACCTCAGTCTAAAAAAGGGTGAAGTGACCAGTTTGATCGGCCCAAATGGCGCGGGAAAAACCACCTTTTTTAATTGTATTACGGGGATGGTCGCGCCAAGCGCAGGTGATATTTATTTTCAAAAAAAAATGATTTCGGGTCTCAAGCCTTTTCAGATTACAGCGAGAGGTGTGGCGAGAACCTTTCAAAATATCCGTCTATTTTCAGAAATGACGGTGCTTGAGAATGTGCTTGTGGGTCGTTACACAAAAAGTGCGTTCTCTATAAAACAAACCTTTATGGGTGCTTTGAGGCAAGGAAAAAAATTTAAACAAGGCGAAACCGAGACACGAGAAGTTGCCATGGACTTATTGGCATTTGTGGGGCTTTCCGCTCAGAGTGAGCGTCCTGCGCGGCATTTGGCCTATGGGGATCAACGCCGTTTAGAGATTGCACGGGCGATGGCATCAGATCCTCAACTGTTACTTTTAGATGAACCGGCAGCGGGGATGAATCCGAGAGAAACGCACGCGCTGATGGATTTGGTGGGAAAAATTCAGAAACGCGGCATTACGCCTTTTTTAATTGAACACAATATGCAGCTGGTGATGGGGGTTTCAGATCAGATTGTGGTTCTGGATCACGGGACTAAAATCGCCCAAGGGAGCCCCAAAGAAATCCAAAAAGATAAGGCGGTCATTGCAGCCTATCTCGGTGGAGCATAGGCAATGATCTTGTCGATAGAAGACCTGCACGCAGGTTACGGGGCTGTTACTGTTTTAAAAGGGATTTCGCTTGAAATCAAGGCAGGCGAGATAGTTGCCATTATCGGGGCCAATGGCGCGGGAAAAACCACAACCTTGATGGCGATTTCGGCTGTGGTCGCAAAACAATCAGGCAGGGTTCATTTTTGCGGAGAAGATATTACAGCGCTTTTATCGCATGAAGTCGTCGAAAAAGGGATCTCACATGTACCAGAAGGGCGACGGATTTTTTCACGACTTTCGGTCGCGGAAAATCTGGACATGGGCGCCTATCTGCAAACCGATGTGAAGAAGAAGGCCCAGGATCTTGAGACCATCTTTCGTCTTTTTCCCGTTTTAAAAAAACGGGCAAAACAAGGCGGCGGCACCTTGAGTGGGGGAGAGCAGCAAATGTTGGCCATCGGACGGGCTTTGATGGCGCGTCCCAAACTTTTACTTCTAGATGAGCCGTCTTTAGGGCTTGCACCCTTGATGGTTGATAAGATTTTTGAGATGATACGCGAAATCAGTCGGCAAGGCACAACGATACTCCTGGTGGAGCAAAATGCTCACGCGGCGCTAAAATTAGCAGATCGCGCTTATGTGATGGCGACAGGGGAAATTGTTTTGAGTGATCGTGCCGATGTTTTGTTGCGCCACAAAGAGGTGCAACAGATTTATCTGGGCGGAAGGATTTCGGTTTAAGTGCGGAGATGGATGATCTCTTAGGACGAAGGAGCGTTAATGAAAAAAACACCTTTATATGAAATGCATGTCAAACACGGGGCAAAGCAGGTTCCTTTTTCCGGCTGGGAAATGCCGCTCTCTTATTCCGGTGTGACAGATGAGCACTCTGCTGTACGCAATGCCGCAGGCTTGTTTGATGTCAGCCATATGGGCCGATTTGAAC
>JAADHI010000102.1 GCA_013151935.1 Candidatus Manganitrophaceae bacterium
ACTTTTTTTGAAGGCAAGTTCATTCGTTTTTTATAAAAAATAAGCGCTTACTTTGACTTTTTTTTTATCTTTTATTGGTGTATCGTTACGATGTAATCGGGAGGAAAAACAATGAAAAAAACACACATATTTTTCATGATACTTTGCTCAGGTCTTATGTTTGGGCTTCTGCCCGTAGAGGCTTCCGAACTTGAAGCGGGCAAGGCCTTTTTTAAAAAAAACAGATGTATGCTATGTCACTCAATTGGGGGAAGTGGGGGAGAAATCGCCTCAGACCTTTCAAAGGTTGGAAGCAAACGCGAGCGAGCGTGGTTTTTGAAGTTCTTCAAAAATCCTAAAAAGTGGGTGCCAACGGCAAAGATGATGCCGATCAAGGGCAGTGAAAAAGAGCTCTCAGCCCTAGCCGACTACCTGCTCGCCCAAAAATAAAAGGAGACAAGTATCACTTTACCCACCCCCCGAGCATTCACTTTAAAAACAATATCCACCCCGCTAAAGGTCTTATTTACCTGTCTGCTCTTGACCATCGGGATCGGCTATCTTTTTGCCCTTACCTACCTCTACCTCGTTGACATCGAACCCCACAATGCGCAAGGACATGGCCTGCGACAAGATGTCATCGAAAAATATTACGGCAAACGGGGTGGCACACGACTCGGCGCGGCCCTGAATGGTTCGATGGGGGACAACATCACTCCTGCTGAAAAAGAACAGATCTTCCTCTGGATCAAAGGGGGCGCAAAAGAGGAAGATTATGGGGCTATCGCACCCATTTTTCAAGAAACCTGCGCGATCTGCCACAGCCCAGACTCAGGCTTACCCCTTCCACCTCTGACCTCTTTTGAGGAAGTAGCAGTCCTCACCACAATGGACATGGGGCAATCAGTAAAAGGACTTGTTCGCGTCTCCCATGTTCACCTTTTTGGCATGAGCTTTATCTTTTTTATGACCGGCAGCATCTTTGTGCTGAGTGAAATCAATGTGAAATGGCGCAGCCTGCTCATCGCCATGCCCTTCATCGCAATCTGGCTTGACATCGGCTCTTGGTGGTTTACAAAATTACAGCCGATCTTTGCCTATGTCGTTATCTTTGGCGGATTCTTGATGGGAATTTCATTGTTATTACAAACGGTGATCTCTCTTGGAGAGATGTGGATCTGGAAAAGAAAGGGAAAAGATACATAGTTACACAAGCCCTTCACCTCTGCTCCAGATTCGAGCCGCTGACAAATCGCTTCTAGTGCGCGGATAACCTGCTTTATTTTGAAGGTACTCACATAGGCTTTAATCTCTTTCATGACAAGCTCTCTTTCATCATCCCCTAAGACAATCCTTCTGAATCTAGTTCCATTCTAAAACCTGTGTGTCCCTCATAGGTCAAGTTTTTTTTGAACTGGATCAGCGCTTCCTCCAAGAGCAACACAAAAAAAGGGGGCCTTAGAAAAAGGGCCCCCGAAGAAGGTGGAAATGCTGTCTTTTAACTGTGATACCTATTTCTGAGTTTAGGTTTCTCTTATCGATTTCGAATGATCAGCCCGCCCTTCATGCCCATCTCTTTGTGATTGTCCAGGATGCAATTGTAAGTAAATCCACCGCTCTTAAAGGGAACAAAAGTCACGACCGTTTTTGCACCTTTTTCCATGACCTCATGAGAGGTGATAAAAAAGTCAGGCAGACCAATATGGTGTTTAAGTCCGTCGTTGTTAATTAAGGTAATCTCCACAACATCCCATGCTTTCACGAAAAGATCCGGATTCACCTTTCCATCAATGGTGCCTCCGACCCCGACAAAATGACGATGGTCTCCATCCGACTCTGTCCTGAGCGTGATGTGCGTGATCGGGCGATCTTTACTGGAAGGGGTCGCACCAACCGTTGTGAGGGTAGAAATAACTGACAAAACAATAACAACAGCAATTTTAAATTTCATAAAAAATATCTCCCAAATTAACGTTTGACCTTCTAGTGGATGCCCCTCGGAATCGTTCCCGAATGAATTACTTTCTTCGTTCTCGTTAGATACAACATGCTACAATTCCAGAGGAGAATAACATACGTCCTCTGGATTTTGAACAGAAAAACATGCCCCTTGATCTCTCTCAGTATTGTTCTTGAATGCGTAATCATTCTGCGACTTTCTTAAGCCCGATAAGCAAACAAACCTCGCGTTTTGATCAGCGCCACAGCCTGAGCAGGCACCATCGTTTCCCATGAGGGATCTGCATCTTGGATTTTCTTCAAGACATCGCGGGCAAAAATAGTCAAACAGGATTCGTCGTAAGCCCTCAAATCGAGAAGGTATTGATTTTCGAGCAGATGGGCATAGAGATGCTGGAGGTTTGACGCGACCTTCAGGTTTTCTGTGGTGATCAGCTCTCCGGTTTTTGGATCTTTCTGAGGATAGACATATAACTTCAGATCGTTCTTAAACAAGCGACCAAAAGACTCCAGAATACCGCCTTCCAAGTCTGAATAATATTTTTCCTTAAAAATTTCTTTCACAGTTCGAGCCCCCATAGCCAAACCGATTTTTTTATTGGTATAACGAAACAGGTAGGCCGCCAAGCGATAAAATCGGCCGTAGTTGGAAATCAATACCGTTTTGCCTAGAGCACCTAATAGATCGACACGATCCAGAAAATCTTTATGGTTAATTTCCCCTTCTTGAGAAAGGTTACGTAGTGTCATTTCGGTCAATACCGTGATTTCGTCACCCTGGACACCCACCTCCTGGGAAAATTGCGTCTTGGCGCAATCTAATATATCGAGCGAGACCCGCGTCACGGGGCGAAAGCTTCCTCGCTCGACCAATATCGCTTTTTTATAGAGAACTTCAGAGGGCTGAACCACATCGCCCTCTGAAGTAAATATTGCCGAGTCAGCCAAGCCTAAACGAACCAGTTCAAGGCTCATGATACGGTTATCTTCATTTTTGAAGACCGGGCCACTCACCTTAATCATATCCACTTCCACACGTTTACGGGTCAAATTATCGAGCAATGATTTCAGAAAAGCCACCATGTCTTGATGCAGAAAAAAAGCCCCGTGGATAACATTTACACCAAAAACTCCGAGGGCTTCTTGTTGCTGCAGGTTTGATTTGTCCAACATGCGGATATGCATAATGATTTCGGAGGGCTCGGTACGTGGACTCACCTGAAATCGGATGCCAAGCCAGCCGTAAGATTCATCTGTCTGTAAAAAGCTTCGGGCCTTGACTGTATTCGCAAAGGCAAAAAAAGTGGTCTTATCGCCCACAGAGTCATCCAGCCTTTTTCTAAGCAGATCAAACTCACAATCCAACATGCTTTGCAGGCGTTGTCGGCTGACATAACGTGCGGTAGAACCATAAATGGCATCGCTCACGGTCATGTCGTAAGCAGAAATGGATTTGGCAATCGTTCCTGCCGCGCCACCGACTTTGAAAAAAAATCGGGCAACTTCCTGCCCCGCACCAATTTCCGCAAAGGTGCCGTACTTTGCATGATCCCGGTTGATCTGCACAGCCTTTTTATTTGTACTGAGAATTTCTTGCACCATCTTGACCTCCTCTTAGTGTAGGTGAGCCAAAGCACTCATACTTTTCCTGTATTTTCGGCCACAATCTACACTTTCGCGCAGCGACACCAGACACAGTCGCAGTTTGTCGGATGAATACAGCGTTCGTCTTTGACTCGGCTTTGAACGTGGCGCTTTGCTAAAGGCAGGAGCAGGCTTTTTTTAAAGCTCATGCTATATTTCTCTTTCATAAAAGGACGAATTTCTGCTTGCCCCTTCAATTGTTTCATCAAGATGCGATAAGCGGTTGCACCGAAACGGTCAATCAACATTCTGTTGACCATACCCGCCTGAAGAAAGGGCAACAACTGGGCTTTCCAGAGCGCATCGTAGGAGGTGTTTCGGATGATACTCTGTGCCGCGAGATACCCCGAGACCATGGCATAGCGCATGCCAAAACCCCAGAGAAAATCCTGAAAACCTGCCGATTCTCCAATATAGAGACGCGGCCCATGCTCTTCTGATTTTGCGATGTAGAAGTTGCCAAAACCGCCAAATTCGCGTGGATCACTCATCTTATATGGAATCAGCTTCTGAAAGGCCTGCTTCATTTTTTCAAAACAGGCCTTTTCCTGGTGATAGTCTCGAAAAAGCACGGTCGCCATCGTCGCCAGCCCTTCATGAATCAAAAAATAAGCATAGCCCCCTGGTGCAATTTCGTCATCCAAAATGGTTAGAGACTGGTCTGGCAGATCCGTATGAAAAGTCACACCTTTGGCAATCGCATCGGCCCCTTTTGGCCCGGTGGCGGTAATGGCCCGGCCTTCGATTGTTTTTTTTCGATGTTCAAATAAGATTTCAACGCCAGCTTCGAGCGCCTGGGTTTTGAGGCCTTGATCAAGCGAGTCCGGTACCTGCCCACGTCGCACCAGATAAAAGAGGGGCGTCTTGGACTGAAGATCCAATTGCTCCCCTGTCGGGCCATAGATTCTCCCCCCATAAAACGGCCCGCAACGAAAGTTTATTGCGATACCCATTTTATCCAGCGTTTCTAGGATGTCCTCTTCCTGGCTCCAATTTTCAATACCTTGGAAATCACCATGAAAGCGGCAGCCAACATCTTTACGTGCTTCGTAGACTTTGACCTGAAATCCAGCCTTCTGAAGTGTCATTGCCGCCACAAGCCCGGAAGGCCCAGCGCCGACAATCTCCATTTCTTTTTTCGCCATGCTTTGCGTCTCCATTTTTCGATTGATATTGATGAGATAGTTATTTCGCGATTGAGTTACAGAACCCCTAACGAATATAGACCTCCGTCGTATAGCGCCGCAGCATCATCACATCGCCGACTGAAAATTACCGTCCTCACTCACGGCCCATTCAGTCACCCCTTTGAGGCAAGCTTCTTCCCAAGATTCCACTTCTAAAAACCAAGCGGGCCACCCTGCTGGTTTTTCATCCGGGAACTCCTTCCTATCGCGAGAGAATATGGGCCATCTTTAAAAGATCCGTGTCCAGTGGTTTTTTGGCTGTGAC
>JAADHI010000090.1 GCA_013151935.1 Candidatus Manganitrophaceae bacterium
ACAGGCGAAATTTTCAAGGCGTCTGTACTACAAGAAGAGCCGCTGGCAGCGAATATATTGTGTTGCTCCAGCGTTTTGATCAAGGCCGAGCCATCCAAATATTCGACCGCAAAACTCGCGATATGGGGGAGCCTGTTCTGTTTTGCTCCGGTCAGATGCATAAAGGGGACTTGAGCTAAGAGTCCAGTAATAAGTTGTTCTTTCAGTGCCCTTAAGCGTGGCACTTCGTTTGCCATACGTGAATGCGCGATACTTGCGGCGATGCCCATGCCAACGATGCCTGCGACATTTTCTGTGCCTGCCCGTCGTCCTTCTTCTTGGATGCCGCCTGCAATTAAGGGGTGGATGCGTGTGCCGCGTCTCAAAAAAAGTGCGCCAACACCCTTTGGCCCAGAAAAGGACTGGGCGGAAAAAGCGGCCAGATCTACAGAAAGGCTTGTGCAGTCAAAAGGGATGACACCGATGGTGGCGACGGCATCGGTGTGGAAAAAGACCCCTGTTCTTGTCGTGATTTCTGCAATTTCTGCTAAAGATTGGAGGGTTCCGACTTCGTTATTGGCATGGGAAATTGAAACCAATACCGTGCCGTCGTAGATGGCATCTGCGACGGCTTGTGCCGAGACGTTCCCCTCTCGATCTACAGGCAGCCAAGTGACAGAATAACCTGTTTGTTCCAGGTATTTGATGGGGTGAGCCACAGAGTAGTGCTCAATCTCTGTGGTAATGATATGTCGTCCGCGCTTAGGGTAGGCTGCGAGCAAACCCTGTATTGCCAGGTTGTTGGCTTCACTGCCCGATGCGGTAAAGACGATTTCCCGGGATGCACAGCCAATCAGTGACGCGACTTGTGTGCGCGCGTCTTCGATGGCTTGACGCGGTGTGGCACCCAAGCCATGACGGCTCTGTGGATTTCCAAAAAATTCTGAAAAGAAAGGGGCCATCGCAGTTTGGACTTCCGGTAAAAGCGGGGAAGCGGCGATATAGTCGAGATAAATGGGATGCATGTTTAGATGGTCGTCAAGGTTTAATCATGAGGACACGTTTGATTTTCTTAAGATCAAAGATAAGTGAGGGATCACGCTGAAGAAACAAGGGATCGTTTTTTCAGCGTGTCCCTCTTATGCCTTTTTGGCTGATCCGATCAAAAAAAGGCTAAAAATAAGCCATTTGGAAGGATCGAAGTTATACCATTTTGGGCCGTTACGATAGTCGCGTGGAAAGTTATGATGGTAGTTGTGGTAACCCTCTCCAAAAGTAATGAGAGAAATCCACCAATTGTCGCGGCTGGTATTGGCATCACCATAGGGTTGTGATCCCCAAATATGGCAGATTGAGTTGATAAAAAAGGTTGAATTTAAGACAAGGAAAAGCCGAAGTACACCCGCGAGTAAAAAAGCGGAGGCTGCTCCCGTCCATCCACGGTGTATGAAACCGAGTAGGACTGGCAAGGCAATGCCACTCAGCACAACCAGTAGATAGTTGTTGGACTGCCACATAATCCACTTGTCTTTGCGAAGGGCGGTTTTATATTTCTCTCGAATGGGAAGGTTTCCAGAAGGGTCTTTCTTGAAAATCCAAACGACATGGCTGTACCAAAAACCGCGTTTTGCGTTATAGGGGTCTTCGTCTGTGTCCGTTTTTGCATGGTGTCTGATGTGGTCTGAGCACCATTTGAGTGCGGAGTTTTCCATCGCCCAACCGCCTGTAATGAGAAAATAAAGCTTGACCCATGTTTTACAAGTAAAACTACGGTGAGAGAAAAGTCGATGGTAACCGACCGTGATTCCCAGGCCCGTTACGATGTAGAAAATAACAAAAAGTACCCAATCGAAGGTGGTGTATCCAACAAGATAGCCAAAAAGTGGTACCCCAACCAGGGCGACCAAACAAACCAAGCTGAGCAGGATGAGTGTGGGGTAATCAACGATCTGCTTTACTTCGGCTTTGGCAGGATCAGATTTTGGTGTGATGACTTGATTTACTGCTTGTTCCATAAATAGTGTCCTCTGTGACTGGAGTGCTGATTACGATCAGCATAGACTCAGTTTTGTAAAGTTAAACGCTTCCATTTTATAGAGATCCCTCTATGAATGCAACCTCAATGTCGGCCAAGAATCTTGAGCTCTAGGTCTTGCAATTCAGGGTATGAGGCCAATAAGTGCCACTTATTGGCCTCATACCCTGAATTACTTCTTATCGCGCTTGAAGGCAAGCTCACGTACAGCCAGCCCGTAGATTGACAAGCTCTGTGCTTTTAAATAGAATTAAAATTTTACTTATTTTTTAAAGCTTTGGAGCGCATCGTGCACGAGTTTCCACGCATCAAACGGCTTCCCCCTTATGTCTTTAATGACGTCAATGCCCTGAAGATCGCGGCCCGTCGCCGTGGGGAGGATATCATTGATTTTGGTATGGGCAACCCGGATCAACCGACTCCTCAACACATCGTTGATAAGGCGATTGAGGCCATTAAAAACCCTCGGAATCATCGTTATTCCGCATCCAAAGGCATCACAAAATTAAGGCTTGCGATTACCGATTGGTACAAACGCAGGTATCAAGTCGAATTGGATCCCGAATCTGAGGCCATTGCCACCATCGGCTCGAAAGAGGGCATCGCACATTTAGCACTCGCCCTCGTGGGGCCGGGGGATATCGTGATGGCCCCAAGTCCGACTTATCCCATCCACACCTATGGGGTCATCATTGCTGGGGCAGAACTGCGCTCGATTCCCATGCGTCCCGACCGAGATTTTTTTGAAGACATGGCGAGTGTGACAAAACAATCCTGGCCACGTCCTAAGATGCTGATTCTTAATTTCCCACACAACCCGACCACACAGGTGGTTGATCTTGATTTTTTTGAGAAAATTGTGGCCTTTGCAAAAGAAAATGAGCTGATCGTCGTGCATGATTTAGCCTACGCAGACCTTGTTTTTGATGGCTATCAAGCACCAAGTTTATTGCAGGTTCCGGGAGGAAAAGATGTGGGTGTTGAGTTACTGTCCCTTTCAAAAAGTTACAATATGCCAGGCTGGCGTGTGGGTTTTTGTGTCGGAAATCCCGAAATTATAGCGGCGCTGACAAAACTAAAAAGTTATCTCGACTATGGTATTTTTCAGCCCATTCAAATCGCCTCGATTATTGCCTTAAACGGTCCACAGGATTGTGTGGCCGATATGGTTGCGCTTTACCAAAACCGGCGCAATGTCCTGGTGGATGGACTTAATCGCATTGGCTGGAAGGTTGAAAAGCCAAAAGCCACGATGTTTGTCTGGGGAGAAATTCCAGAGCCTTTTAAAAAGGAAGGGTCTATGGCCTTTACCAGACATCTTCTAAAAGAAGCCAAGGTGGCTGTTTCTCCGGGGATCGGTTTTGGGGAATACGGGGACGAGCACGTCCGTTTTGCTTTGGTTGAAAATGAACACCGTACCCGTCAGGCCATTCAAGGCATTAAACGGGCACTCTCAAAGGAAATTAAAAAAGCATGAAGCAGTCCATTAAAATTGGTTTTGTCGGTTTTGGCACGGTCGCCACGGGTGCGGTCAAAATATTACAGGATCAGCAGGAGCTATTGGAACGGCGCGTCGGCACAGGTCTTGAAATTGTTAAAATCGCTGATCGCGATATTGAACGAGATCGTGGGATTATTTTGCCAGAGGGCATTTTAACCCATGATGTTTCTGAGGTGCTAGAACATCCTGATATCGATATTGTGGTTGAGCTGATTGGCGGGACGACACATGCCAAAGAGTTTATTTTAGAGGCGATAGCACAAAAGAAGCATGTGGTGACCGCAAACAAAGCCCTTGTCGCGGAACAGGGTGAGATTATTTTTGAAGCGGCGGCGTCCCAAGGGGTGGATGTGGGTTTTGAAGCCGCTGTTTGCGGTGGTATTCCGATTATTCGAGAGATGAAAGAAGGCCTGGCTGCTGAGAAACTTAAATCTATTTACGGCATCGTAAATGGCACCTGTAACTATATTTTGACAAAAATGCGGGATGAAGGGGGCGATTTTTCTGAAGTCTTAAAGGAGGCCCAGGACTTAGGTTTTGCAGAGGCCGACCCGGAACTGGATATCGGGGGGGGCGATTCGGCACATAAATTGGCAATTTTAAGCAGTTTGGCTTTTGGTACACCTGTCAATTTGAAGGAAATTTATACCGAAGGAATTGAACGTGTCAGCCCCATCGACATTGCTTTTGCAGGAGAATTGGGTTACGACATTAAACTCTTAGCCATTACAAAAATTGTGGAGGGTGAAATTGAAGCGCGTGTGCATCCCACCATGATCTCAAAAGAGACCTTGCTCTCAAAAGTAAATGGTGTTTTTAATGCGGTTTATGTCGAGGGTGAAACCGTCGGGGGCCTGTTGTTTTATGGTCAGGGTGCGGGCAGTTTGCCCACAGGCAGTGCTATTGTGAGTGATTTGGTCGAAATTGCCCGCAATATTCTGAGCAATGCACATCGACGTGTGCCTTCAGCGTCTTTTATGCCTAAAGCGCGGAAGGCGCTTCGAATCCGCCCCATGGCAGAAATTGAATCCCTTTATTATCTGAGATTTATGGTTGAAGACCATCCGGGTGTTTTGGCGAATATTTCGGGGATTTTGGGAAAAAACGGCATTAGTATCTCTTCAATGATTCAAGAAGGTCGAAAAATAGAAGGCGGCGTGCCGCTCGTGATGATGACACACAAAGCGAAAGAGCGGGATTTGCAAGCGGCACTCGCAGAAATCGGAGAACTGGACTGCATTATGGGTTCGACACTGCTCATTCGTGTTGAAGGAGAGGATCCCTCATGAACTTGCCTGCCATGAAATGGCCCGGCATCATCGAAGCCTATCGTGCCTTTTTACCCCTCACTGAAAAAACACCTGTTGTAACACTGCACGAAGGAGGAACGCCTTTATTGCCTGCCCCCCGTTTGGCGGCAGCGCTGGGCATTGAATCTCAGCTCTACCTCAAATATGAAGGACTCAACCCGACGGGTTCTTTTAAGGATCGCGG
>JAADHI010000042.1 GCA_013151935.1 Candidatus Manganitrophaceae bacterium
ACAGGAAGTTTTTGTGCGATGTGCAGACTCCATTGCAACTCTCCTTTCATAAGCGTTCTTTCGAGACTTTTTTCCTAATCTCTTTCTGTGATGAAAAACGACCGTTTTTCGTGGGAAAGATATAAATTCTTATCCCCCTTCATCAGCGATATGATAAAATAGACTCCGCAAGAAGATGGGAGTGGCAACATGAGAGTGCCAGAATGTAGAAGGGTTTTTATGGGGACAAGGTTTGGAAAAACGGCGTGTAATTGTCATTGCCGAAGAAATACAAAAAGAACGAAAAGCAGCCGATTTATAGTTTAAACGAGGACACTACAGGGAAGGCTTTTTTGCCTTGTTAAAAACCTGTCATCTCCAGGAAGGAGGCTCCAATTTAGGGAAATACCATGACTTTACACATTGAAATAGACAGAGACACAGAAAAACGGCTTGCCAATTTCGCAAAAGCCACAGGGCAAGAAATAGATACTCTCGCAAGTAAAATACTAAAACAGGGAATCGACGCAAAAGAGAACAACGAGCGTGAATGTATCGAAGATGAAAAAAGTTGGCAGGCTTGCGAAAAAGGGGAGTATGTCTCAAATGATCGGGTTATGGACTGGCTTGAAAGTTGGGGGAAAATTGATGAACTGCCATGCCCGACTATGAAGTAAGGTGGTCTAAACCTGCAATAAATGACCTTGTTCGACTAAAATCATTTATCGAGCCCAAAAATCCAAAAGCTGCACAGAAATCCATTGAACTACTACAAAAAACTGCAAACCTTTTGGAAGCGACTCCCCTATTAGGGGTAGAGCTTGGTGACGGTTCTCACCGCAGAGAGTTATATCCTCCTTTTGGCAAAAGTGGATACGTTGTCCGTTATCGTATCCATAAAAGAAAGAAATACGTTCTTATTCTTCGTATTTGGCACAGCAAAGAAAAAAGAACCGCTACAACTCCCCTTGCGAAATGGTTTCCGGTTTGAGCTTTGTCTGTTTAGAAGTTTTGATTTGCTCAAAAAAAAGGCAATACTTTAAAGATTGATTTTAAGGTGAGCGCCTCACGACCAGTTCTTTAAGCATTGGGAGACATTTTGATAGCGCAATATTAGATCGCTTTTTAAGCGCGGCTTCGCCAGCGGGGTCGTCGGGGTCTTCTAAAATACCGAAGCAACACCATGCCTGCAATAAAACCCCCGATATGGGCAAACCAGGCCACGCCTCCGCCACCTTTTGGGGTGGACAGAACCCACATGAATTGTCCAATCACCCAGAAGCCCAAAACAACCATTGCAGGAATGCGAATCGTCGTGATAAAAAAACCAATGGGCACTAGGGTTAATATTTTTGCACGGGGAAAAAGCAGGAAATAAGCGCCCAGCACACCGGAGACTGCACCACTGGCACCGACCATTGGTATTTTGGATGAAGGATCAATCAGGGCATGGGAATAGGCCGCGATGACCCCACAAATAAAATAAAAAAAGAGAAAACGAAGATGTCCAAACTCATCTTCTACATTGTTGCCAAAAATCCAAAGATAAAGCATATTGCCCCCCACGTGAAAAAAACCACCGTGGATAAACATCGAGGTAAATATGCTTTGCACAACAGACGCAGGAAGGCCGTTTACGCCAAAACCGTGGACCATTCTATAGGGAATCGCACCGTGAGAAAAAAAGAACTGCCATTGATTAGGGCCAAGTGAGAGTTGATAGAAATAGACCCCTACGTTAATGAGGATGAGCAGAATGGTCATGAAGGGGACGGTTCGTGTGGGTAAGTCCGCCTTGAGTGGGATCATCTACTACCTTTCTGTACCGTTTTATTACGCAGGAAAGGCATTATGTCATGGCGTAAAAACCAACACAAGACCCAGTGGAGAGATGCTAAATACTCAAAGTTTACTTGAAGATGAGTGGAGATCAAGCATGTTCTTTAGGCAAATCGGTGGTTTTTAAAGAAAGGCTTGAAAGAATATGTGGACTTGTAGCACACTGTGCCTGCAAAAAGCAGACGTTTAAACCCTGAAAATCAAAGGAGTCATTTATGGCCTCAAGCTGTTCATTTGATGTTGTTTCAAAGGTTGAAATCCAGGAAGTCAAAAATGCCATTGAGACCGCTTCAAAAGAGCTGTCTCAGCGTTATGATTTAAAAGGTTCGAATAGCAAAATCAAATTTCAGGATGAAAAAGAAATTGTGATCAGCTCCGAAGATGAATATAAATTGAAGGCCGTCAATGACATCCTTCAATCCAAAATTTTCAAAAGGGGGATCTCCCTCAAATCGCTCGATTACCAAAAAATAGAAAAAGCCTTGGGCGGGACGGCGCGACAAAAAATAATCCTTCAGCAAGGGATCGACTCCGAAAAAGCAAAAAAAGTCAGCAAAGCCATCCGGGACAGTAAAATCAAGGTTCAGGCCCAGATTCAAGGCGATCAGTTACGGGTCACTGGAAAAAGTCGTGATGCCCTGCAAGAAGTCATTCAGTTATTGAAATCAAAAGATTTTGAAATTGATTTACAGTTTGTGAATTACCGATAAGTTTCCCCTGTTTTGATCATCCTCTCTATTGAAAGCTCTTGTGATGAAACCGCCATTGCCATTCTAAGAGATGGACAGACGATTTTGGCGGATCTACTTTCTTCCCAAATTGATTTACATCAAGCCTATGGCGGCGTCGTGCCGGAGTTGGCCTGCCGCCGTCATATTGAAATCATTGGCCCCCTTTTAAATGAAGCTTTGGCAGAAGCCAAAGTCCCCTTGGCTGAGGTGGATGCCATTGCAGTCACCGCAGGACCCGGTCTAATCGGCGCATTGCTTGTGGGGGTTTCTTTCGCAAAATCTTTGGCCTATGCGCTGGGTAAACCGCTTTTAGCGGTTCATCATCTCGAAGGCCATATCAGTGCCGCTTTTATCGAACATCCAGATATTGTCTTTCCTGCGGTTGCATTGGTCGTCTCCGGTGGACACACGAATCTTTATGCGATGCTTAAACGCGGCAGCCATCGCCTCATCGGTCGAACGGTGGACGATGCCGCAGGAGAAGCCTTCGACAAAGGGGCGCGGATGTTAGGTCTCGGTTATCCGGGAGGGCCGATCATTGATCGTCTCGCTAAAAAAGGGGATGTGCAAAAATATCCCTTTACACGGCCCTATCGCTCAAAAGAACATACAAATTTTAGTTTCAGCGGCTTAAAAACGGCCCTCAGGCAACGTTTGGAAAAAATGCCCGCCGCTGAAAAAGAAGCGCCTAATTTTCAGGCAGATATTTGTGCTGGTTTTCAGGACGCCATCGTCGGCAGTCTCGTGGAAAAAACCCTCCTGGCTGCAAAAAAAGAAAAGGTGGAGAGTATCATCGTTTGCGGCGGTGTTGCATCAAACAGTCTTTTGAGAGAATGGATCAAAAAAGAGGCCGAAAGACATGGCCTCGCGTCTCACATTCCATCTGCACGCTACTGTACGGATAACGGGGCGATGATTGCCATGGCAGCTTGTACTCAATTCGACCGCAGCATTTTTGCACCGCTCAATTTAAATCCTTCTCCCTCCCTCGCACTCTCTCTATAAGAGAAGTAAAGAAATTCTGGATAAGTTATGAATTTCTTGTTGGTTTATTTAGAGCTTCCTAAAATTGACTGATGAAACTTCCCCTGCTACCTTAAAAATGAAGGTGCTGTAAGCAGATTTTATCCCAAAACCAAGGAGGAAGATCAATGGACGGAACGCACGAACATTCTCACGAGCACGACACACAGCATAAACATCAACACGAGCACGGACATGCACATGCAGACGGTACAAAACATGAACATGGTCATGACCACGATCATGAGCACGCACACGCACATCAGCACGATCATGGCCACACACATACAAACGGTGAGGCTCATGATCATCAGCACGAGGAACGCGAGCTCTCTGAACACCAGCACGATCATGCCGGACATGAAGTTGAGGCACACGAACACGCACATTAAAACCAGAGATCTTAGCTGAAAAAAGAGAGGAAATACTCGTGAATATTTGTATTTCCTCTCTTTTTTGCCTCTGTGCCAGGACCTAAATTCCTAAAAATAAGCCAAAATTAAGCACTTTCCTTATGAGGGAGAGCTTAGTCAAACTCGGAAGAAATTTATTTTACAAATCAACAAAAAACCATTGTAAAACAAATAGATATATTCAGTTATCTTCTCGTAAAATCTAGGAATATCTTCCTGGAAAAAGCCTTAAACAAAGACACATTCTTGACAATGACCTTTTTTGTGCTATCATTTCTTAAACCGTAACACGGCTGTCCTAGCGAGACGCATGAATATGGAGATACCAAGAAAAATAGGGAAAATTTATTCAAGATGGGCCATGGGCTTTTCTGGTTTATTTTTGCTGATTTCATTTGGGGTACAGATCTCCCTTCCCCGTTTCGTGAGCGTTCACCATCACCATGAGGGTGGCAAGGAAGAGCACCAGCATGCAGGTGTTTGGGGCAAACTCTTGACAGGGGGGGGCGCTGATGATTTAGATCATTACAAACATCCTGATAAAGAGTCTCATCGGAGTCCCTCAAAACAAGGTCATTTAAGAAACAGGGAAACACGCCTTCAATCTGCGTCAGATGCCACGGGACATGATCATTCCGAACAATTTTTTCTCATAAACTTCAAACTTGAAACAACTCCGAAACAAGATTCTCTCATTTTTCGACGATATAGGATAAGTTCTCATCAAAGCAAAACGCCCTCCCTTTGGCGAGATATCCATGTGCGAGGTCCACCGCCACGCTTTAGCTCGGAACACTCTGGTTAATAAATTAAATCAGAGCAAGAGCATGTGATGAACACAGCCGGTTTCTCAGGCTTTCGTTTTAGAATAAGTGGAGGATACATCTATGAAATTCAAGCAAATTGTTCGTGGAGTTTTAGGTGGTTTTTTAGGGCTTTTTATCGCCATGAGTACAACGCAGGTCTGGGCACACGGCGAATCTATTCGCGGTGGCGGCGGTGGAAGTAT
>JAADHI010000055.1 GCA_013151935.1 Candidatus Manganitrophaceae bacterium
AATAATGTGCTGATTTTAAGGGACTCATCTTAAAAAAAAGATAAAGGAGTAGTGAGGGGTGAAAGTATTTTTAAAAAGTTCATGGGTTTTGTTTATGGTGTTTATCTTGAGCATTATTGTGGTTCCGAGTTCGACTTTTGCTGAGAAATCTGATGGTGATACGAGAAAAGTAGAGGGTGTTATCATCATTATCAATGATCTCATCATTGCGAATGAAAAAGGCTTGCTGGTCACGCATGAAACAAAACGTGATAGCAATCTGAATGTGCAGGCCGAAATAAGAGGGAATGTGCGTGTACGAGATGACGGGTATTGGATTTATAAAAAAGGTCTAGAACTGGAATTTATAAGTGCAAAAATGTATCTCACCGATGAGATTACCGTCCCTGTCACTGTCAAAGTGCTGACCGATGAGTTGAACGAAGAAGAAACGATGGAGTTGCCTATTCTCATCAAAGGAGAAAATGATACGGTTGGTAAACGATTGCAAATGCAAATCAACGGCGGCATGATGGCTGGGATTTTTCTTCCATTTGACAGGCAAGCAAAAAAATAAGAGGTCTCAATTTATTTTACAGGCTCAAAAACTGCTCGTCATTAAATCTAACAATGATCCCTCAGGTTTTGTTCTCCTTGATCCCGACGAGGGGAATGAGTACCAAAACGAGATATATGGAATTAAAAATAACATTCTGACTTACTCCCGCAGCGATTGAACCAATGCCATCAATTGTGTACCAAACGCTCATTGCGAGTATTGTGGCATTGATGATTGATTTGTTTCCTTCCTTAACCGCAGGAACGACTATCTTTCCTAGAAAGATGGAAATGGCCCTTAGCAAGCCTGCGCCAATGGCAGACAGAAACATTGTATTTCTATCTAGCTCTGTAGATAAATTATCAATGGGCCAATCAGCGGCGTCCAGAATCAATCTGGCGGGAAAATTCACCGTTGGAAATGGGGCGAGGCCCCATAAAAAAGAATAAAGACCAAAGATGATGGAAACAACAAACAAGAATTTGGCGCGAGCATGTAAAGACATAAGAACCTCCTGATAACATAGAGAACCAATATATCGCCTGTTGTAATATGGGGCAATTACCTCTCAGGTAATTTTTTATAAGAAAGGGGGTTAGGGCATGAGCAAGGCCGTTGGCACCATACTCAAAGCTTGGAGAAAACAGGGGAGATATAGTCAGCTCCAGTTATCACTGGAGCTTGGCGTATCTGCAAGGCATATCAGTTTTATGGAAACGGGGCGTTCTATCCCTAGTAGACAGATGCTTGTCAAGATTGGTGAGTTTCTCGAACTTCCTAAGCAGGAAATCAATAGGGCTCTGCATTCATCCGGTTATGCGTCTGTATATACTGAACTGTCATTTGACGATGTAGCGCTAAGGCCGGTAGTTGATGCCATCGAGCAAATGATTACGAATCACATGCCTTACCCGGCGATTGTTCTGAATCAAACCTGGGATATTGTTAGAGCAAATAAATCAGTCAAATCACTGATGTCTGAGATTGGGTTTTCTGGACAAAGCAATTTAGTTGAAGCGCTCATCCAAGATAGCCAGGAAAAATCCAAAATCATCAATTGGGATGAATCCATACGCGCAGTATTAACGCGTTTGAGACACGAAATAAGTAGGTCGTGCAAGTCAGCAAGGCTGGAAAATCTAGAGAAAAGGTTAAGTTTGCGGCTATCTAAAAATGATGAAGTGTATTGCTTCCATGATAGCCAAGCATTTTTGTCAATTCAGTTTAGGGCATATAAGAGAGAGCTATCATTTTTCTCCATTATATCTCAGTTGAGCACGATTCAAGATGTTACCCTTAGCGAGTATAAAATAGAACTCATGTTTCCTTCCAATGAAATGACAAAGATCTTCTACGATAAAGAAATAGAGAAATTATTTGGCTCTGATAAAAACGACAGCCAGAAATAGATCCCTCTATCCGCCAATAGCAATCAAGCCGCCCAGCATGGCCATCCCCGAAGCTGAAGCAGGTGCTAAAAACCGCATCACGGGACTGAAACGATTTGAACCTTTAAAAACACTTCCAAGATAAACGACCGAAAGGCCAACAAATACAAGCGTCGCTGCAAGCCCTGCACTGAAAGCCACAATCAATAACAGACCGAAACCTGGTGAAAAGCCACAGCACTCAACAAAACCACCAAAGCAGAGGAGCAAGGGATGATGCCACCGCTGATATCGAGACCCAATATCCGTTTGAGTGTGCCTTTCTTTTCATGATGATGCCCATGGTTGTGCGTATGTGTATGACTGTGATCGTGTCCGTGTTTGTGAGCGGACAAAGGATTTTTGAAAGCGATCCAGCGTTGTTTGAAAATATAAAGCCCAATCATCAAAATCGTTAGCCCCGATAAGCGACTCAGCCAGGGATAAAGCTGTTCCGGAAAAATATAATCGGAAAGGTAAAGTGTGACAAAGCCCAAGAGAAACACCCCGATGGTATGAGAAAAGGTGACGGTAATACCCAAAATCAGAGCGTGCCAAAAGGTGCCTTGTGATCTCACGAGGTAGGCTGCGACCAAGGTTTTGCCATGACCGGGGGAGAGGGAATGGGCGGCACCTAAAGCAAAAGCCGCCATTAACACAAAGAGCAAATTTTGACCGATAGGTCTTGTCTTACTCATGAGTGCGGTAAAGGCATCGCCACGATTGATTTCGGAGCTTGTTGGCAAATCCGTGTAAGGCTGTTTTGCGATATGCGCTTGTCTTAAATCAAAATCTCGGCATTTTGTGTGCCCAAATGTAAAGCCTGTGTGATGGCGTATTCTGCTTCGGCGGCCTCCGGCATCTTCATCTCTAAATACAGATCTCTGAGTCCGGTAATGTAGGGTAGCAGTATGGCGAAGGTGCGGTGATTATCCAGGTGTCAATCAGAAGGTATTTGATGATCGACACGCCTTAATTTCTCACAAAAATTTACTGAAAAATACGATTAATAGTACCCGCGTTTGTGTCTGTTTACTGCATTCGTTTAATTGTCTATAGGTATTTTGAAAGCTCTCGAACCAGTTGACTGTCTGCACGGGAATGTAGACAAACTTTAAAATAAGAAAATTTCTTTCGTCCCGGATAATCATGTACGGCGACGCCCGATGTCATCGGGTGTTTTTCGATCAATGAACGCGGGAAGACAGAATATCCAAGGCCGACCTGAATACATTGCAGGATGGATTCAATTGAAAACAAGTTTGCCTGGGCTTGCAGGCCCGAACCATATTTTGTGCTGATTTCCATAACGGCTTGCCCGAAAAAACAGGCATCTCCAAGTCGCATGGCTTGTAATGCGCCGAGTTTTTTTAAATCTTTTTGCCCGATATTTTTTGGTGTAACGAGGCAGAGTTCGTCTGGAAATGCCTTGATCAGATGAAATTGTTTTGGCCGTTCGCGGCCTGTGATGACCCCGATGTCGATGACACGACTTGTGAGGTCATTGACAATTTCGTGAGAATAGCCTGTTTTCACACGTACTTTCGCTCCCTTATGTGCCTTAATCCATTGATCCAGCACTTGTGCCAAATAGGTTCTTAGGAAAGTATCCGGTACACCTAAATTCACATGACCCGGCAAATTTTCTCGTTTCATTTCGGAGCGAATTTCTGCTTCACGCTCCAGCATTTCAACGGCATGGGGAAGCAGCTTTTCTCCCGACTCCGTTAAAAACATCCCTCTTTTTGATCGCGTAAAAAGGCTGCAATCCAGTTCGGTTTCAAGGACTTTGAGCCGTGCCGAAATATTGGATTGGGCATAGTTGAGTCGATCCGCAGCCGCAGACAGCGACTGCTCTTCCGTAATGGTTTTAAAAATTCTTAAGAGTGCCAGTTCCATTCTATCTGCCTCCTACTTGCGTTAAAATCATAAATTACGAATATAAATATCATTTTAAATCGTTTTACAAGATAGATCAAGGGCGATATGCTTGGTTCACAACAAAAAGGAGAAGAGGATGAAGATTATCACAGGAAAAGAAGAACCAACGCAAAATGCAAAAATCAACGCGATCATTGCATTCTACAAGGTATTTCGTTTCCGGGATTTAGAAAGCATGGAGGCGGTCTGGGCTAATTCAGATCAAGTGCTGATGGCCAACCCACTCGGAGGGATCAAAATTGGATGGCCCGAGATTCGTGCAGTCTATGCTCGGATTTTTGAAGGCCCGACTCAGGTAGAGATTGTGTTTCAGGACTACAACATTATTTCTTCCGGAGAAATGTTTGTTGTGACTGGCAGAGAGATGGGTCGCGCTTTTAGGGGGACCAATAAAATTGATCTAAAAATACGCACCAGCCGGGTTTTTCAATTGATCGGTGGACAATGGAGGCAAGTGACTCACCACGGCTCGATTGACGATCCAGAAATGCTCAAGTCTTACCAAGCGCTTGTCGCTCGTTCAAAATAGGAGGTCACAATGAATTCAGAATATTACAATCTCACCAGCCTGTATGTCATCTCAATGAGCCTGATCCTGGGCTTTACGATGGTTCAAACTTTAAGACTTTTTGGTGCATCGAAAAAAGTAATGCTTATCTTGTCCGGCATTTTGAGCTTATGGCTGTTTACAGTCATACAAGTCACGGCCATTGATTTTTTCCCAACATCAAAAATCGGATTCCTCATCGCTATTTTAGGGTTTGCAATGAGCATTACGCTGATCACCTTGCTCTCTCCCCTTCGCAAGTCCCTTCTCAAAGTACCACAGGAATTTCTTTTGATGCCGCAAGGACTCAGAGTCTTTTTTGGTGCAGGGTTTCTGGTGGAAGCCAGCCTGGGCATCATTCCAACAGGCTTTGGTATTTTGGACGGTGTGACCCATATCACGGCAGGATTTTATGCACTCTTTGCGGCCATTCTTTTACGGAGTCGCTGGGCCAGTCGTCGGATTATCTTTACATCCAATTTATTTGGCTTGTTGGATA
>JAADHI010000019.1 GCA_013151935.1 Candidatus Manganitrophaceae bacterium
CTCTAAAACTCAATGCCTTTTTGTGCTTTAATCCCCTGCTTAAAAGGATGTTTAATTTCCCGCATCTCGGTCGCCAGATCAGCGATTTCAAGTAATTCTGCCTTTGCACGGCGTCCGGTCAAGGCCACGTGCAGGTCTTTGGGGCGATTTTCCAAGGTTTCCAGCACATCGGAAAGATTCAAATAATCGTAGTCTAGGGCAATGTTGATTTCATCCAAAATGACCAAATCGTAATTCCCTGAAAATAAACAGGTTTTCCCGTATTCCCAGGCTGCCTCAGCCTTTGCGATATCACGTTCTCTATCCTGCGTAATCCAGGTAAAACCTTCTCCCATCGGGCGCAATTCAAAACCCAGGGTTTTGGCCGAGACCTGCTCTCCCGTTTGCCAAAGCCCTTTAATGAATTGAATCATGATGACCTTTAAGCCCCCACCCACAGCCCGCATGGCTAAACCCAAAGCGGCGGTTGTTTTGCCTTTACCGTCTCCGGTGTTGACAATAATTAAACCCCTACGTTCAGACATCTGACTTTCCTTTCATGATAAATCCCCCCTTGCCCCCCTTTGTTAAAGTGAGGTAAAAGCTTTGGAATAGAATCAAAATAAATCTGTTTTTCATCACCCAATCACTTACCCCACTTTGGAAAAGGGGGGCAAGGGGGGATTTCTTCCCTCAATGGCAATAATTCTGACTCGCGGCGCCTAAAATCGTCACCCCCCAAGGGAAGCGACCCACATTGGCAATACGCGTGACTTGATCTGTCGCGCCATTGATGACATAGATGGCGTTATCCGTTGACGAGGCGACATAGACCTTTTTGCCGTCCGCTGTCGTGGATGCCGTCTCCAGGGCAAGATTGTTTCCGATTTTCAGGCGATTGATCTGTTTGAAATTTTTCAAATCATAAACGTAGACCACGCTCTCCCCCTGACTGATCACATAGGCCTTCTTGCCGCCTTGCACAAAATTTACCCCGGTCATGGCCGGGCCGCCTTTCAGGGTACTCACGACTTTTTGTGTGCGCGTGCTGACGACGGAAATACTTTCATCCCCGTTATTAGGGACAAGCATCCACTCCCCGTCCGGTGAAGCATAAGCCCGCCAGGGCGCATCTCCGACTTTGATTGTGGAGATCACTTGGGCGGTTTCGGTATCGATAATACCCAACTGACCGGAGTCGCCATCTGCCGCATAGAGTGTTTTTCCGTCGATAGACAGTGTGGGATTCGCCACCCCTTTCAGCTCACTTTGGTAGCGTTCCTTGTCTCGAATGGCCGCACGATGCACTGTGCCGATGGCGAACCGTTTGGCCATGCGCTGAGTGGGAATATCAATGCTACGCACCTCATGCGCGCCAAAAGTGGAGACGTACATTTTGTCCCCTTTCCCTGAAAGGCTGAAACCATGCGGTTCTGGAAATCCCGCAAAGCGTTTTAATTCTGAGCCTTTCCTCAGGTCAATGAGAGAAACACTGTCGTCATCCATATTGCCCACATAGGCATAACGATTGTCCTTTGTGATCCCAAAATGTTCGGGCGCTGCACCCGTTGCCACGCTGCCTTCGATGGATAAAGTCGCCAGATCGACAATGAGGAATTTATCTCTTCCTGTCGCCGAAACCAGTAGTTTTTTTCCATCATGAGTCAGCATCGACATGTGGGCATTGGTAAATTTCCCAAGCGGAATGCGTGCAATAACGGTATCTGTTTTGGTGTCAATGACGGCAATATCATTGGAGTCGCGATTGGTCACAAAAACAAGGGTATGGGGATCAATCCCTGAAAGCGAACTGAGCAGTTTTTCGGGCTCAGCCGCGCCTGCAAACAAAAGATTGAAAAACGGCGTGATGATCAAAGAAATAGCGAATAAAATGGTGTTGATTTTCATGCGAAGCTCCTTCTTTCCCCCTCGGGAAGTATGAGTATGTTGTGCAAACGCCCGGTTTCCTGACTCACGGATCACACGACTTCTCTGCGCCTTCCCATTTTGATGATTAAACGGTGGCTTTGTGCAGAGCTCGTCCCCGATTACAGTTGCGGGGCAGTGGCGAAATTACATCGCCTTCCCGGAATCGCTGCATGGACTTATTTCAAGTCAATTTTATTGCTTAGCTTGGTATTTTTTGTTTTAAATCCCCCCTTGCCCCCCTTTTTCAAGGTGGGGTAAGTGATTGAGTGATGAAGAACACAATTCTGTTTTGACTTTATCCCAGGCCTTTACCCCACTTTGAAAAAGGGGGGCAAGGGGGGATTTCTCAACAGTGTTCTCAATCAACAGATCACGCTTGGTGATAAACATGCTCCTCCACCACTTCACCTCCTTTGAGGTGTTTGTCCAGAATTTCATCCAACACCTCCGGTGTCACACGGTTGTACCAGGTGCCGTCGGGGTGAATAGTGACAATGGGGCCTTCTTTGCAAATGGCAAAACAGCTACAGCGTGTGCGTTTTACACGCAGATCTCCGTCGTGCAAACCCCGCGCTTTGAGTTTTTCGCCCAATTGTGAAAAAAGGGCTTCGGCTTCCCCGTCTTCCGTACATCTCGAACCGGTGCAAATCAGCATGTGCCATTTATACGGTTTCATGCGAGTTCTCCCGCAAGTTTAATCAGTGCATTCATCATCGAAACGGCAACAGGTGTGCCACCTTTTCGTCCCAGGGCAGTGATATAGGGCAAAGTCGTTTCAACCAATTGTGCCTTTGATTCGACGGCGGACACAAAACCCACGGGCACACCCACGACGAGTGAGGGCTGGGCTTTCTCCGCCAGGCGAATGAGTTCCAAAAGCGCCGTGGGGGCATTCCCGATGGCGTAAATCGCACCGGGATAATAGGTGGCAGCCTTTCGCATCGAAACAATGGCGCGCGTCACCCCCAAAGATTTTGCCTTTTTTGCGACTTCTTCTTCTCCAATAAAACAAAAGACCTCAGAACCAAAAGACGCCAGTCCTTTTTTGTTGATGCCCGCTTGAATCATCTGCACATCGGCAATAATGGGCACACCCCGACGAATGGCCGCAATCCCGGCGGCAATCGCCCCTGGATAAATTCGAATGGTTTTTGCAAAATCAAAATCGGCCGTGGCGTGAATGGCCCGCCGGACGATAGCCAGCATTTCGGGTGAAAACGTATGTGAACCGAGCTCTTCCTCAATGATTCGGAAAGACTCTGTCTCAATGGCTTGTGGATTTAGAATGGCTTGCATAATCATTTCCCTCCTATTATTCTACTTTCTGCCAGAGTTCTGTCTCTCGTTGATGAAGCAAGTAAATCAATCTTTCATCCGCGCCCAAATGCGGCCGGACTTCACAGCCCTGTTCCTGAGCAATTTTTGCAATGCGCTTGACCAGGATGCCTGTGAACAAAAAATAGGGGACGACAATGGGCGGTTCACTTGCGTTGAAGTAATTGCGCTTGATGCCCGTCGGTAAATCAGGGGGGGCAAGCGCGATAAAACAATGATCAATCGCGGGATTTCCTGTAAAGGTCCGCAGGTTTTTTGTCTGAGTTGCCATATCTTCAATGGCCGCGGGATAAAGACTGCCGCGACCAACCAAGAGGACTTTTCTGCCCTTTGTTTCTCCAAAACGCTCTGCACACACTTCAAGCAGTGCCTTTTCAAGACCCAAATGTTGTCCCAGGTAGATCCTCATTTTGGGGTATTCTTTTCGGGCAATGTCAATGGTTTCGGGAATGTCTTTTTTGACATGGCCTCCTGCAAAAAGAAAATAAGGGATGACGGCAAGATCGGTAATACCTTCTTCCGCAAGCAGGGACAAAGCCGTCGGAAGTGAGGGTTCAACATAGTCCAACATGCAATAGCGCATACCTGCTGCTTGCGCAAAGGCCTCAAATTCTTTGTTGCCTTCGGGATCTTTACTGCCATGACCGACCAATAAGACAGCTTGTTTCATGGAATTCCCCCCTTTCTTCGTTGTGCCGCATCCACCAATCGACAGGCCAAAACAGGCTTTGAAAGAAAATGTACGTGTAAAAAAGAGGCGTGAATCTTTGCATCCGCATAACCTTCTGAAATGGATAAGCCCCGTTTTTCAAAGACATATAAATTAGGGACACCTTCCCAATGGGAATAATGAAACATGTGCCCCTTGATTTTTTCTCCCTTCTGTAAAAGACAGCTATCGACCTGTGCAGTCGCTTCGGTATAGCCAAAGTGTTGCAAGCGATCCCGCATCTGCATCTTGCCGGGGATTTTCCCGATGAGACTCAAATAATACAAACCGCCACATTCGGCATAGATCGGTAACTGACATACACGGATGGCCTCACAAAAGGTTTTGTTTTCAAGTAATTCTTTTTCAAAACATTCGGGAAAACCGCCGCCCAAATACAGGAGGTCTGCATCGGGCGCACACTGGTCAGAAAGTGGACTGAAAGGCAGAAGTTCCGCACCTGCGGCCGCCAGCAAATCGAGGTTGTCCTGATAATAAAAATGAAAAGCCTGGTCTAAGGCATAAGCAATGCGAACCCGTTTTTTTTGCATTGGTAATGGAGAAGCCTTAGGTCTTGGGATTTTTGAAAGAGACAGCAGTTTTTCCAAATCCAGATGTGCGACGACATTTTGGCGAATTTGTTCGATATCGGGTTTGCGCTCGTTTGCAGGCACCAGTCCCAGGTGGCGTTCAGGCAATTGCATAGCCTTATTTTTTGCAATCCAGCCGAGGCTTGGGATTTTAACAGCTTTTTTTAAATAGTCGTAATGCCCTTCAGAAGCCACACGATTAAAGATGACCCCTGCAATGCGTGTTTTGCGATGATAGTTAGCATACCCCGCAACCAAAGCCCCCGCCGACTGCGCCATGCCCTTAGCATCCACGACCAGAATTACGGGCAAGTCCAGCAATCTCGCAATTTCCGCCGTGCTGCCTTTCCCGCC
>JAADHI010000113.1 GCA_013151935.1 Candidatus Manganitrophaceae bacterium
TTGGAGGAAATAAACAAGATGACTTATTTCAATCTATTTTTGGCCGTCTCGATCTTTATGATGACACTCGTTCCAGAGGCTTCTGCCGAAGAAAAAAAACTCGCATCAGGCTTGTACGCAATTTTTAACACCAACCAGGGAAAAATCACGGTCCAGCTTTTTGAAAAAGAATCCCCGAAAACCGTCGCAAACTTTGTCGGACTGGCGGATGGCTCAAAGGAGTGGACTGATCCAAAATCTAACAAAAAAGAAAAGAAACCTTTCTACAATGGCATCATTTTTCATCGTGTTATCCCGGGTTTTATGATTCAGACCGGCGACCCCATGGGGACGGGTATCGGTGGTCCCGGCTATCAGTTTGAAGATGAATTTTCAGATTTGAAGTTTGATCGACCAGGGCGTTTAGCCATGGCCAATTCGGGCCCCAATACCAACGGCAGTCAGTTTTTTATCACCGAAGGGGCAACAACACATCTGAATAACAAACACACCATTTTTGGCCAGGTCTA
Organism: Candidatus Manganitrophaceae bacterium; assembly: GCA_013151935.1. Lineage (GTDB taxonomy): Bacteria > Nitrospirota > Nitrospiria > SBBL01 > JAADHI01 > JAADHI01. The sequence goes on from JAADHI010000113.1 coordinate 510, forward strand.
TGAAGGACAGGACATCGTGCAAAAAATTGCCCGTGTACCACGTGACCGCCGGGATCGCCCGGAGACTACCGTGGTCATTGAAACGCTTGAAATTCTCCGCGTTAAATGACAGAAGTTTAAATAACAGAAGCCCTTGCTTAAGCCTGAGATTCATCTGGAAAACGGTATCCTTTTGTAACAACGACGATTCCATCCTCAGAAACTGTAAAGCGTTTTTTATCCAATTCACGATTCCATCCGATATTGACACCGGGTGGGATCGTGACACGTTTGTCAACAATACACCGTCTCAGGCGTGCACCCGCCCCGACCCGTACCCCATCAAAAAGAATCGACTCCTCGACCAGTGCCTGTGCCTCCACACGTACATCGTGAGAAAGAATGGAGCGAATCACACGCGCACCAATAACCACATCGCCACCCGCAAGAGATGCATTTTCGACAAAACCCACCTCTCCCGTCCTAGAGGGCACCATTCTGGCCGAAGGAAATTGTCCATGATAAGTGCGAATCAACCAATCCTTTTGATACAAGTCAATGGGGGGAATCGGCTCCAGCAGATCCATATTGGCCTTATAATAGGCGTCAATCGTGCCGACGTCACGCCAATAAATATCTGGACTCACCCGTCCACTTTGCCCCCCAAAAGCATAAGCACCGACTGTAATATCTGAGCCCATCATGCTGGGAAAGATATTTTTGCCAAAATCATGGGCAGATGAACTCACCCCGTGATCCTTTTGCACCACATCCAAAAGAGATTTTGTATTAAAAACATAAATTCCCATTGAAGCCAGTGCGGAACTCGGGTCATCCGGCAAGGTTGGTGGATTGGGTTTTTTTTCGTGAAATTTGCGAATCAGTCGGTGTTCATCAATCTCAACAACGCCAAAAGCCTTTGCATCCTCAAGCGGCACGGGCATACAGGCGACCGTCACATCGCGTTTTTTATTAAGATGATCCTTGAGCATCTCCGCATAATCCATACGGTAGATATGGTCTCCGGCCAAAATCAGAATCTGTTTTGCACCACTTCTTTCGATCAAAAACCGATTTTGATAAATGGCATCCGCCGTCCCCACATACCAATCCTCTCCGGTCTGCTTCTGCGCCGGAATGGCAGTAATAAATTCGTCTATTTCAGGATTAAAAATAGACCAACCATCCCGAAGATGTTTATTGAGGGAATGCGACTTGTATTGTGTCAGGATCATGATTTGACGAAGACCTGAGTGCAAACAATTTGAAAGCGCAAAATCAATAATGCGGTAGATGCCACCAAAAGGTACTGCAGGTTTTGCACGTTCAGAAGTGAGGGGATGCAGACGGGAACCGACACCGCCTGCCAGGATAACCGTCAAGGTTTTATCGGAAATTTCCACAGGCTGTCTCCAGAAGAATAAGGGTCGCAGGAATCAGGTATGGGATATATTATGGCATATTTTGCATCAAACACAAGGGCATGTCTAGACGAAAGACAGAAAAAAAGCACACCGGCTGATCCATCAAGCCGATGTGCTTTTTTTTAAAACAAATAAGGGTGAAATTATTTGCAGGACGGGGCGGGTGTGGCTTTAAAATTATGTGCGATTCCGGGTGTAAAATGGATCCCCATCATCTCAAACTCACCCAGAGCAATGTGCCGAAGCCAATAGCCTTCTTGTCCTGCTTTTCCGCCATGACCATGTTTATGTCCATCGGCTTTCATTGCGCTGTGAAAATGCACATATCCGGTTTTACCCATTTCGGGCTGATTTTCTGCACAGAACGTTCCTTTTATGGCATCTCCAATAAAGAGCACTTTATTTCCAGATTCTGAAACCACCTTCGCAAAATGAAAGAACGATGCTTTACCTTCATCCGTTTTCATCCAAAGATGGTTTTTCATCGGCGGATCAAAAGGTTCAAATTTAAATGCATGACCGACTTTTTCACCAATACTATGCAAGGTTTGATCAGAAGCCTTGGGTGTTCCACCCGCTTCACTGATGCCCTGCCCCATCAGGCCACTCGCCAGTAATACTGCTGCAACAAATACTTTTATCTTCACGCTAATCTCTCCTTTACTGAGTTTCGCAACGCAATCAAGCGTCACGGGTTTCGATGATTTTTTCTTCCAATAGACCCACTAACTGCGCTAAAGAGGGAAGCCCCACAGTCAAGACCTCTGTTCCGATCACAAATGCGGGAAAAATAATCAAAGCAATCGCCCTGGCCTGCGCCGCATCTGCGACTTCATCCCGAAAAACAAGATTCATTCGCCCCACACGCGCCACCGCTTTTTCAGCAAGCAATTTTGCAGTCGCTGAAGAAAGACAATGACACGCGGTGAAAACCTCCAAAGTCAGCATGTGTCCCAATATAGAGATAATCGCAGGATAAAAATGTGGGCCGGGCTACAAAGAAAATTTGAATTCGCTCTGTTTCGAGTGAATGTCAAGGAAGTTAAATTATGCGTAGGACATTTCTGCCCGTTTTTGAATCAGTTTGGGTTTGAGCAAGATAATTCGGCGACCTTCAAAGACAAGCCAGCCGTCCCGTTTAAAATCCCCAAGTACAGCGCTGACGGTTTCGCGGATGGAACCAATGAGATTCGCAATTTCCTGATGGGTGATTTTGATTTGTAAGAGCGTACCTTTCGGCACATCCTTGCCATAATCTTTTGCCAAATCAAGCAGTAAATGCGCCAAACGTGCCGGCACGTCTTTAAAAACAAGGTCTTCGACACGGCTTTCGATTTTTCGCATTCTAAAACCAATGAGCTTGGTCAAACGAAAAGAAAGAGCAGGAATTTTGTGCATCATTTCGATAAAAAGAGCTTTACTCACAACACAAATTTGGCTGTCGTCCAAGGCTTCGGCCAGAGTATCACGCGGGGCATCGCCTAAGACTTCCAGTTCCCCAAAAATCTCACCCGGCTCAAGCAAAGCAATGGTGATTTCACGTCCTTCTGCCGAGAGACGAGAAATCTTAACACGCCCTTCTTTTAGTAAATAGATCTGTTGGCTGGGATCACCCGGAAAAAAAATGGGTGTTTTTTTGCTCACCGACTCCATTCGGGTTTTTTGCGCCAGCACGCCCATTTCTTCGGAAGACATCTCCGCAAAAAGATTGATGCGTTTTAAATACCACAACTTGCTTCTTTCTTCCATGAAAGGCATGATAGTTGAAGCCCTAAGAGAAAGCAATCTGCCCTAGGTCTTCCCCTGATTTGACTGAATTTGTTACAATTCCGTTCCTTTTAAGAGGCTTTTTTGTATCAAGCAACGCAAGAATGTAAGGTAGACTACAGTAATACCGGGAAATTCGCGCTATCAATGGAGCGATACGCTACATGATTGATCACGGAGTAAATAAGATGACGGACATCATACAAAAAGATACGCGCTTTTTCGCCCCGGTTTATCAGGAGGTTTCGCGAGATGGATTGAAACTTTTAATTGCGCCAGAAAATCCGCATTGGATCACAACAGATGCACGCGGGGCAGATATCATGCGTTTACTGGACGGAAAACGCGATTTCACAGAAATCGTCCAACATTACACACAAACAGAAAATGTCGATTGGAGTGTCGCCTGGCTACACTGTCACAGTTTTTTACAGGATGCCTTAAGAAAACACTTTATCTCCGAAACGCCCCTCCTCAAAGCCCCCTACCCGGGCCGCGCACAAAGCTTGAAACTCGATCACTTGAGCGACTTGTGGTTGCATGTCACCAATGCCTGTAACCTGGCCTGCGAACATTGCCTCGTGGATTCCTCTCCAAGCGGAGAATCCGGGGGCGATACCGACTTCTGGCGACGCACCATCGATCAAGGGCTTGCACTCGGCGTCACACGTTTTTTTATTACAGGCGGAGAACCTTTTTTGCGAGACGATATTTTTGAAATCATCGACCATATTCTGAGCCCCAGAGAGGGTAAAAAAATAGAGCTGATGATTTTAACCAACGCCATGCTCTTTAGAGGGAAACACCTCAAACGCCTGGGCACTTATGATACCAATGCCTTCCAACTTCAGATCAGTCTTGATGGCCCGACCGCTGAAATCAACAACCCCATCCGAGGAAACGGCACTTTCGATGCAACCATTCGAGGCATAAAAAAAGTCATCAGTCTAGGGTTTTCACCCACTTTGACCACAGTGGTCAATCGTGCAAATGTGGCTCACTTACCTGAGATGGTGAAATTTGCATCCGCATTGAATATCAAGAATATTCACCTCTTATTGAGCCATCATCGTGGACGAGCCTTAGGCACAGAACGCCTTTCCTCTCCCCCCGCCCAAGCCTTACTGCACGCTTTTAAAGCAGTCAAACGACTCAGCGAACAAGCGGAGATGACCTTCGATAATTACGAGGTCCTTTTAGGACAATTATTAGGGCCTTCCGGTGTAAAACTTGATCTTTCCAATGCAGCCTATGAATCGCTCTGTGTTTATGCCGATGCACAGGTTTATCCCTCCGCAGCACTTGCAGGTATTCCGGCACTTCGTATGGGAAATCCAGACGAAATCCCGTTAAAAGAAATCTGGCAAAATGCGGTCTTGTCCGAAGAAATTCGACAATGTACTGTTCAAAAAAAGACAAAATGTAAAGATTGTTACCTCAAATATCTCTGCGGTGGAGGCGACATCGAACATACCTACCTTTACAGCAGTCAATTTATGGGAGAAGATCCTTTTTCGGAATTTTATGAACTTTGGATACTGGAATTACTCTTTGAGTTTTCAAAGAAAAAAGCCCTGCAAAAAACAGCCTCAGGTTATGATCGCCCCATGATTTTTTCCGCAATGGGTGAAGGCGCTCTTGTCGAAGATATCGCACCCGGCGCACCCACAATCGGCGGGTTTGATGTTTCTCTTTCCCGTTCGGCCTGTGTTTTGTCGGTAAATCTAGATCACTCCCGGCGTGTAGTGAGCGATTTTTATGGGGATGCGGCAGACAAACCACAACCCGCTCTTTGCTGCCCCGATGTTTATCCTGTTGCCGATAGCGAACACATCCCGCAGGCGGTCATGGATATTTCTTATGGCTGCGGCAGTCCCGTAGGCCTGGCCGCCGCTTCAGAAGGAGAAACAATGGTCGATTTGGGCTCTGGTGGTGGAATTGATTGTTTTATCGCCGCAAAAAAGGTCGGAAAATCGGGCAAAGTCGTGGGCGTTGATATGACCGATCAAATGCTGCGCGAAGCCAATCGCGCAAAAAAAAAGGTAGGCAAAAACTTAGGATATGACAATGTAAGTTTTAAAAAAGGCTATTTAGAGGATATTCCGCTCCCGGATCAATTTGCAGATTTAATCACCTCAAATTGTGTCATCAACCTCTCGCCGGACAAAAAACAGGTTTTTGTCGAAATCTGGCGGGTCTTGAAAAACTTTGGCCGTATTGTCGTCTCCGACACCATCTCTGAAAAACCTGTGCCCGAAGGCATGCGTGCAAATCCCAGACTTTGGGGAGAATGTGTCTCCGGTGCGCTGACGGAAGCAGAATACATTGCAAAGATGGAGCAGGCCGGGTTTTACGGGCTCTCTATCTTAAAACGCAGTCTTTGGAAAGAAGTCGAAGGACGGCGCTTCTTTTCAGTCGTCATTCGAGGATACAAATTTGAAAAACAGGATGGCTGTCGTTACATCGGTCAAGAGGCCACTTATTTGGGGCCCATGCAAGCTGTAATGGATGAAGAAGGTCATCTCTTTCCTCGAGATCAAGCCATTTCCGTCTGCACAGACACGGCAGAAAAGCTGCAAAAACCACCCTATCAGTCCTCCTTTGTCATCACCCAAGAAAACGAAACCATAGTGCACGCAGCTCAAAATACAGATAGCAATTGTTGCGAACCAGAGGGCTGTTGTTAAAGGAGATCTCCTAAAAAAAAGGCCATCTTCAGTCGGACTGGAGATGGCCTTTTTTTGTTTTTCTCAAGTCCCCCCTAAACACACACCGCCCTGGACCTAAACAAACGAACCACGCTTGCACATCACCTCATTTCTGGTAAGCTTTTTCTTGATTATCTTTCATAATACAAGGACTGCGCGATGCCTCAAATTGACACCTTATTCAAAACACTAAAAGAAAAAGGGGGTTCGGATCTTCACCTTTCCCCTGAAAACCCGCCGCTCATGCGAGCCGCAGGAGAACTAACCCCCGTCTTGGAAAAACCCCTCTCACACAGTCAGATTCAGACCTTACTGAAGGAAATGATGTCTGAATCACAAAACAAACAGTTTGAAAAGACACGTGACCTTGATTTTGCTTATGAAGTGACCGCCTTGGAATCACGCTTTCGTGCAAACATCTTTTGTGGACGACTTGGCATGAGTGCTGTTTTCCGTCTGATTCCAACAACGATTTTAACGGTTGAACAACTAAAACTCCCCGAAGCCGTATTGCGTTTTACTCAGCTCAAAAAAGGCTTGGTCTTAGTCACCGGGCCAACAGGCAGTGGAAAATCCACAACACTCGCAGCACTCATCGACCACATCAATCGGACACAAAAAGAACATATTCTCACCGTTGAAGACCCGATCGAATTTGTCCATCAAAGCCGAAAAAGCTTGATTAACCAACGAGAAGTCGGACGACACACCCTCTCCTTTGCCTCGGCCCTGAAAGCGGCCTTGCGTGAAGATCCCGATATTATTTTGGTTGGGGAAATGAGGGACTTGGAAACCATCGAGTTGGCCATTACCGCCGCAGAAACGGGACACCTTGTTTTTGGAACACTTCATACCAGCAGCGCCGCAAAAACCGTGGACCGCATCATCAATGTCTTTCCCACAAATCAGCAAGAACAAATCCGCGCCATGCTTTCGGAATCACTCAGAGGGGTTATCGCTCAACAATTGCTCAAAACTGTGGATGGAAAACGTGCAGCGGCACTGGAAATCCTTTATGTCACACACGCGGTTTCAAATCTGATTCGTGAAGGAAAAACCTTTCAAATCCCTTCTGTCATTCAAACGGGGAAAAAAGAAGGAATGCAGCTCATGGATCAGGCCTTACAAAATTTGCTCAACAAAAAACGGGTTACGGTTGAAGAAGCGCATAAGTTTTCGGCCAACAAGGCACTCTTTCCGCTTCCAAGCCAAGGAGGTCTTTCGAGTGAATGACCATAAAATCGAAAAAGCAATTCGAAGTGTTTCTTTTCTGCTCTCTGACCAAAGCAAAATTGAGGGGTATGTTTTTCTGAGCTTGCATGATCTAGCACACTCCGGGCCCCAGAATTTGGGCGACTTACTCAACGGCGATGAAGAATTTATTCCGATCAAAACAGAAAAAGGCATTGAACTCATCAACCTAAACCATCTCATCCAGGCCAGAATTGACCCAGAAGAGGAATTGGATGAAGTAATGAAAATGGGAAGCAGCTACACAATTTGTGCCCAATTGAGTGTTGGAGCGCCTGTCGAAGGCGATGTCTACATTTCCCTTCAGGATGGTCGCTTCGGTCGCGTGAAAGACTACGCGAATCTCCCATTTACTTTCCTCCGCTTCTTTCAGCCGAAATGTGTCATTTATGTCAATCAACGTTACATCATCTCCCTTCATGATTAAACCAAATACGCTCATCCTTTCCTTTCAAGGAAATTAGGGGAAGCCCTGAATAAGTCTGTGTTTAATTTTTTGGACCAGGGAATAGATTTTATTCCAACAAGGCCTTATGCTATTATCACGCACAAATCCACTTTATTTTCTTCCATACTTAGGATTCATGAATCTTGCCTTGAAAACCGATGGGTACATTCATTAGAACTTCCTTGTCTCAATTCAGGAGGACACACAAATGAAAAAAGTATTTCAGGACGCTGTTGATTTCCACCGCCATCTCTGCCTCGATATTGCTGTGGGCTATCGCGCTGCCGAGATACTCGTCCGCGAAATGGGCGACGAATTAAAAAACATGAAAGAGGTGGTTGCGCTCGTGGGCAATCAAACATGTGCCTTGGACGCGATTCAGGAAATCACGGGGTGTACCTTTGGAAAACGCAACCTCATCCTAACTCAGGTGGGAAAACCAGTCTATATTCTGCAAAATACAAAGACGGGAAACAGCGTACGGGCCTACTGCCGATACTGGGATCGCTTTGACCACACCGAATTTCGGGCGCTCAGAAAAGCGGTCAAAAAACCGGACGCAACGGCAGAACAAAAAACAACACTGGAACGACTCACAAAAGAAGCCATCGACAAAATTCTCTCAGCACCCGAATCAGAGCTGTTTCAAGTCTCCCATATCGTCCTCCCCGCGCCTAAAATATCCGGAAAATATCCGGCAGCCGCCTGCGACATTTGCGGAGAACATACCGATGAAGCCCTACTAACAGAAGCCTCCGACAAAAAATGCTGCCCAGAATGTGCAACAAAAAAAGCAGTTTAAAAAGCGAAAATACGGTCTAGAATGGCAGGAAATACACTGGGTCAAGTCTTTAAACTGACCACCTTTGGAGAAAGTCATGGCCTTGCACTCGGTGGCATTGTGGATGGCTGTCCCGCTGGGCTAGCCATTACAGAAGCCGAGATACAAAAAGATCTTGATCGGCGACGGCCGGGGCAAAATCGCTATCAAAGCCAACGAAAAGAATCCGACACCGTTCAAATCCTTTCTGGGGTCTTCGAGGGAAAAACCACAGGCACACCTATCGGTTTTATCATTCACAATGAAGATCAAAAATCGAGAGATTACAGCGCAATAAAAGACCTCTTCCGTCCGGGACACGCCGATTACACCTATTTTAAGAAATATGGTCACCGGGACTATCGCGGCGGTGGGCGTGCCTCCGCACGGGAAACCGTTGCACGTGTCGCAGCGGGAGCCATTGCTCGTAAACTGCTCTCAGCGTACGGGATTAAAATCACAGCCTACGTAAGCCAAATTGGCAATGAAAAAATCTCAAAGGTCGATTTCGCGCAAATCGCACAAAATATACTTTTTTGTCCCGATGCAGATGCAGTCACAAAAATGGAAGCCGAAATTCGCAAAGCCCAGTCCAAACATGATTCCATCGGAGCTCTGGTCGAAGTCGTGGCTCAGGGGGTATCCGCAGGATTAGGAGAACCCGTTTTTGACAAACTAGATGCGGTCTTGGCCGCTGCGATGATGTCTATCAATGCCGTTAAAGGAGTTGAAATCGGCGCAGGATTTCGAGTGGTTTCAATGAAAGGCAGTGAGAATTGTGATGAGATAAGCCCCGAAGGCTTTCGCTCAAATCACGCGGGTGGCATCTTGGGTGGCATTAGCAACGGCGACGACATCGTTCTGCGCTTGGCCTTAAAGCCGACCTCCTCAATTTCAATCGAGCAAGAAACCATCAACACCCAGGGACAATCTGCAAAAATAGTCACAAAAGGACGCCACGACCCCTGTGTCGGCATACGCGCTGTCCCCATTGCAGAAGCCATGATGGCCCTTGTCTTGGCCGATTTTTTGCTTCGCAATAAGCTCTCTCAGATGCCAACACCTTCCCCCTAAAACTCAGAAAAAACCTTTGTACTCCGTTTAAATCCCTGCTCAAAAAGGGCTGTTCATTTTCTTGTGTAGATGGTAGTATTCTGCTCAATTAGGTTTTTTAGCGAAAAATTTAACACCCTTCTACAACAGGCCATAACATCATGAGAACCAGGAAACATACTTCCTCTGGAGGTGTTGTTTATAAAATCACGGACGAGCATCCACGGGTCATCCTCATCTGTCATCACAACCTAAAAGGCAAACTCATTTGGTGTCTCCCCAAGGGTTCTGTCGAACAAGGGGAAACCCTCCCAGAAACAGCTCTACGGGAAATCCGGGAAGAGACGGGGACACACGGAAAAATATTAGAAAAAATTGGCCAGATTCAGTACTGGTTTTATTCACGTCAGGAAGAAATGAAAATATTCAAAACCGTTCATTTCTATCTACTCGAATATCTCAGTGGGAATGTCTGTGATCATGATGACGAAGTCGATGAAGCCCGTTGGGTCCCCCTAGAAGAGGGTTTAAAAATGCTCACCCACAACAGTGAGCGTTCCATTTTGGAAAAAGCAAGTCGATTTCTCTCTGCACGTTTTGGAGAAATAGAAAACAAGCAATAAGCCTTTCCTTCTTAGATTTAGACCCAAAAATTCAAGCTGTACTGCTTCCTTTTTTGGGTGGCCTTCTCTCGAAATACGCCCGTTCTGGACATCTCTGTTTTCGGGGCCTTGTTTGACAAGAAATCACTTATAAAATACACTTTTTATTGTGTTTATAGATCTCATTTATAAAGGAAACAAGGTCTTCTCTAGCGCATTCAAACGTTCAGAAAGCATCACGACCTTACTGAGCACCATAAAACAAAAAGAAGACCTGAGTACAGCCGTTTTGCTCATTGAAGAAGGGGATGACACAACAGCCCTTTTCATCCTTGAGAACAAACTGTACGCATTGTATTGCCTTGAGGCTGATCACAGCAGGCCTCTACTCTTTTCAGATCTTTTCAAAAAATCCTGCCAATATGAAGCGCAGGTCACGCTTTATCAGCTTAGCCCTGTCTTATTTAAATGTCTCCTCGTTTTATGCCAATCTCATCCGAGTCTGATTGACAACCCGACGCTTACTGACCTCGAACAGCTACTGGGAAAGATCAAAAAACAAGAACAAGAAGCCATCCTCGTTTTCAAAGAAAATAAAACGATTCAACTCTTTTATTTTCTGAATGGCAATGTGCGTGATACTTACCCTGAAAAACAGGCGGAAAAAACCTCTTCATGCAAGCTAAAAGAGCAAATCCTTGAGGCAGGGAAACAAAACAAGGGACTACATATAGCGCTTTTTGACAAAACAGATATTTCAGCCGCAAACGACCATGATACGGCAGAGCAAATCATCCTACGCGCGACACCAACACGAGACGAGAATGACACCCATCCCCCCCCCGACCTGAAATCTCCCCTGCTTGACAAGCGTCAAGACCCACAACAACCCTCAGAAAAAGTGAGTACGGAAATCCAAGAAAACAGAAATCAAGATAAAAAGAGTGAGGAGCCAAGTACATCCAAAAAAAATGAAACATTCCCACTATGGGTCAAGGTACTCGACGGCAGTCGGGCGGGCTTTTTGATACGATTTTCTCAGGAACCCGTCTCCCTGGGAAGAGGAAACGTCTCCGTCCGCTTAAATGACCCACAAGTCTCTCGTTTTCATGCGGAATTGGCTTGGGGAAAAGACGGTCTCTTTATTCGTGATAACCACAGCACAAACGGTATTTTTGTCAATGATGAACCAGCCGACAGAAAAGCACTCAGCCTTCATGACATCATTCGCTTGGGTGATGTCCGCTTAAAAGTTGTTGCAGGATCATGAATTTTGAAAGCGTACAGGACGACCTGCTTTCGCCACTGCTATCCGTCCTTCCGCTTGCAGAAAACTACCTACAAAATTTGTCTCCGACCACAATCATTGCATACTTTTTTTTGATTGCCCTAATGTTTTGGGGATATTCACTGTTTAAAAAATACCGTGTCATGCAACTCGAAAGCTCGCTCAGCTCCTCTAGAAATATCATGCGAGCGGCACGATCAGGAGATCCCCTCATGGCGGGAGAACTCTACGAGCAGGCTCAAGATTACCAGCAAGCGATCGACGCCTACAAATCCGTAAGGGCTTTTCAGGAAGTCGGACGGGTGCATGAACATCTTAAACAATGGGACGATGCAGCACAATTTTATCGTTTGTCCGGTGATTTAGAAAAATCAGCAATCATGTATCAGCGGGGCGGCAATTACCTGCAAGCTGCCGAATCTTATCTTTCGTGTAACAAAAACATTCTGGCTGCAGAAATGTACGAAAAGGGCCGAGAATATAAAAAAGCAGCCACACAATATGAAAAATTTGGCAAACAATTAAAATCGGCTCATCTTTACAAACTGTCCGAAGACTATGAACGTGCCGCCGAAAAATACGAAGCCTATTTTTTAAAACAAAAAGTGGTTTCATCCAATCACTCAATTGAAAAACAACAACAAGTCAAGCAGGCTGCATTTGAAAGCGGAACGCTCTACGTAAAAATCAAGCGTTTTCGAAAGGCCATGAACATCTTTTCTAACGCAGATTTTCCAGAGCAGGCCGCTGATGCAGCCGTCCATGCCGGTGAGATCGAGAAAGCAGCACAATTCTATCTGGCTGCACACCTTTTCGAAAAAGCGGCCAAAATCTATGATGCCATGGGGGATGAAAAACAGGGGCATTGGATCATGGCAAAAAAATACCAAGAAGAAGGCGACTTACTGGAAGCTGCAAAAGCGTTTGAACTCGGTGAAAGTTGGGTCGAGGCCGCAGAAATGTATGGCAAGGCAGGAGATACCACAGGCGCGGCCGAAATGTACCAGCATGCCGGAGATTATCACAGATCAGCAGACCTCTTTCTCGCCAATGGAAATCTAGACGCGGCCGCAAAATCACTTGAACGAGGGGGACGCCTCGAAGAAGCCGCTGAACTTTACGTCAAGATGAAAAAGTTTGACCGTGCCGCGCAAATGCAGGAATTGATCGGAGACTATTATGCGGCAGCCCTTTTACTCAAACAAGAAGGACATCTGGATCGCTGTATCTCTTATTTGCAGAAAGTAAACCCGGATTCCCAAGATTTTTTCTCAGCCTCTGTCCTACTAGGGGAGCTACTGCTTGAACGGGGTATGGTTTCTGCCGCAAAAGACTGTTTGCACAAGATCATCGCAAAATACCCCGTCTCGGATAAAAATATCGAAGTTTATTATCGTCTGGCCACGCTACACGAATCAGAAAAATCCTTTAAAGAAGCAGAAGCACTCTATGCGGCCATTCTACAAAAAGACTACAACTACAGAGATGCCAAACAACGGAGTGCTTTGCTCAAAAAAACCTTGAAAGAAATAAAGGAACAACAAAATAAAATAGAATCGAAAGGTTCGATTAAAATAGCGAATTCGGCCCCCAACACACCCACACGCTATAAAATGATTCGTAAAATTGGTCAGGGGGGAATGGGTGTCGTTTACCTCGCAGAAGATGCCATTTTAAAACGACAGGTGGCCTATAAGATCCTCCCACAATCCATCCGGGAAAATGCCGCTGTGCTTCAAAATTTCCTGCAAGAAGCCCGCATCGCGGCGGCCCTAAATCACCCCAATATCGTCACTATTTTTGATACGGGAAAAAATGCAGATGATATCTACATCACGATGGAATTTATCGATGGCATTAGCTTAAAACATTATTTGGAACGCTACAAATCCCCGCTAAACGAACGGGTCGAAATTATGAAATCAATTTGCCGGGGTGTTATCTATGCGCATGAGCGTCAGGTCATCCACAGGGACTTAAAACCTGCAAATGTCATGTTACTCAAGGATCGTACCGTCAAAATTATGGATTTTGGTCTGGCTAAAATGATGACTGAGGGGATGCAAGAAAAAACAACGATCAAGGGCACACCACTCTATATGTCCCCCGAACAAATCGTCGGAGAAAAGGTTGATATGGCTTCTGATATCTATTCATTGGGCTGTACCTTCTACCGGATGCTGACAAACCGCCCACCCTTTTCAAAAGGAGATATTTATTATCAACACCTACATACCCCTCCCACGCCCCCTAAAATGCTCAAATCCGATATTCCAAGTTCCTTGGATAAAATCATCCTAAAATGCCTCGAAAAACGACAAGAGAAACGTTTCAAATCCGTCAAAACACTGCTTGAGGCCTTATCTCACCTCACCCAGGTTCCCGCCCTCTCTTGATATTCCGACAAACGCCCCCTCTCACACGGCCTACAAGTATCCCAAAATGGCTTGATCCTGTGTAGGTTTTAAATGGCTTGACACTCTTTCTGACAATATTATAGTATCCAGCCGTTCAAATATTCTTGCTTGCAATACTGTCGTAGGTCCCATCATTTTCGCCCGAAAGTATTTGTAGCCAGGCGGATTTCACTCTCGGTTCAGATCGTGGTTCCTTGGGAAAACCCAGCAGAAAATGCAAGCAATACTCGCAAACAGGAGGAATACAGAAATGGTCAAAGGTCGTGTCAAGTGGTTCAACGCCAGCAAAGGTTTCGGATTTATCACCCAAGAAGATGGAAATGATATCTTCGTTCACTTTACAGCAATTCAGGGAGAAGGTTTCAAATCGCTTGAAGAAGGCGAAGAAGTTGAATTTGAGGTCAGCTCTGGCGAAAAGGGACCACAGGCGGCTAATGTCGTAAAAGCCTAATTTTCATCGTTTCAAAAAAAGCCCCAAGATGTGCGTCTCGGGGCTTTTTTTATGTGCATCTCCAAAACGAAAGCCTGCGCCCTACATTTGATGAATTTTGATGGAATCCGTTGGGGGAATCGGCTGCGTTTTAGACACACGGTTGGGAGATTGGGAGACCATCACAAGCAAATCCCCTTTTTTTGCCAGTTTTTTTATCCGAACTTGCTGAATCATTGCCTCAAAAAGGGTTTCTTCTGGTTTCAGCAGAGGCATCTCGTGGGGGAAAATACCCCAATAAAGACTCATGCGGCGAGCAATTTCCGGCTGAGGTGTGAAGGCTAATATTGGAACTTTTGGACGAAACTTTGAGAGACGGAGCGCCGACCCCCCTGAAAGGGTCGAGGTCACGATATGCTTCGCACCCATTTGCCCTGACAAAACACACACCGTTTGACTCACCGCTTCTGGAATGCCAACAAGCCCTTTTTTAAGCCCTTTTCTGTCGGGTAAATATTCTTTTTCAGCCGCCACAATAATACGCGACATGATTTTCACCGCATGCAAAGGGTACTTTCCAGATGCCGTCTCCCCTGAAAGCATGACGGCATCTGTGCCATCAAAAATCGCATTCGCGACATCAGAAGCCTCAGCCCGTGTCGGGCGTGTTTTTTCTATCATTGATTCCAACATCTGCGTCGCTGTAATAACGGGAATACCTGCTTCATTCGCCATTTTAATCATTTTTTTCTGAAGCAGGGGCACCTGCTCCAAAGGAATTTCCACCCCCAAATCACCCCGCGCCACCATAATCCCATCGGATACAGCCATAATGCCTGCAAGATGGTCTATGGCCGTCGCCTGCTCAAGTTTCGCAATGACCGGGGTTGCACATCCAGCCTTTTTAATGATTTTTTTAACCTCCAATACATCCTTTGCCTCGCGCACCATCGAAAGTGCAATATAATCCACACCCTGCTTTAAACCAAAAGCCAGATCACTTCGATCTTTCTCAGTCAATACGGGAAAACCCAAAACACGCCCAGGGACATTCACACCCTTATTGGCCTCTAAAACACCCCCTTCAATGACGCGACAGTCAATGACTCCGCGCTTAATCGCCTGTACTTTTAAAACAATATTTCCATCATTGATTAAGATTGTATCTCCAGGTTTGACCTTTTTGTACAACACGGGATAATCCACAGAAGCGGCAAATTCTGTCCCTAGAGTGCTGGGATCCTTTAAAAGTTTAAACGAAGCATTTCGCCTAAGAACATAGGACGCCTCTTTTAAGCGTCCTATCCGGACTTTTGGCCCTTGCAAATCCTGAAGAATCGCAATCGGCTCAGCTATTTTATTTGATATTTCTCGAATCAGCGCAATATTTTCTCCATGTGATTTTTGGCTCCCATGCGAAAAATTCAGACGCACCACGTTCACCCCGGTCTTCAAAAAACGGAGCAATACTTCGGGTGATGTAACGGAAGGGCCAAAGGTCGCGACAATTTTTGTACTACGAGACACCATCAGATTCACCTCAGATAAAATCAGAATATGAAAAAAATTCTACGCGTTTATGAATTTTAAAATGATTCAAAAAAGAAACCATTATGCCCTCAATATTGCCGACTCGAAACAAATAATGCTATAGTTTCTCTTTACTATTTTGGAAAGAATCATGATAAAAATGAGCATTTATTCCGCATTATTATCCGCATTCCTCTTTATTTTTACACCACAACAGGTCTTAGCCGACTACATTGCAGACCAATTTGTGACTATTTCTCAAGGTGAAATTGGCGCAAACCCCCGAATTTTTTCAGCGAAAATCTATTCTCAAAAAAAGAAACTGCGTATGGAGGTCGTCATTGCGGGACGACGCTCAATCAACATCTCACGCGGAGACAGAGAGCAACCCATTTCCTGGGACTTGATGCCTGATGAAAAGATGTATACGGAATCGCATCACTTGGGTTCTCCTGGGGACTTTACAAGCGAATCAAAACAAGACTATGAAAAAGTCTTCCTCGCAAAGGAGCCTGTTGCAGGCATCATGACCAATAAGTTTAAACTCTCTTGGAAAGAAAGCGACGGATCAAGAAGGAGTGGGCTCGTCTGGGAAGCCATTGAATTCGACAATGCCCCCATCCGTCAGGAGTTTTTTAGTAACAACCAACACCTGCTGCTACAACTGGCCAATGTCAAGGTACAAAAGCTAGACCCGACTCTTTTTGAAATTCCAGAGGGCTATAAAAAAATATCCGTACCGAAAAAACCACCCAATCCCTAGATTTTCTCTTTATCCTCGATATTCGCCAAAAGCCTTTTCAATCGCCTTCGGGCTGCCCGCGTAGGTTTTTCCAATTTGTTTCGACATCATATCAGGAAAAACGTCTTCTTCTCCCGTGAGCAGTGCCTGAACAAGGTCTTTCGCGACATTGGCTGATGAATCTTTTTCCATTTCAAAACTCTTCGCCATATCCGTGTCAATGGGGCCAGGGTAGACGCCCATCACCAAAACACCCTCTTGGGCCAATTCACCACGCATGCCTTGCGTCATACTGTGCACTGCCGCTTTTGAAGCCGAATAGCCTCCGATCATGGGCATATTTCCCAGTCCTGCAACCGACGAAATATTAACGATAGCGCCGGGGCGATTATTTTTTAATATCTCAACAAAAGCCCGTGAGAGCTTGAGCAAGCCCCAGACATTCACATCAAAATCCTGCTGCATGTTTTCTTCGGCATCTTTTGAAAAAAAGCCACCCACATGCAAGACCCCCGCATTATTCACAAGAATTTGCACATCACGCGTCGCTTCCGCAGCACGCGCAATAGAAGACGCATCCGTGACATCTAATTCAATAGGCACCAATCGTTCAACATAGTGTGATATTAAATTATTTAAAGAACGCACATCTCTTGCCCCGGCGTAAACTCGTTTTGCCCCTTTTTCGAGCAATTCAATGGCAATCGCTTTTCCAATACCTCGGTTCGCCCCACTCACAAATGCGACCTTTCCTGCGACTGAAAATTGTGCTTCAGACATACAATACTCCTTATTTTAGGAAACTCTGATTAAAATTAAGTCAATTTCTCCCGACCATGAGGTGTATTCAAATCCAATACTGGCCCCAGTGGAACAATTTGTGTCGGATTGATCTCTGTATGTGTCACGTAATAATGACGTTTAATATGGTCAAAATTCACGGTTTCCGCAATATGTGTTTGCTGGTAAATATCCTTCATGTAGTTATAAAGATTGGGGTAATCCAGAATACGACGGAGATTACATTTAAAATGACCATGGTAGACAAGATCAAAACGAATCAGGGTGGGAAAAAGTCGCCAGTCGACTTCACACAACTGACTTCCAAGTAAATAACGTTGTTTTGAAAGACGGTTTTCGAGTTGATCCAAAGCCTCAAAAAGCAGCGTGACTTCTTTTTCATAAACCACTTGAGTGGTCGAAAAACCCGCTTTATAGACCCCATTGTTGATTTTTTCATAGACCACCTGGATTAAGGGATCCATTTCAAAACGTAATGCTTCAGGGTAAATATCCAGTGTACTTTGGGTAAATGCGTTAAAAGCACTGTTGAACATCCGCGTAATATCATCTTCGGAATTATTCAGAATGCGCGCCGTTTTTTTATCCCAAAGCACAGGCACGGTCACACGCCCCCTAAACCCAGGCTCACTCGAAATATAAGCCTCGCTTAAATATGTGAACTGATTGATGGGGTCTTCAGTACAGCCTTCACCCTCGCGAAAAGCCCAGCCCCGTTCATCGCGAATGGGATCAAGCACGGTCATTCCGATCACGGATTCAAGCTTCTTCAATTTACGAACAATGACGGTACGGTGCGCCCAAGGACAGGCCAGCGAAACATAGAGATGATAACGATTGGGCTCAGCTGGATACGCTGAGCTTCCATCACAAGTGACCCAAGACCGAAAGACATCTTCCTGACGCACGAACTCACCTGCATCGTTCTGCTCATCAACAAAATCCATATTCACCTCTCATCGGGTTCTCATGAGTAACCTTGATTATCAGTCATCATAAAACCTTCGGTCAAATACTATTTCGACTTTTGAAGACATGGCGTTCCGTTATCGATCACGCCGCTCCCAAATCAAGGTCGGCACCTCCTTTTGGAGTGGAACAACAGAAAGCGGCGTGGGCCGATCCGCCAAATTTTGAATCAATTCTTTCACAACCCGCCCCACAGTGACCATACCGGGAAGATCTATTTTGTCTAAAGTATCACTGGGCCGATCAATATCAGTCGTCATCCCTGTAAAAATTTGAATGGCAGGAACACCCACATTGATGAAACTCATATGGTCACTACTGCCAAATGTTGAGGCAGAGCTGACAATTTCAAGCCCTGTATTCACAGCGATACGGCGTAACATCGGCGGCCATTCTCGTGATGAACCCGCACCCAATACAAACAAGCGATTGTCACGCAAGGCCCCCACCGTATCCAGATTAACCATCGCACGCATACGGCCTCGAAGTAGACCCGCTTGCTGAGAGGCCAAATGTGCTGAGCCCAAAAGACCCACCTCCTTAGAAGTAAAGGCAACAAAAAGAACCGACCGCCTGAGTGGCACATCTTCTTTGAGTAAGCGGGCGAGTTCCAATAAAAGCGCCACACCGCTGGCATTGCCATTTGCGCCTGGATGAAGCATGCCTTCCTCTCCCCGATGCGCACGTGGCCAACCAAAACCCAGATGATCATAGTGTGCACCAACGACAATCAACTCATGACTTAAACCCGCTGCCGTCCCCGGCAAAATCGAAACCACATTTTTTAAGCTTACGCCACTGCTTACACCACCGCCTTCTTCACGCCATTGCTGTAGAAAACTACGGCCTTGGCCTTCGGCAGGCTTTAAACCGACCTTACGAAACTCCGAAGCAATATATTCCGCCGCACGATCAAGCTCCGGAGTACCAAAACCTCGGCCCTTTAAACGATCATTCGAAAGCGCCGCAATATCCTGGCGCATCCGCTCTTCTGAAAAAAGTGGCGAGGCCGTCGTTAGCGCTTTGCGTGCGACGAGTGTCGTCGGGGTTTCTTTAATCCAACGACCATCTCTCTGCTTGATGCGGATAGACATCGGAGAACCCACAGCGGGCCATCGCCCTTTCTCAATATTTTTGAGCGCATCTCCTGCAAAACCGAGATAACCATAATCGGAATAATCGGAAAGCTTTTGAGCCAACTTTGGGATGGCAGCCACACGATCACTTGCAAGCCAGCTTAAAGCATATCTTGCTTTTTTAGGATGCCGTCCTGTCAAAACAAGACTGAAACCTCGACGCGGAATTTGAATATCTCCGATGCGTGTCATCGCACTGTTGGCCGAAACCCCGAAACGCCGCAGTTGTTTGAGAATCGTACGTTGAAAACGGTTTTCCCAACCAAAGAGCCAAATGGAACGGTCATCCGGCAAGCCTTTATATTCATTGTCCCATCCGATTTCAATCTGCTCCGGCTGGGCGGCTTGCAGCGTTTTTGCGAGTGTTTCATAAGCACGCCGCTGAGGAATCGGGGCACTGGAAGGCAATAAAATCACCGTCGATTCTGCCGAAAAAGCCTTTGCCAATGTCGGAGGCATTTCAGCCGGGTGCAGACGACGAAACAAATCATATTCTGGATCGACCTTCAGACGGATAGGACGCGCAGGCAAAACAAGCGCGATTTCCAAAGATTTTTCAGACATTTCAACTGTGGTCTGAAAGGTCTCTTTTTTTCCATGAAGGCTAATGGAAATCGGAACATGAAGATGGTAGGCCGGGCCTGCCTGCCGTTGCTGCAAACTAGCATTTAAAAGATATCCTTCTTCTGTTTTTTCGGAGCTAATATTTCTAAGTCGAAGACGAGGCGCACCTGCCCGTTCAACCCACTGCATCAACTCAGGCCCCAGATCTCGCTCTGCAGCCCGACTAAATGCCTGACTGAGTGCTAAAAAAGAAGTGCGCTTAAAACGGTTTTCGTAAAAAAAGGTGCGCAAGGCTTCAATAAAAACACGATCCCCCAAGATCTGTCGGAACATGTGAAAGAGAAACAAACCTTTTGTTTGAGCAATGGAGTAAGAAAGGGGATCATCCTTCGACTGAGACAAAGCCAGAGGAAAATCCTGAACAATGCCGATTGTCTTTGCATACTGCTGCAAGGCAGACAAACGCATTTCCTGGGCCTTACCTTCTTGCTCGGCAAAGAGGTAATCAACAAGATAAGCCCTGAGGCCTTCCCCCCAATTGCCCGCTGCCTCGTCCACATAAACACCATTTCCCCACCAGTTACGTAATAGCGCATGGGTATATGTGGTCTTTAATGTCTGTGGAAGACGTAGTGCCTTTGAACCCATCACCGTAAAAGAGGGCATGCCGTAACGGGTCTCCCAAAAATTTTCGAGCACCGCAAACTTTTTATAGGGGTAGGGGCCTAAGAGCTTTTGATACATTTCGAGATACTGCTCCGTGGCCTTTAAATAACGATTGGCCAAAACCGGATCCGGTGTGCTGAGATAGGCAAAAATCTCAATACGCCCATCACGCCGTCGGTATTCTGTCCATTCACCGCCAAGCAGAAAAATTTCCTGCTGCGGTTCAGGTGCATACCAACGGATTTTCCGTATACCACGGGCCACTTCATTTCGTGTGCGCTCGCCCTGTGTCACCGCATGCCATGTTTCAGGCAAAGCAATCTCCAGCGAAAAAGTCATCAAGCCTTGATCAAATTGGGGATACCACAGGCTTTTTCCCGAAAGGAAAACCCCAGAATCAGAAATGAGCCCAGGTGTATCTGCCCCCTCTCCCGAAACAGGGTCTCCCCCCGCAGGGAGATGCTGGACGATGCCTTTATAACTTAATACGAAGGTCTTAAGCCCAATCGGAAGTGTCATGACATAGTCAGCCGAGGGCGCGACTGAGGCCACCGCAAGAGGAAATTCGACTTCAAGGCCTTCTGTCGATACAGGCACTTCCGGCCTAAGCGGTTCTGCTGTTTTAGGGAGACGTTCAATCCGTACACCCGCAGTCACCGCCTGCAATACAAAATCCGCATGCAGCCTAAAGTGATAACGCCCCGCCTCATCGACTTGCAGGCTTTCAGGAAGCGTGATGCGATCAAGCACCTGTAATTCACCTGTCGCCGGAGAGAGACTCACCTCTAAAACATGATGCAGCGGTACTTCTGCTCGCACCATAAGGGGAAAGCCCAGCAAAACAAACAACACATTTAAAAATCTAAACATTTTTTTCTGAAATAGATTCAAGACCGACCTAAATGCTATCCATTTTATCTTCACCCAATCACGCAAACACGAGGCCCATTATATCGCAAGCATCGTCTACAGTCACGGCGTCATTTACGCATCCTTCACCTCTACGAGAGGGTTAAATCCCATAAAGGAACCAGATGTTCCGTAGAAAAATGAGGAAGGTCTAGCATCCACCCTACAAAATCCTCAGGATATTATTCCTAATATTAGAGAAGTGGACCCCATAAAAGAGACAGTGGTATAAGTGGAAATTCTGAGGTATTCTGACGAAAAAAGGAGACTCAGGTGAGAAGGAAAAGAAGAAATCACTTGCCAGCCTTCAAGGCGAAAGTAGCACTGTCAGCGATTAAAGGGACCAGACCCTCGCAGAATTATCTGAACGATTTGACGTTCATGCGAACCAAATCCAGGACTGGAAAAAACAGCTACAAAATCAGGCGGTCTCTGTATTTGGCAGTGGTCAGGACAAAATTCAGAGTGATGAATCGGCTCTAAAAACGCTGCATGCCAAGATCGGAGAGCTAGCGCTAGAAAACGATTTTTCATCCAAAGCGCTCGATCGTTGATGACGGTTGAGCGCAAAGCCAAAATAGATCGATCTCACAAGCTGCCCCTAAATCGCCAGTGTGCTGTTTTGGAGATCTGCCGATCATCAGCTTACAGATCCTCACCCTCGGTCAGC
>JAADHI010000069.1 GCA_013151935.1 Candidatus Manganitrophaceae bacterium
TGTTGGGGGATTAGAGGTGGGTGATGGAAAACGACGAATGGCTTGTGAAAAAGAAAATAGTGCTGAATGTTCTGGATCAGAAATTAACAAAAGAAGAGCTGCGCTGTCTTTGCGGTAGCCTCATGGCACGGATACGCGAAGCAGGACTCGAATTAAAGTGTAAACGCTGTAAGCGCTTTCATGTGATTCCGCTTTCACTGGAGTCGAGTTCCTAAAAAAATAGCCTGGCAGTCTTTAGACTGCACCCTTTTTTGTCAATGCGGCTCGCGGTATGAAACCCCAAAGCCCGAAACGAATCATCGTTTCGGGCTTTTTTTGTTTCCATCGTTTGAGTCGTTATGTGCGGAGATAAAACATGATGGAGAAATACTATGAAAAAGAAGTGCTCGTTTCGGTTGCTGAAGGACTGATCCATCGTTGTGCTCGGGGGATCTATCATGTCGAGATGGACGGCATTACGCTTCATCTCGACCCTGCGCAGTTCTGTGCCGTGGCGCGGCTTTTTAAACTCGCGCTCGGCATGTCGGCTGCTGGAAACAATCCAATTGGTCGGATTCAGAGGCCATTTTATTTAAAAAAACAAGTCATGAATGGAGGAATACGATGAGAAAAAAAAGATCAAAACGATTTGTTTTGGGTGTGACACTCTTTTTTCTTTTAAGCACGACCTCGCTCATTTTTGGAGAGACAGTCCCAGAGAAAAAAACCGGTTTTCTGGTGCTTGCGCCAGATCGCGGTTTTTTGGGCAACCAGGAAATCAAAAGCCTGTTTGAGACATTCAAAAAAGATTATCCGGCAGCTTTGGCCCTAGTGGGTTCAAATTACAATGGTGTAGAGAGTGAATATTCGCTGTATATCACGGACGCAATCAAGACCCTGAAAGATGAGGGTGCGAGTGATATTGTGGTGCTGCCGCTCTTTCTTTCCGCATCCGATCCTGTACTTAAAAAGGTCAGGCCGCATCTTCCGGCTTATGCCGCAGGCGCAAGGGTACGATGGGCTGCATCCTTGTCGAAAAGTCATTTTAGCGCGCAGATCCTTTTAGATCGTGTTTCGGAAAAAAGTCAAAATCCGGAAGCTGAGCATGTGGTGGTCTTGGGTATGGGTGTGATGAATGAAGTCGGTGAAGCTGCGCTCCGTGCCGATCTGGAAAAACTTACGGCTTATGTGCATCGTTACCGATCTTTTAAATCCATTGAAATTGGGATTTATTATCATCGGCGGGCTGATGCGACCCTGAAAGAAACAAAGAACAAAGCGGTGGATGACTTGGTGATTCGGAGTGCTGCGAAAAAAGGGCAACTGATTGTCACACCTTTTTTCATCGGGCCAAAATTCGATAATCGAATGTCAATGACGCACTGGTTGTCGCGCAAATTCAAAGACTATGACCTCAATTTTGTGAATGAGGAAATCATCCCGCACCCCAATCTCCTCTTGTGGCTTAAAAAGACGGCCAACGCCTATCTTCCCCCGTCGTCGGCCCAAGTCGGTGTGGTGATCATGCCGCATGGCGCGACACAGCCTTACAACGATGTCGTGGAGCGTGTGATTGCACCCTTGCAAGAGCGATATCGGATTGAGATGGCTTACGGCATGGGGGATCCGGCCTTGATCCAAGAGGCGGTTTCCCGTCTGGAGTCTGAAGGTGTTCGGCGTATTGTTTTTGTACGGATGTATTCTCTGTCTGGACAGATGAAGCCTTTGACCGACTACATTCTCGCACTCACAAATGACCCGCCGCAGTCTCAGCATGAGGGGGATGCTCCCCCGGATCAGATTCGAAGTGCGGCTCTGTTTTCGAGTTTTGGGGGCTACGAAGAGGCTCCTGAAATTGCTCAAATTCTTCATGAACGGATTGGAGAAATTAGTAAAAAGCCTGCTGATGAGACCGTCATTTTGGTGGCCCACGGTGCGGGCAGTGATGAAGCAAACGCGCGTTGGCTTGCAAGGATGAAAGGACATGCGGAAGCACTTCGAGATTTGGCGAAACCCGCTTTTCGGGCGATTAAAATTGCGACTATGCGGGAAGATTGGCCAGAGAAACGCGAAGTCGCTGTGATACAGCTCAAAAAAATGATTGAAGCAGGCAATCGAGACGGTCGTGTCCTGCTCATTTCAAACCGGCTTTATGGTGCAGGCCCCTATGAGCGGTTTTTAAAAGAAGTTGGATTGAAAAAAGGAGAGCATTACGAAATGAATGGACAGGGCTTTGCGCCGCATCCGGTCATCACTCGCTGGCTGGAAAATGGGATAGCGGGGGCGGTTCGGGATTTCCATGAAAATGATTTAAAAATGACGACGGTCCGTACTGTGAAATGAAGTGGCGTATCTGGCCTTCCCCCTTGATAAGGAGGGGGAGACTGATAAAAAGGAGATCAAAGCATGAAAAAAGAATCAAAAGAAGCCGTTATTTTGGCCAAGTCGGAAATCGGTGTGATCGAGCGTTGCCAATGTAATGGCTATCATCTGATGTTTCGTAACATGCAGTTTCATTTTAAGCAAAATGAATTTGTTGCGCTTGCTGACTTGTTCAAACTGGCCCGGAAAAAAGAGAAAGAGAGCGATGACGAATTATTCACATCCTATATGAAAAAGGTCCTTTGATGCCATTGATTACATGGCTTGTTTTTATATTCTTTTCCGGGATTTCAAATGCGATAGCCGAAGAAACAGAAGCGGATGAGCGTTTTGGGCCGCATCTTGAATTGGATGAGATGGTCATCACCGGTACGCGGACGGAAAAGAAGCTCTTGGAAACCCCGGTGCGTACCGAGGTGGTGACACGAGAAGAGATTGAACAGAGCCATGCGCGGGATTTGAAAGAAGCGCTTGAGGATGTGCCGGGCTTGATCCTGCGACGTACACACGGCAAACAAGGAGAGTCTGTGGGAATGCAGGGTTTTGATGCGGATCGGATTTTAATTCTGTTGAACGGTGAGCGATTGAGCGCGACAGCGGGCTCCACCGTCGATCTCACGCAGATCGGCACAGCGGACATTGAACGTATCGAAATTGTAAAGGGGGCGACCTCGGCCCTCTACGGCAGCGAGGCCATGGGTGGCGTGATTAACGTCATCACACGCAAGCCCAAAAAGCCTTTCTCTCTCACCCCGCTATTATTTTGAGGACAAAGAACGGCGCAGTACGACGCAGGTACCGGGTCTTGGTCTCAGCAGACGAAAATTTCTGGAAACGGTCAATAAATGGCATGTGACTGTGGGCGGGAAGATTCCTTTTAAGAACGGCTCACGTCTGTCGGGCGCAGTGGCCCACGAGCGACTCGAAAATGTGAGCCAGCAGGATGTCGTCGAAAGCCCTCAGATCGATCAGCAGAGAACGGCTATCATCGCGCTCTCACGTGCAGAAGTGCAGTGGGATTTTCCCGTGGGGGAGATGCACTTGTTGACATGGGGTGCGGTGGTCGGAGAAGAAACGCTGAAACAGGAACAAGTCCGAGATGAGGCCGCTGGCATCACTAGTGTTCAGGAAATTACGTCCGGTGCGAAACGGGAAAATATCGAAACCTACTTGCAGGACGATATTTTTTTGAGCGACTGCTTTGAATTGCTTCCGGGTATTCGCTACCAGAACGATAGCGACTTTGGTTCTTTTGTTGCCCCGAAGCTTAATTTAATGTTCAAACCGGCAGCCTTTGTAAATTTTAGAATCGGATACGGCAAAGGCTATCGTGTGCCAAATTTGCGCGAGCGTTTTTTTTTCTTTGATCATTCGGCCCTGGGTTACCGGATTATCGGAAACCCGGATTTGCAGCCGGAAGAATCGGACAGCTTTCAGTTGGGCCTCGAAATGTGGCGGGGAAAGACAGTGCATGGGGAAATCAGCCTCTTTTACAACCGGATTAAAAACCTGATTGACACCCGACTCAATCCAGAAAAGAGTCTGGCGACGGGTCTGCAGATTTTTGATTACCAGAATGTGACCCGCGCTGTGACAGAAGGCGCGGAGTTTTCCGGTCGGTTCTTGTTTTGGCGCTATTTTACCTTCAAAGCCGGTTATACCTATCTATGGGCAAAAGACACGGATCTGGATAAGTGGCTGCCTCAGCGCCCGAGGCATCAAGTCAAAGCTGGATTGGATTTTGGGCAGTCCGACTGGGGCACAAACATCATCATCCGGGCTGTTTATCAGAGTAAGGAATTTGTGGATACGCAAAACATTGTGACTTCCCCAGCCTGGACGACCTTTGATCTCAAACTGAATCAGTCAACCGGGGAACATACAACGCTTTTCATCGGTGTGGACAACATCACGGACAAACACCGGGATCCGAATCGCTCCGAGTTTGACGATTTTCGGCCCAATACGCCGCGCTTTATTTATGCGGGTATACGCATCAAGCTTTAAACCCAAGCGTCCTTTGCGGCCAAATTGATAACGAAAAGAAGGGAGCAAATCAGAATGAAACATCTGAACACTTTTATGGCCGCTTTTGCTGTCGCCGTATTGCTATCCGGCTGTTCAAGCAGCAACACGCCAAGCGCGGGAACAAACGACGCCCCCGAAACGGTTTCGACGGCGCTTTCGGAGTGGCAAATTACACTCGACAAAACAAGCGTGCCCAAGCCAGAAGGGGACACACGCAAGCTCACCTTCAAGGCGGAAAATGCCGGAACAGTGGTGCATGAGTTAGTTATTTTAAAAACAGATCTTGCAGCCGATGCACTGGAGGTGGTGGCGGGCCAAGTGAAAGAAGATGCCGTGGGACAGGTCATTGGTGAGATTGAGGAATTTGCACCAGGCACGACGGCAGAGGTCACTTTGGACTTGCCTGAGGGCAGTTACGTGCTGTTTTGTAATGTCCTGGACAGTGGTGAAAGTGAGGGACACTATCAAAAAGGGATGCGTATTGCCTTCACCATCGGCGCGGCCACCGCCACGAAAAGCACCTTGATTGATGCCAGTGCCGGCGGTCTGGGCGCGAATCCGGGCGATGCAAAGAATAAACACACTTATTTTAATTTTTCGACGGGGCAGGTCGTGGATTTGACGGATGCGGTGGCCGCCGATTCTTCCGACTGGGACATTGCGTTCAAACGATCTGGCATCAAGCTAAACGGCGGGTTTTCGGGCAAAAAAGAGGTGGGTGGTTTTTTTACCGGCAACAATGCTGAGGCCTACGATGTGTCCGGCGGTTTTATTCGTAGCTGGTTTGAGGTCGCCACGGCGGAAAGCGAGCGGTCTGATTTCACGATAGTGAGTGCTGCCGACATTCCGACGGATAACTCCGAATTTAAGATAGACAAGCTTGTTCCCGCGATTCAGGGGGATGGAACGCTTGAGGAGTGGTGGTTTTATCACGGGCCCCCGACGCATCTGGTCACGGCGGTGCCGGAAAATTGGTGGGTCGTCAAGTCGGCCGCCGGCGACAGCTACGCCAAATTTCATGTGACCGAACTCATCCGGGACAGCGATGACGACCCCGATCCGCTTATGCGCCGGATTATTTTGGAGATGCAGGTGCAGCCGGTGGGGAGCGATTTTTTTAACGGTCTTTTTTCGCACACCTTCCTTATTCCGAGGGATGCGGGCGGGGCGCTTTATTATGATTTTGACACAGAGGCCGAAGTGGATGCGTCGAATCCCGGATGGGATTTAAAGGTGGAATACGACGGCGCAAGTCGGGAATACCGTATCTTGACAAACAGCGGTGTCAGCGGTTCCGGCAAGGGCGGTGCACAAGCTCTGGGGGACGATCCCGGATCGGTGAGCAACGGGGCAGATCAGGATCAGGTTGCCCACTATTTTGCCGACAAAACCGGCGGAGTTTTTGTGGATTTAACTTGGAATGCTTACAACATCACCGACGGGGATCACAAACTCTGGCCGAATTACCGCGTGTATTTGATCCAATCAGGTGAAGCGGTTTTTAAACTTCAGATTCTCGGCTATTACCATCCACAGACGACGGAGAGCGGCTGGGTTTCAATCCGCTATGAAGCGATTACACCATGAAGCTTTTTTCACGACAAAAAATCATTTTAAAAGCGCTTGCTCGTCAGAACATTGCTGAATTCAGAAGGGAGCGGTCTCTAGGCGCAATCGGAAGCGGCTTCTTTTGAAAAGATGGCTTTTGTGCCCGTAACCTCAATCCCGGCTTCCTTTTAGAAAGGGTGGATCTATCTGGTTTTCCGAAATCCGTTTTGCAGCCGCTAAAGGTGCTTCCACCCACTTTTAGCGGAAGTCCCGATCTCCCTCCCCCCTTGGGGGGATCGGGGCACTTCTAAATATTTTCAACTCCCTTTCTTGTTTTGCTCAGGATTTGTCCCCTATCCATAAAAAGATTGAAAAACCCTCCGCTCTTCCATAGAATGCGCGATGATTATGATAATGAATTGCATTTAGTCTTCTTGATGTAAATGGGAGAAATAGCCGAGAGGGAAGCGATGAACAAAGAAGAAGAACTCTTAAAAAGCCATATTTCCAGGCATAATCTCAAGGTGACCAAGGAGCGCTCTGCCGTATTAAGGGCTTTTTTAGCTTCCGCGCGACATATTACAGCAGAAGAATTGTATCGCAAAATGAAGGATGAGAATTCATCCGTTGGTTTGGCAACGATTTACCGGACTTTGAACCTTTTTTGTGAAAGCGGTCTGGCTGAGCAACGTCAGTTTGGCGATGGTCAAGCGCGTTATGAACTGGTCTATAACGTGAGCCATCATGATCATCTCATTTGTCAAGAATGTAAGCGCATCATTGAATTTCAAAATGAAGAAATTGAAGTTCTTCAAGAGAAGGTTGCGAAAAAAAACCATTTTAAAATTTTTAGTCACAAACTGGAGCTCTATGGCCTTTGCTCAGATTGTTCAAAAGTACAAGCTGAAACAAAATAACAAATTTATGAAAAGTATTAGGGTGTATCGATATTTAACTGAAAAAGAGCCTACCATCTTAAATGTCGATACGCCCTAGATAACATGAATAGGAGATATCCGTTTGAAATATAATCAATTTATTTTAAGACCGAATATCAATTCAAATTTTTCCTTGACCAAAAAGGGGCTTACATTCCTTGTGACATTGACTCTTTTTTTCGGTGTCTTACAAGGCCGTGTCTCCAAGGTTTTTGCAGAGGAAAATGTTATTTCCCTGAGAGATGCCAAGTTTGAAATCGGAGGAGAGCTGGAACTTGAGATCATTGACTCTCAGTCAAATGGCCGGGATTTTGATCCGGGAGGCCCGGGTCAGTTATCAGAAAAAAATAATCCAAACCCCAGAATGTCAATTGATAAAATTGTGATCACACCCAGAGTCCATGTGACTGAGGATATCTTGTTTCAAGCGGATATTCAGTTTAGCCCGGATAAAACGGTCAAACTGGATGAGGTCTGGATCAAGTTTTCAAATCTACCTTTCAATAGTTGGGTGAGGCTAGGGCAAGAAGACATGTTTATCCAGGTGAGCCGGAAGACGGAATCCTATCCGATTTTAGGCTATGCTTTTTGGCAGGATGAGGATTTGGGCTTGTTTGCAGGAGGCCGTACTGGCTCATTTTACTGGCGTTTTTCTGCGACGAATGGTCGACGATTGAGAGACCGCCGGGCGAGCGAGGACAATGTTTATGCCATTACTACGGATGATGATGACAATGGTGAGAACAACGCCAACAAACAGATTGGATTTGGTCTGGGCCTGAATCACGATTTTAAAGAGGGGCATAACATTGATATTTTGCCCTTTTGGTATACGGCGGATTTAAGTGATGAGGATATTGCTTATTTGGAAACTATTAGTGGTTACGGGACGTCAACGCGTAACCAAGACCAAAGTCGATACGGAGTGAACCTGAATTACACTTTGGGAGCCTTCAATCTTTTTGCGCAATACATGGGGGCGGAAGATGGCTTAATGGATAGAGATGGCTGGTATGTGCAGCCTTCCTACAAACAAAAGCTGGGTATGAATCGTTTGAAGTCTGTCGAATTCCTCCTGCGCTACGAACAATACAATGTTGATCTTGTGCTGAATCCGAACGATTCTCGGACCTGGGATCGACAAACCACAACGCTTGCGATTATTTCTGAAGTCGTAACAGGTTTTAAAATCAAGACGGAGTATTATATCAACGGCGAGGACACGGGCGGTGCAGACGTGGACAACAACGAATTACTTGTTCAGGCAGAGGTGAAGTTCTAATGTCCTGTTTTTTCGATCGTTAAACGATTACACCTTAGTGACTCAGATGCATCTTTTTTTGACGAACAAAACAAGCCCTCGTCTGTCTATTGACCGATGGGGGCTTGCTGCTTTCTTGATCGCCGCAGTTGTTATCGTTCCACTCGGTGTTGTGCTTTCTTCTGTGTTTTCCGCCCATGATGATGTCTGGGCGCATCTGATTGAGACGACGCTTGCGGGTATTTTGATCAACACTTTTTGGCTGACCCTGGGTGTTGCGATTGGAACCAGTGTTTTAGGGGTGAGTCTGGCCTGGTTGACCGCTGCGACGGACTTTCCGGGGCGGCGTTTTTTTGATTGGGCACTGATGCTTCCGATGGCGATTCCCTCCTATGTGACGGCTTTTGTGGCCATCGGTCTGCTTGATTTTTCAGGTCCACTTCAAACAGTGCTCAGGCTTTGGTTGGGTAAGGACGGTTTTTGGTTTCCTGAAATTCGTTCACGGGGCGGGGTCATTCTTGTCATGACGCTCACGCTCTACCCTTATGTTTATCTCTTGGCGCGAAATGCATTTTTGACACAGGGCAGACGGGCTTTAGAAGCTGCACAGTCTTTGGGGGCCAGTCGTCTGAGTGGTTTTTTTCGTGTGGCTTTGCCCATGGCGCGTCCCTGGATTGTGGGGGGGGTGATGTTGGCCCTCATGGAAACACTCTCGGACTTTGGTGCGGTGTCTATTTTTAACTATGACACCTTCGCGACCGCCATCTATCAGGCCTGGTTTGGGTTTTTCTCTGTTTCTGCGGCCTCTCAACTGGCTTCGTTCCTAGTGCTGCTTGTTTTTATTTTATTATTACTTGAGCAAAAACTGACCGCGCGTACGCGCTATACCAGTACGAGTCTTACGACCCGTCAGGGAGATCGTATCCAACTGAAGGGCATGACACGATGGTTTGCAGTTATGATTGCTTTTTCGGTTTTTTTGATCGCGTTTATTGTGCCTGTGACGCAACTGCTGATTTGGAGTGTTTCGATTGCGGGTGAGGATTTTGATGCACGTTATTTTGTATATTTAGGCCATTCCCTCTCTTTGGGTGGGGGGGCTGCATTGATGACGGTTGCGGCAGTTCTGATCCTGGTCTATTCGCAGCGATTGCGTCCGACGGTCATGATTCGCGTTTTAGTTCGTATTTCGACCTTGGGCTATGCTTTACCTGGTTCTGTTTTAGCCGTCGGGATTTTTATCCCTTTTGCCTGGCTGGATCATCAGACAATGACTTATCTTGATCGCCCCTTTATCTTAAAAGGCACGGTGGCTGCCATGCTTCTGGCTTATTTAGTCCGCTTTTTGGCTGTGGCTTACCATCCGGTTCAAAGTGTGATTAAGCGTATTTCTCAGCATATTGATGAATCAGCACAAAATTTGGGTTGTAGTGGCATTGAAATGCTGCGCCGTGTACATTTACCGATGATGCGCAGTGGGGTGTTGACAGCACTTGTGCTTGTTTTTGTAGATGTCATGAAGGAAATGCCGATTACGCTGATGATGCGGCCCTTTGGCTGGGATACTTTGGCGATTCGTATTTATGAAATGACGTCTGAAGGCGAATGGGAGCGGGCGGCACTGCCTGCCATTGCGATTGTATTGGCCGGACTGATTCCTGTCTTTTTATTGGCCCGGGATCGCGAAAGGGGATTTTAGGCCCCCATCCCCGGCCCTTCCCCCGCTTTGCAGGGGAAGGGAGCTAAAGGGAAAAAAGGCACATTCCCTCCCCTGTATAACGGGGGAAGGTTAGGGTGGGGGGAGTCTTCCAGGTTTTTTATGACGATCATTGAACTGATCAAGGTTTCAAAAAATTACCCGAATAGCAAACTTCCTGCGATTTGTGACGTTTCTTTAAAGGTGGAAGAGGGAGAGGTCTTGGCCCTTTTAGGCCCCAGTGGCAGTGGAAAAACGACCCTGCTGCGTCTCATTGCGGGTTTTGAGACCCCGGATGAAGGTGTTGTGCTTTTGAAGGGAAACATTGTGAGTGAGCAAGGGCTAGCACTGCCCCCCGAAAAAAGAGGGGTGGGCATGGTTTTTCAGGACTATGCCCTTTTCCCGCACTTGAATGCTGCAGAGAATATTGCGTTTGGTTTGCGTCGGATGTCGCGTTCAGAAAAAAATGAAAAGGTCTGCACTATTCTTGAGATGGTGGGACTTTCTGATTTTTCAAAACGCTATCCGCATGAGTTGTCCGGTGGACAGCAGCAACGGATTGCTTTGGCCCGTGCCCTGGCCCCAGACCCTGCTCTGGTGCTACTTGATGAGCCTTTTAGTTCTCTTGACCCGGATATGTGTGTGCGTATGCGTGAGGATGTCTCTGAAATCCTCCAAAAGACGGGTAGCACGGCAGTTTTGGTGACACACGACCATGAAGAGGCTTTTAGCATGGCTGATAAAGTGGCGCTCTTAAATGAAGGCCGTCTTGAACAATTGGACACGCCGGAGGGCATCTATCACACGCCCTTGAGTCCCTTTGTGGCTGATTTTGTTGGAAAGGCCGATTTTATCACGGGTGTCGTTGAAGGGGGCAAGATTGTGACCGAGATTGGGTGTTTGCAGAATACAAGCCATTTCATCGAAGGCGCGGAAGTCATGGTGATGATTCGACCGGATGATATTGATCTCAGGCCAAACGCAAAAGGAGATGCGACCGTTCTTGAACGTCAATTTAGAGGGTCAGAAAATTACTATCGGCTGCGTCTTTCTTCAGGGCAGATTATTCACAGTGGACAGCATTCTGTTTCTGTTTATCCCGTCGGTTCACAGGTCGACCTTCAATTACAGATTACACATGTGGTGGCCTTTGAGAAGACAAAGGTGAATGGGCCACGATCTTAAGCACTGAGTCTCTTTGTTTTGGATTTATGCGCAGATTTTTTTGATATTGCGGCTTTTATAAGCGGGTGTGTTTGTTTTTCTGCCAGACCCTAATTTTTTGGTATTCCTTTGCGTTTTCTTTGTTTTTTCGAAGAGGGTTTGATAGATAATGTCGC
This sequence comes from Candidatus Manganitrophaceae bacterium, assembly GCA_013151935.1. Taxonomy (GTDB): domain Bacteria; phylum Nitrospirota; class Nitrospiria; order SBBL01; family JAADHI01; genus JAADHI01. Next base: position 11,173 of record JAADHI010000069.1, read on the forward strand.
CACAACTGAGACATCGTGCCGCTGATATATAACGTCCATTTTCCTCAATTTCTTCGGGAACACATAAGCCCTGGCAACGTTTGCACTTCATCGTCAATCTCCTGAAAATATGAATCGTCTGTTTCCCTCGGAGTCTGTGGGAGAAGCAGTAGATCTTTTATTTCTCTGACAGGCTCCTAGATTGTAAATAAGACGTATTTCTCAAAATTCAAGATTCCCACTTTGTCAATACGATCATTTTTGTTTGATGATGGTGGAGGAAACGCTGTTTATACGTTTTTCGCTGGGGATTTTTCGATGGACCAAAAATCTTTTACGGCGGATAAGAGTCGAAATAAATCACGGATTGCATCATCGCTCAGTGCATGGATGTAAACCATATCGACGATCAGAGAAAGAGAGACATCATTTAATGCGAGATTGTATCTTTGAGCAATTTTTGTTGTTGTTTCAATGGCGCGTTTGAGCTCTCCCACCTTTTCATCATAAGGTCCCGAGTCAGGGCTTGCTGTCGTGTAGTGTGTATGTGATTCCTGTACAAGGTTTCTGGTTTTGAGTTTTGAGCCGATGCCGGTCAAAACCCAATCAAGATAAATCTCATTCTGCACACAGTACCTGAAGATTTCTTCAAAGGGGACTGAGTCTCTGGCTTTACGCTCAGAGAGTGTATTGGGTTTTAGACCGAGTTTTTTTGCAACTTCGGCATCTGTGCGAAGATGACTGATTTCTTTAATGCGATCGATAATATCGTTTAGACGTGACATAAACTGTCTTTTTATGTTGACAAATTCATAATATATGAATATTGTTCAGTTATTCTCATGAGTGCTGTTCTTTCTAACCATGAAAGGCCTTCTGAGCATCCCATGACAAATTTCTTATACGTTCGTTTATGGAATTTAGCCAAAGACCGCTGTGGTGATTCATCCTGTATTTTGCAGTGCGTTACAGGGCGATGATCGGCTTTATGGCAAACCGGGAAATTACCTTATATCCTTCAAAGGCATCTCTACCAAACGCGCAACAATATCAAAACCTGTGTCTAAATTCAATCTCAAAAAAGTAAAAGAGGTTCGTTCTTTGCGAACTGACATTTCTGGAAGGTGAGTGTCCTCTATTAGGCCCTTTTCCTAGACTTACCCATATTTACTCTGAAGCTTGAAAAGCGTATGATGTTATTAACAATATTGGTAATTGCTTTAGTTTATATAGGATAAAAGTAACTATATGTATTAAATATCAATTTTTTGGCGTTTTATTGTTCAAAATATATTTTACGCAAAGTAATACGCCTCTTCTTCTTGGGGTTTAGATGAGCCGAAAAATCCTCGTACAAGATGTTGTTCATCCTCATATCCTTGAATGTAAGCCTTCAGAAACGCTACGCCGTGTCACCGAACGCATGTCTGAGCACGCGAGCGCTGCTGTTTTAGTGATTGAAAATGACCAGGCCATTGGGATATGGACTGAAAAAGATGTGCTCAATTTTGATTTTTTGACTTCCAATGCGTGCACGACTTCTATTTCAGAAGTGATGTGTCTTCCCGTAAAGACAATTTCAGGCTCAATGACGTTAAATGATGTCACGCTTGCTTTTAATCGAGATGAAACCCAAAATTATTTGGTGCTGGGGCATGACGGTAGACGTCTGGGCATCATCAATCAGACGGATATTGTTCTGAGTCACGACTTAAATCACTTTCTTCATATGCGCCGTGTGGATGAAATTGTGCAGCCGACAGTCAGCATTCGCAAGGATGCCACCTTGTCTGAGGCGGTCTATCGTATGCGTGAGAGTGAGACTGATGCGATTATTGTTCTCCCTGATTCAAATGCGTTTTCCTCATCGATTGGTATTTTAAGCCAACGCGATTTAATTCGAGCCCTTGCAGGTAAAATGGATCACGCTCCCGTAGGCGAAATCGCAACACCCTCAATGCTTACTGTAGATAAAGACGAAACGGTTTTTAGTGCCAGAAAGACCATGATTGAAAACGGGTTCCGTCACCTGGGGGTGTGTGACCGAGCCGGCCGCTTGATGGGGATTATTAATTTTTCGGCCGTCTTGAAATGTATGCAGGAAATATATTTTGAGGGTTTAAGGTCTGTGCTTGAGCGTCGATCAGAAGCGCTTCAAAGGTCTCAAAAACATCTGGCCTTGGCCGAAAAAATTATTGAATTCTCCATGGACGGTATTTTGGTCACAAACGAATTAGGTGTGATTCAATCGGTGAATCCTGCCTTTACGCAGATTATGGGATATGCCCCGGAAGAAATTATCGGAAAGACAACGGGAATTCTCAATTCGGGGCGGCATGACCAGGTTTTTTATGCCGTGATGTGGCGACAATTAAAATCTCAGGGGCATTGGCAGGGGGAAATCTGGAATCGTGATAAAAATGGCACGATTCGTCCGCAATTGCTTGCCATTTCACAAATTCCTGATGATGAGGGCGATTCTTATTCCTATGCTGCGATGTACCGTGACATATCGAAAATGAAGGAGGACGAAGCGGAGGCACAAAGGCTAGCCTTTTATGATCCTCTGACCGGTTTACCCAATCGGCGTGCGATAGAAGGTCGTTTAGAGAAAAAACTGGCAACAGCCTCCCGCCGCAGAAAATATGGGGCCTTGCTTTATATCGATTTGGATCATTTTAAGCCCATCAACGATTCTCTAGGGCATGCCATTGGAGATCTTTTGCTGATTAAGGTGGCGGATCGTTTAAGTAAAATTCTCCGAGAGGAAGATACGGCTGCTCGTTATGGCGGAGACGAATTTCTGGTGTTACTGCCAGAGTTAGATGATGAGATGAAGGTCGCAGCTGGGTTTGCACAAACCGTTGCGGAAAAAATAGAAGTGGCGCTTCAGTTTTCTTACCAAGTGGAAGAACACCGACTGGCCCTGGGGGCAAGTATTGGCATTGCCATGTTTCCAGAAAAGCATCTCCACTATAAAGAAATTCTAGAACAGGCGGATATTGCGATGTATCGGGCGAAGTCTTCTCATCAGAAAGTTCAATTTTATGATGCCGCGCGTCAGGCCTCTGTTTCTGTACGAACGGCATTAGAGCGTGATTTGAGTGGTGCTTTAGCGCAGGGAGCACTTTCACTTGATTATGTACCGCAAGTGGATATGTCTTCCAGCGTGATCGGCTTGGAGGTGGTGCTGTGCTGGGATCATCCAGAAAAAGGCCGCATCACGCTTTGTGATGATCTGATGGCTGTGGAAAAGAGCCAATCCATTTTGCCACTTGGACTCTGGACCTTACGTGAGGCTTGTATGCAAGCCCATTCTTGGACGACGGAGAAAGTGGCCTTTCGTCAGCTCTCCCTCAATATTTGTACCCACCTTTTTATGCAATCTGACTTCGTTGCTCAGGTGGAGCGGATTCTTCAAGAGACGGGTGTGGATCCTCGTTTGCTTATTTTTGAGTTGACGGAAGGCATGGTTTTTAGTCGTTTTGAGGAAGCTGTGCAAAAAATGAAAGCGCTAAAATCATGTGGTATTCGCTTTGCGATTGATGATTTTGGGAGTGGCCGTTCTTCGCTCAGTGCCTTAAAGATACTGCCATTGGATACAATCAAGATCAATTACAAATATGTGCATGATGTTTACGAAAACCCCAATAACGGGGTGATCGTTCAAACCATTATTGCCATTGCCTGTGCCATGAACTTCCATGTCATTGCTGAGGGCATTGAGGGCAAAGCAGAACTTCGCAGCCTCAAAGATATGGGATGCCGGGCTTTTCAAGGCGATTTTGTCTGTCGGTCGCTGACCGCTTCCGAGGTGCCTCAAGTCATCCTCAATCCGCCACCGCGTCTGAAAAATATCTTTTAAATTTTTTTGTTATTGTCTTTTTCTCCCCAATTTTTGGCTTAGGTTCTCTGGCCTCTTTATCTCTATATGCTATAATAAATTAGGTCTCTTCACCTCCTCTAAGGTGTCAAAAACGATGCGAAAAGTGATTGTTGCCAGTGCGGTTCGCACGCCCATTGGTCGGTTTCAGGGTGCGTTGGTCTCTTTGTCGGCGACCGAATTGGGCAGTGCTGTCATTCGTGAGGCGGTTCGACGCGCGTTGATCCCGAAAGGGGAAGTCAATGAAGTGCTGATGGGCAATGTGCTTTCCGCAGGTTTAGGGCAAGCGCCTGCTCGTCAGGCGGCGATGGGTGCAGGTCTTCCTGAACATGTGCCTTGTAGCACGCTCAATAAAGTCTGTGGTTCGGGTTTGAAAACCGTCATGATGGCGGCACAGGCCATTGCTTTGGGCGATGCTGAAATTGTGGTGGCTGGTGGCATGGAAAGCATGAGTCATGCGCCTTATCTGCTTGATCGTGCCAGGACGGGCTATCGTTTGGGTGATGGAAAGCTCATTGACAGTTTGATTCACGACGGTCTTTGGGATGTGTACAACAATTTTCATATGGGTATCGCTGCGGAGCAGTGTGTCTCGGACTACAAATTCTCCCGTGGGGCTTTAGATGACTGTGCCATTGAAAGTTACAGGCGTGCTCAAGAAGCCCAAAAAAGGGGTGATTTCAAACGCGAAATTTTGACACTCCCTCTAAAGGATCGTAAGGGCGAACGAAATTTTTTTGAAGATGAGGAACCATCCCGGGTGAATTTTGACCGTCTGAGACAACTTAAAGCGGCCTTTACACCCAAAGGTAAAGTGACGGCAGGAAATGCATCGCCACTGAGTGATGGAGCTTCAGCCCTTGTGCTGATGTCTGAGGCAGCGATCAAAAAATGGGGGAGTCCAAAAATGGCGAGCATTGCGGCTTATACAGGATGTGCGACTGCACCCGAGCGGTTTACCATTGCACCTGTTACCGCGATTCAGTCTTTACTTCAAAAAACAAACTTAAGTCTTTCTGAGATTGATTTTTTTGAAATCAATGAAGCTTTTGCGGCGTCCTCTCTTGCGGTCATGCAAGATCTTGCATTGGATGCTAAAAAGGTGAATTTACGCGGTGGTGCCATTGCTTTAGGCCATCCGATTGGTGCAAGTGGTAGTCGAATCTTGACAACGCTGCTCCATCTCCTAGAAGATCACCAGCGAAAACGCGGAATTGCCTCCCTCTGTATCGGAGGAGGAGAGGCGCTTGCGCTTCTGGTTGAACGAAATCATTAGGAGATTAAATGGGTTTTAATACGGTGGGCGTAGTGGGTGCGGGACAGATGGGGCAAGGCATCACACAGCTTGTGGCGACACGGGGTTTTCATGTCGTGCTTTATGACATCGACCCGCATGCGCTTGAAGGTGCACAAGAGCAGATTACAGGTGGATTAAATAAAGCGGTTAAAAAAGGAATATTGACGGAGTGGGTTCGAGAAAAAACACTCAAAAATCTCAAGATCACCTCAAAATTTGAAGACTTGGGCTATTGCGATCTGGTGATTGAGGCTGTGCCGGAAAAAGAAGAAATGAAATTAGAAGTCTTTGAGGGTTTAGAAGAAATCTGTCCCGAATCGACCCTCTTTGCGAGCAATACTTCATCCCTTCCCATCACCCGTCTTGCGGCCTGCACCGATCGGAAAAAGCAGTTTATTGGTCTACATTTTATGAATCCCGTTCCCATAATGGAACTGGTCGAAGTGGTGCGGGGCTGGCATACCTCGGATGAAACCTTTGATCAAATCCAGGAATTTGTAAAAAAACTGGGAAAAACGCTGATTGTCTCAAAAGACTATCCGGGTTTTATTGTCAATCGTGTGCTCATGCCCATGATTAACGAAGCCATTTTTGCCCTTACCGAAGGCATTGGTAGCCCGGAAGACATTGATAAAGCCATGACGCTAGGGGGTGGACATCCCATGGGGCCTTTTGCCTTGGCCGATATGATTGGCTTGGATGTGTGTCTGGACATTATGGAAATCATGCACAGTGAATTTGGTGAGAGTAAATATCGTCCAGCGCCGCTACTCAGAAAATATGTTGAAGCCGACATGTTGGGAAAAAAGACCGGTCAGGGTTTCTACCACTATGATGACCCTGATACGCCTAAATCGCTGAAATAGAATAAAAGTCATGGATTTCGATTTATCTGAAGAGCAAACGATGGTCATTCAGATGATGCGGGTTTTCACTGAAAAAGAAGTGATGCCCATCGTGTCAAGGATGGATCATGCCTGTGAGTTTCCAAAAGCCCTTGTTGAAAAATTAGGCGCGATGGGTTTGATGGGAGCCTTTATTCCAGAAGCGGCAGGTGGATCTGGCATGGACCTTCTCACCTATGTCTTGGCGATGGAAGAAATATCAAAAGCCTGGGCATCCCTCGGTGTGATTATGACCGTTAATAATTCTTTGGTCTGTGATCCCATTCATCGTTTTGGAAATATGGAGCAACATGAAAAATATCTCAAGCCCTTAGCGCAGGGAAAATTACTGGGGTGTTACGCACTCACCGAGCCCGAAGCCGGTTCGGATCCGGGTGCAATGACGACAAGTGCTACCGAAGACGGGGATGTATTTATTTTAAACGGCACCAAGCGTTTTATTACAAACGGAAGCCATGCAGATATTGCCATTGTGTATGCTGTGACCGATCCGGTTTTGGGAAAAAAAGGGATCTCCGCTTTTATTGTTGAGACGAATACCCCGGGTTTTGTGGTCGAAAAAATTGAAGAAAAATTGGGCCTGCAGAGTTCTGATACGGCAGAGTTGGTCTTTCAGGATTGCCGCGTTCCCAAAGAAAACCTACTGGGTGAACTGAACAAAGGTTTTAAAATTGCTTTGGCGACTTTAGACGGCGGTCGTATCGGTATTGCCGCACAATCTTTGGGCATTGCACAGGCTTGTCTTGAAGCGGCTGTGGATTATGCAAAAAAACGGTCGCAATTTGGTAAAACGATTTCCAATTTTCAGGCGATTCAGTGGATGCTGGCCGATATGAAAACAGAATTGGATGCAGCCAGATTATTGACTTTTCATGCGGCGTCTTTACGTCAATCGGGTGAGGCGGCTTCAATTGCAGCCTCTAAAGCCAAACTTTATGCCTCTGAAATGTGTAACCGCGCAGCTTACAAAGCGATTCAGGTTTTTGGGGGCTATGGTTATATGAAAGAGTTTCCTGTGGAGCGCTATTTTCGTGATGCACGTGTGACCACCCTCTACGAAGGCACCTCCGAAATCCAACGTATGGTGATTGCGAAAGACCTCTTGAAATAGCCCAAGTTGAAATAGCTTAAGATCAAAGTGGAAATTTTTTATGCGAAAGAAACGATCCGAACGCAAAAAGAAATTCACCAACCTCTCCGGGACGGAAATCGCCCCACTTTATAAGGATCCCTCCAAAAGAAAGCCGGGAAAACCCGGGAAATACCCTTATACCCGTGGCGTCTACCCCACAATGTATCGTGGACGACTTTGGACAATGCGGCAGTTTTCGGGCTTTGGCTCAGCCAAAGACACCAATACCCGCTTTCACTATCTGCTTAAAAATGGACAAACGGGACTCTCCGTCGCCTTCGATATGCCCACCCTCATGGGCTACGATTCCGATCATGCAAAATCCTTGGGCGAAGTTGGGAAATGTGGTGTCGCCATTGACACCGTCGAAGACATGGTCCTGCTTTTTAATAAGATTCCCTTAGAACAAGTCAGCACGTCGATGACGATCAATGGCCCGGCCATCGTGCTTTTTGCCATGTATCTCGTGGTGGCTGAGGATCAGGGCGTTTCTTTTGATCAACTGCGCGGTACCTTGCAAAACGACATTCTCAAAGAATTTATCGCGCAAAAAGAATGGATCGTACCGCCTGCACCCTCACTTTCGATGATGAACGATACGATTCGTTTTTGTGTCGAAGAAGCACCGCTTTTTCATCCTGTGAGCATCAGTGGCTACCATATTCGAGAGGCGGGTTCTACGGCGATTCAGGAATTGGCTTTTACTCTTTTTGATGGCCTGACTTACGTGGCGTCGGCGATTGCTTCAGGCTTGAATGTGGATGATTTTGCGCCACGTCTTTCTTTCTTTTTTAATGCCCACAACGACTTTTTTGAAGAAATTGCAAAATACCGTGCGGCACGGCGTTTGTGGGCCAAGGAAATGAGAAAGCGCTTTCATCCTAAAAATAAAAAATCTCTGCTCATGCGTTTTCATACGCAAACAGCAGGGTGTTCCCTCACCGCGCAACAACCCTACAACAACATTACCCGTGTCACGCTTCAAGCGCTGGCGGCTGTTTTGGGGGGAACACAGTCACTTCACACCAATTCGATGGATGAGACACTGGCCTTGCCTTCTGAAAAAGCCGTTTCCATTGCACTGCGTACCCAGCAAATCATTGCATACGAAAGTGGTGTGACGGATACAGTCGATCCCCTTGGCGGATCTTATTATTTGGAGTCTCTGACGGATTTAATGGAGAAAGAAGCGAAGATTTATTTCAAAAAACTGGAGCAGATGGGCGGCATGGTGTCCGCAATTGAACAAGGTTTTCCCCAAGCCGAAATCCACCGCGCGGCGGTTAGATATCAGCGAGAGATTGATCAACACGAACGCATTATTGTTGGTGTGAATGATTTTATTGAAAAGGATGAGACCCGCATTGAAATACTTAAAATCTCAGCAAACGTCGAAAAGAAGCAGGTCGCAGGTCTTAAAAGACTTAAATTGAAGCGTGATCCCAAAAAATTGAGCCTTAGCCTTTCCCGTTTAAAAAAAGGGGCTGAAGAAAAAGCCTACCTCATGCCTTTGGTGCTTGACGCGGTCCGGGCGCGTGCAAGTGTGGGGGAAATATCAGACATTTTTCGAAAGGTTTATGGTACCTATCGGGAAAAAACTGCTTTTTAGAAATTGACGCTTTACAAAAAATTCGTTATCTTTCGTGAAATGTCCTGGTTTGTTTTGGAGTGTCAATGCCCTCGTCTTATCTCTCTTTGAAAATTAAACTAAAAACACTTTTGATAACGCTGTTGTTTTTGACCTTTCAGCTGGTTTTTCTGGCTCCGGTTCATGCCCAAGCGAAATCAGAATCAACAGCGCTTCAAAAACAAACGCAGTCGCCGGACTCTCTGCTGCCCTTTTTAAATCCAAAAAGACTTTTTTTGCGTTCGGAGCGAGCGCTCATTATTAATGTTGCCGATGGCGAGATCCTGCTGGATAGAAAGAAGGATGTGCAGCAACCCATTGCATCTATTACAAAATTGATGACAGCCATGGTTGTGATTGATGCAAATCTTCAAGCTTCGGAAGTCATTCACATAAAAAGAGCAGATCGTGATCGGCTGCGTGGTTCCGGTTCCAGGCTCAGCTATGGTACACAGATGACACGTGCTGATCTCTTAAAGATTACCCTTGCGGGTTCTGATAATCGTGCCGCGGCTGCATTGGGGCGAACCTATCCCGGGGGTCACAAAGCCATTGTTGCCGCAATGAACAAAAAAGCAAAAGCCTTGGGTTTAAACCATACGGTCTTCAAAGATGTGTCAGGACTGCGCAGTGGCAATGTTTCTACTGCGTCTGATTTGGCTCTGCTTGTGGATGCGGCAAAATCTTATGCACAGATTCAAACCATGACGACGATTAAACATGACCATGTGACAGACCTCCGCAAAGGATGGAAGGTTGAGTTTAGGAATACAAACCGTTTGATGCAGAACAAAAAATGGGATATTTCGCTGAGCAAAACAGGCTATATCGCCGATTCGGGGCATTGTTTGGTGATGCAGGTTACGATGGATGATCGCACACTGACCATCGTGTTGCTTAATTCCTGGGGAAAACTAAGTAAGTATGGCGATGCCAACCGGATCCGAAAGTGGTTGCACCGCGCCGATCAACAAGCAAAAAAGGCTGCTAAAGCCTCAAAGGAACGCGCGGCCAAGGTTTCGATGTCTGTGGGTGCCTTAAACTAGCCTGATGACGTGTGTGCTGCCTAAAAAAACCACAAGCCATCAATGGCATCATCCAGCTCTGCTTTACAGCTTTTTAGCTGTGCATTATAAACGGCCGACTTGTTCTTTACTTTTTTTGCGACCTTTTTGAGCCAGTCTTTTTTTTTCCATGTTCCGCGTGCATAACCACCCCGTCCTTCATGATAGGCCAGGTATTGATGGTAGACATCCCATTTAGAAATGCCAAGTCTACGTTGTGTGACATGGGTGTACCAGCCGACAAAATCAATGGCATCATCAAAATCATCTCGATCCGCGCCGCGATTGCCCGAATATTTGATATAGTCCGCCCAGGCGGGTTTTTGGGCTTGTGCGTAACCATATGCGGAGGAGCGACGCGGTAGAGGGATAAAAAGAAACCAGGGGCGCGGCGGTTGTGCATCGTCTATAAAACGTGATTCCTGGTGCATAATGGCCATCATGACCCAGATGGGTGTTCCCCATTTTTGATTGGCGTCACGTGCTGCTTCATACCAATCCGTTTCTCCCCGGAAAATGGCACAGACGTTGTTGATCTGGGTGGGACGATAGCTTGCACAGCCTGAAAGGAATAAAAGTATGATAGTGAAAAAGAGTGCGATCCGGGCTTGAGTGTATTTCATTTTTTCCCTCTGTGTCTTGTTGAGGGCGGTCTTATCACGAAAAAATCAATGTATTCAATGTAAATATAAAAAATATGCGAGTAAATCGTTGGATTTCTCTTGAATAGCGTCTCAGATATTCTTATCATGGGCAACCTCAGAAAAAAAAATGTCGATCTCATAAAATGTAAAGGAGTCATCATGGTAACGGTTGGTATGAATTATGCGGTTTTAGAAGGCAAAGAAGCACCTTTTGAGAAAAAATTTGCATTGGTGCTGGATGTGATGGCGGAGACACCGGGACACACAAAGACAAATCTTTACAAAGATGTCTTTCAGGGCCGCTCTTATTTGATTGTTTCTGAATGGGAGACACGAGAAGCCTTTGATGCTTTTATTCATTCAGATGCTTTTTCTCAAGTGACGAGCTGGGGAAAAGAAACGATTCTGGCAGGCCGTCCAAGCCATGAAGTTTATGGAGATGAGCCTTCTGCACCCGTCACCGGGGGGTGTCCCGTCGATCACTGATCGGACGGTTTCTGTCTGTGGCCCCGGCAATTCATGCCGGGCCTGATTCTAATGCAAGGCTTATTCACTTTTTGAGCAAGTTTTTATACGTTCCTCTTTTCAAGAAGGTTTCGAGTTGCTCCGCTGGCAGTGGCTGGCTGAAATAGAAGCCTTGAACCCCGTCGCAATCATGCGCTTGTAGGAATGTCAACTCGCTTTTTGTTTCGACCCCTTCCGCAATCACTTCAAGGTTTAGGTTGTGTCCCATGGCGATGATGGCCGCTGTAATGGCCGCATCGTCTTTGTTTTGTGGCAGATTTTTGACAAAAGATTGATCCACTTTTAGGGTATGTACAGGAAATTGTCTCAAATATCCGAGCGATGAATAGCCGATACCAAAATCATCAATGGCCAGTCGTACCCCAAGTGCATTGAGTTTGTTCATTGTTTTAATCCCTTTGTCCACCTGATCCATTGCGATACTTTCTGTGATTTCAAGCTCAAGAGCCGCAGGTTCGAGGTTTGTTTCTTGGAGTACGGTACAGACATTTTCTACTAAATTTTCTTGCTGAAACTGCCGAGCTGAAAAATTTACCGCGATACGCAGCGGGGGAAGACCCTTGTCACGCCAGCGTCTGGATTGTTCACAGGCAACACGAAGACCCCATTCTCCAATGGGGATAATCAGGTTGGTTTCTTCTGCCATCGGAATAAAGTCGGCAGGCAGAATCAAGCCTTTTTTGGGGTGTCGCCAACGAATGAGTGATTCTAAACCGGTAACTTCTCCTGTTTTTAGATCTAATTTGGGTTGATAATAAAGCTCAAACTCGTCTCGTTCCAGTGCCCTTCTAATGGCCATTTTTAACTCAATACGCTCCAGGGAGCGTGCGCCAATTTCTTCCGAATAAAATTTATAGCCATTGCGTCCTTGATTTTTGACCCGCGTCATGGCCTGTTCGGCATGGGTAAAGAGGCTTTTGCTGTCTGTGCCGTCTTCGGGGTAAAGGCTGACTCCGATGCTGCCTGTGATGATGATAGGGCGATGCCCATCTAGGGTGATGGGTGTCGAAAGCAGGTGAAGAATTTTTTGTGCGATCGTTGCAGTGTGTTCGATTTCGCTGCTTTCGGCCAATAAAATCGCAAACGTATCTCCCGAAAGGCGTGAGATGGTGTCTGAATCACGGACGGTACTTTTGAGACGGCTGGCGATCGTAATTAGGAGTTCGTCGCCTACGGTACGTCCAAAGGCTTCGTTGACTTCTTTAAAGTGATCAAGATCGATTGAAAGGATGGCCAATTTTTGTTGTTTTCGCTCGGCTTGTTTGATGCTTTGAATCAGCCGCTCTTTGAGGAGACGGTGATTGGGTAAATCGGTCAATATGTCGTGGTGGGCAAGATAGACCAGTCGCTCTTCTGAGAGTTTTCTTTCGGTGATATCGGAAAAAATGGCGACAAAGTGTATGATTTCTCCTGCCTCACTTGGAATACCGCTAATGCTGATCCATTCGGGGTAGATCGTGCCATTTTTACGACGATTCCAAATTTCCCCTTGCCATTCGCCATCTACGCTGAGCTGATGCCACATTTTTTTATAGAAATGTTCCCCTTGCCGTCCCGAATAAAGAAAAGTCGGCATTTTCCCAAGGACTTCTTCGTCAGAATAGCCTGTAATTTTAGAAAAAGCTTCGTTGACGACTTTAATCTTACCGGCCAAGTCGAGGATCATGATGCCTTTGAGGCGGTGTTTCATGATGCTTGCGGAAAGCTGAGTGTCGGTTTCTGTTTGTTTGTGTGTTTTAGACATGTAAATTCATTCTACATGAAACAGGGTTATATTTTAAATAATAAAGATTCTTTGTAACTATTCAGTATGCTGAAAGGCTTCGGTCAGGTCACTTTTTCTTATTTTGGGTGTTTCTTACAAAGTATTTTAAGGTAAAAAGCGTAGGGGTGATCGTTTGGATTGATGGGCCGCGGGTTCCGTGTGACCGCGCCGACTTTGTCCAGAACGCGACCCAGTTTGCCATAATCACGACTTTCCATCATTGCTCGCGTTTTATTCGTGCAATCGATTTCAATTGCTGAAACTGTAAACTGATAATCCTTGTAGCCGTCCATTTGAAAAGCCCTTAGTCTGCGGGATTCGAGCAAACTATCAATGGCCTCCTGGGTTTTTGGAACTACTTTGATCCAGACCCCGATGACGTTTTCCTCGTTCCGAATAAAGTTGTTTTCATCATAGTAGTGATCGAATAATTTTTCTTCTCCAAACAAGAGCCAGTTGGATTCGTTTGCATGACCCTGAGCGGGCATGAGCAGAAATAGGGAAAAAAGGCCCAAGATAATTTTTGTGTACATGATGCGTATTCTCCTAATCGTTACTTGTTTTCTTTTTTTAGATTGTGATTGGATCTCGCGGGTTTTGCACATCGAAACCCTGCGGAAATAGCAAGGGTTTGCGGTAATAACGAAATGCGGTTAAAGGTTTGAAATGAAATGCCACAGCGATAATTGCTGCAATCGTAAAAAGATCCCCCGCGCAAGACCCTTAAGGTTTTGCCAAAATTGGGGTGAGGGACTTTGTTGCCCGGATAAGGCAGAAACCAGCTTGAAGTCCATTGAAAAAGGTTTCCCGCCATATCATAAAG